>CAYPTI010000118.1:0-1819 GCA_964413525.1 uncultured bacterium | reverse complement strand
CAGATCGACTTGAGTCCCTCAAGGTTTTCCTTGACGTACCCGATCTCGTCGACGATCTTCTGCGGAGGTCCGGCCCAGGCAATGCCTTCCTCCACGATCTCGTCCCAGCTCTTGGCGGCCAGGCCCTCCAGCGCGCCCGATAGATAGAAGTCAAAGTCGTTCCGGCGAATCTCATCCTCCGGGGGCAGATCGGTGGTCGGCCACGCGTTGCATTCCAGGAAGGCGTGCATGGCCCGTTCGGCCTCCCGCCGGGCCTGCTCGACGGACTCCTCGATGTAGGCCGCGTGCAGGAACACGATGTCCGGTTCATTGCCGTGTTTGGCACACTCGTCGCGGTAAATGTCCAGCGGCTCCTCCAGGATTTCCAGCGGCAGCAACGGCGGCACCACGACCCCCCAGCCCCGCCGACCGGCGTCCCGGTAGGTGCTGTCGCTGGTGCCTCCGGTGTAGATTTTGTACTCGTCCTGATAGGGCTCCGGGGCAATCGTCACGTTTTCCACGTCAAAATACTTCCCGTGATAATCGAACGTCTCTCCGGCCAGCGCTTTTTCCAGGATGTCGTAGGCTTCCTTGGAACGCGGTCGCACGTCGTCCAGGCTGATGCCCGCCTTGGGGAAAATCCAGGCGTGCCCCCGGCCCATGCCGAGTTCCAGCCGCCCTTCGGTCAGGTGATCGGCGTGGGTGATCTGTCCGGCCAGCACCGTGGGGTTGTGCTGGGAGGTGTTGTGAAGCAGGGTTCGAAACCGGATTTGATCGGTCCGCTGAGCCGCCGCGGACCAGGTGGCAAGCGGGTTGGCCGAAATGCCGAAATCCTCAAAATAATGATGATCGATCGAATTGTAGACGTCGAATCCGTAGGCATCCGCCTGCTCGATCAGGTCCATCGTGGTCTGGAAACTCTCGTGATGGGTCGGTACTTCCTCCGGCGCATGTTCCACATGTCTCGGGATCTGAATCTCCGTGTAACACTCAAACCTCATCCCGATTCATCCTTCCGGTTTATAGTTCCAGGTTGGGTGAATTCACCATCGCGTCTCTGTTATCCACACCGTTCCTTCGGTATCTCCCTCCCTGAGTTTTAAAATCAAGGAACTCAAGTGAAGACTCTCAGTCCATGGCCATACTAGCTTCAGCCCCTTCCCTGTCAAGGAAACGATTCACAAACCGAAATATCGGTGCCGTGACGGCTTCAACAGGCCGGATCCAGGGGACCTCAATTTTGCTTGACAGGGTGAAGATGACCGATAGTCTCAGAAACCGCCCTCAAAAAAAGAGTCAAATTTTTTCGTTGCGGACGGATCAAACCATATTCAGTTGCTTGTTCCGGGAGGAGAGCGAACCATGAACCAAGCTCGGGAACGTCGGTGGAAAGACGGTTGGACCGTACGGATAATCTGGGGGCTCGTGTTGCTGGTCGCGGGGCTGGTGTTCGTAGCCGGCTTCTGGTCCCCGGCCGCAGCCCAGGACGATCCGGTTACGATCGGTGTGGCGGTGGATCGGACCGGACCCTTTGCCTGGTACGGGGAAAAAACCCTTCAGGCCGCTCGCCTGGCCGTGGAACGGGCCAACGAAAACGGAGGAATAGACGGACGTCCGATCGAACTTGAGGTTCGAAACACACAGAGCGATCCCGAACGATCCATCACCATCGCTCGGGAACTGTCCCGGGACGGGGTGGCCGCGATCATCGGCTACGGCCTGACCGACACCACCAAGGCGGTGGCCCCCTTCATTGAACGGAACGAGGGGCCGCTGTTCTACACGACCTGCGGGGCCTGCAACCCCGAACACCGGTACATGTTCACGGGAGCCGTTCCGA
>CAYPTI010000117.1:1268-5458 GCA_964413525.1 uncultured bacterium | reverse complement strand
TCAGTTGTTCAAGCATCGACGGGTTCCTCCGCCGATTCAAGGGCTCGATCCACGCGGGACGGGCCAACTCGGGGTTCCGTCGCCCGCTGAAGGGTGAAGAAAAATTCCCGGTTGCCCTCGCTGCCGGGCACCGGACTGAGGTCCACCTCCGTCACGCCCCATCCCGCTTCCGCCAGGTCATCGATCCGTTCCAGGAGAAC
Source organism: uncultured bacterium (assembly GCA_964413525.1). GTDB lineage: Bacteria > T1Sed10-126 > T1Sed10-126 > T1Sed10-126 > CAYPTI01 > CAYPTI01. The sequence continues at coordinate 5,258 of CAYPTI010000117.1, read as the reverse complement.
CCGCCGGATCACGGAGAAATCCTTCACGATCCCGTCCACATTCTCGTCGGGACCGGCTTCAAACTGAGGTTTGATCAGGATCAGACCGGATGAATCCTCGTCCATGACCCGGTTCAGGGCCGGGAGCAGCTTGACGACGGAAATGAAGGAAACGTCCATCGTGACGACGGTCGGGGTCGGCTGAAAATCATCGGCGTCGGCATGGCGGAAGTTGGTCCGTTCCCGCACCCGGACTCGATCATCCCGGCGCAGCGATGTCACGAGCTGTCCGTAGCCCACGTCCACGGCGTGGACCTTCGAGGCCCCGGCTCGCAGCAGGGCCTGGGTGAACCCGCCGGTGGAGGAACCAACGTCGAGGCAGACGCGTCCTTCCGGATCGATCCGGCCTGCCTCCAGGAGGGGCCAGATCTTCCTGGCGCCGCGGCCAACCCAGTCCGGGTCATCGCCGGTCACGGTGAGGTGATCGTCATGTTCCACAAGGGTGGAGGGCTTATCGGCGGGAAATCCGTTCACGAGGATCTTCCGGTCGTCGATCAACCGTTTGGCCTGGCCACGGCTGCGGGCCAGATCCCGCTCCACCAGCGCCTTATCGAGTCGCCGGCGCCTGGTCACGGTTCTGGAGGGCCTCCCGGGCGTTACGGACGACGCCCTCCGGCGTCAGGTCGAATTCCTCCAGGTACCGTTCACGGCTGCCGTGGGGGACCAACCCGGTGGGGACGCCCATCCGCCGGCAGGACGTCAGTTGATTTTCCTCCGCCATCCACTCAAGCACCGCGGAACCGAACCCGCCCCGAATCATCCCTTCCTCGACGGTCACCACGGCGTCCACCGAAGGCACCACCTCGGAGAGCAAGTCCCGGTCGAGGGGCTTGATCCAGCGCATGTCGACAACCGTGGCCTCGATGCCTTCTCCGTCCAGCCTTCGGGCTCCCTCCCGGGCAATGGACAGCAGGGGGCCCACCGCCAGGAGGGCGACGTCGCCTCCCCGGCGAAGGATTTTCCCCTCCCCTACCTCGTAGGAATCCAGGTCCCCAACGGGAAGCGGGTCGGCGGCGTCCACCGTCATCCGGGGCACCCGCACGGCGATGGGCCCGCTGTCGTGGAGTTCGGCCGTCTTGATGAACCGCTGCATATCATGGGCCGTGGCCGGGGCCCCCAGGACGATGTTCGGCAGGGATCGCAGGTAGACCATGTCATGAATCCCCTGGTGGGTCTCCCCGTCCCCGCCCACGATGCCGGCGCGGTCGAGGATGAACCGGACCGGCAGATCCATCAGGCAGACGTCGTGGATCACCTGATCGAAGGCGCGCTGGAGAAAGGTCGAATAGATGCATACGAAGGGGGATTCGCCCTGAGTGGCGAGACCGCCGGCGAAGGTCACGGCGTGCTGTTCGGCGATGCCCACGTCGTAGAACCGGTCCGGATGACGGTCGGCAAACTGGACCGTCTGGGTGCCCTTGCGCATGGCGGCGGTAATGGCGTGGATTCGGTCGTTCTCGTCGGCCAGGTCGGTCAAAGTCTTACCGACCCACTTGGACCACTTGGGTCGCGAGGGGCCGCCGTTGGTCCGGGGCTCCCCGGTCTCCACCACGAAGGGTCCGGTGGAATGGCCGGCGTACTGTTCGTCCTCCTCGGCCGGCGCGTAGCCGTGGCCTTTCTCGGTAAGTACGTGAAGAAACCGCGGACCCTCATCCCCCTTCACCCGTCGGAGGGCCGGGAGCAACTCGGACATCTCATGGCCGTCCACGGGTCCGTGGTAGTCGAACCCCAGTTCCTCAAACATGATCCGGGGCAGCATAATGTTCTTCATCCCGCGCTCCAGCCGTTTGGCAACCCCGAGGGCACGCTGACCAAACTCCGGAATGGCCTCGAGAAGGCTCTTGATGTCCTCCCGAAGGTGTTCGTAGGCGGGAAGGTGGACCAATCGATCGAAGTACCGGGTCAGGGCCCCGACGTTCTCGGCGATCGACATGCCGTTGTCGTTCAGGATGACGGTGAGGTCGGACTCCAGCCAGCCGGCGTTGTTCATGGCCTCGTAAGCCATCCCGGCGGTGATGGCCCCGTCCCCGATGACGGCCACCACCTCGTCGCCGCGTTCCTGGGTCCGGAAGGCTTCCGAAATGCCGAGGGCGGCCGAGATGGAAGTGGAGGCATGACCGGCGTTGAAGATATCGTGTTCGGATTCGGACCGCTTCAGGAAGGCGGCGAGACCGTCGTCCTGTCGGATGCTCTCCAGCCGGTCGTTTCGACCGGTGAGCATCTTGTGGATGTAGCCCTGATGACCGACGTCCCAGACCAGCTTGTCGGCGGGGGAATCATACAGGTAGTGAAGCGCCACGGTCAGCTCACAGACCCCGAGGCTGGCTCCGAAATGGCCGCCGCTCCGGGAGACCGACTCGATCAACCGCTCCCGGCAGGCCTGAGCGAATTCCTGCAGATCCTCCTCGGGAAGCTCCTTCACGTCGGCTGGGGACTGGATCTCATCCAGCGAAAAACTCATGGGCTACCTCCATCGGTTGGGAAACAATTATAGCTGAATCGCTCCGCCATCCCAATTATCGCCTGACGAACCGGGAAACGTACCTGATCCCGATCCGGGAAACGGGCGTCTCCGGGAGGCGGGCTTAATGATCCCGGTTGACGATCAAGTCAACGATCGTTTCGAGTCGTTCCGTCGGCCCGTCCATTGATTCAAGTTCCCCGCGAAGAAGGTCGGCCTGTTCCTTCATCAGATCCCGGGTGCCCTCCACACCGAGCAAGGCCGGGTAGGTCCTCTTTCCGGCGGAAACGTCCGAATCGGGATCCTTCCCCAGCTGCTCGAATTCACCGCCCACTTCCAGAAGATCATCTTTGATCTGGAAGATCAGTCCCAGCCGCTCCCCGAAGCGGGAAGTGGAGTCAAGAGTTTTCTCCTCCAGACCTCCGGCCAGGGCACCGGCAACCACGGCCCCGCGCATCAGGGCTCCTGTCTTCAGCCGGTGAACCTGTCGAACGTCCTCCCGGGTCGTTCCCTCGGGATCCAGGTTGAGGTCCAGGACCTGACCCCCGATCAATCCGGCTCCTCCGGACTCATGCGATAACTCCTGCAAAATTCTCAGGGTCGTCTTCGCGGAGAGCCCGAGTTCGGGAAGCGACCCCACCGTTTCGTAGGCGAGATTCAACAGGGCGTCCCCGGCGAGAATGGCGATGTCCTCCCCGAATTCCACGTGATTGGACGGTTGGCCCCGCCGGTACTCGTCGTCGTCCATGGCGGGGAGATCGTCGTGAATTAACGAGTAGGCATGGATCAGTTCGACGGCCGCGGCGAGGGCCTCCAGCGCCGGTTCCGACTGTCCATCGCCCAGTCGACCCGTTTCCAGGACCAGAACCCCGCGCAACCGCTTCCCGCCCGAGAGCACCGTGTACCGCATGGACCGAGCAAGAAGTTCCGGGACCTCCCCTTCACCATCGGGTAGCCTTCGTCCAAGGGCCTCGTCGACCCGGCGACGCTGGGTCTGATAAAAATCGGGAAACTCAAACCCGCTCACTCCTCGTCCTCCTTCGGTTCAATCCGGACCTCGTCTTCGTCCTCCTGAACCTCTTCGATCACCATCTCGGCCTCCTCCAGTCGTTCCTGACAGTACTCGATCAATCGCTGACCTTCCCGATAGGAGTTCATGGCCTCCTCCAGGGGAAGTTCGCCCGATTCCAGCCTCCGGGCCAGGTCCTCAAGCCGGTCCATCGCCTGCTGAAAATCCTCCGGTTCCTCGTACTCGCCCTCGGGTACCTCGGTCATGGGGGGTCCGTCCTCTCCGTCGGATGGGGTTTCGGCGGTGGATTCGTAATCGACGTAATCCACCAGGTCGGTCTGATCCGGGTTGGGCTCGGATTCACTGTCCACGTTGGTTCGACCCGTCCTTTCCGCCGTCCGGCGGACATCTTATCAGGCAGCGGCGGTGCCGTTCAGAGGAACGCGGTTGAGGACATTGAACGTAAGGGAACGCAGTCGTG
>CAYPTI010000117.1:0-1168 GCA_964413525.1 uncultured bacterium | reverse complement strand
GTAGTCGGTTGTCGATGGTCTGTAGTCAGGGACAAAAAAACGTCCTGCCAGTCTGCGGAGTCGTGGGTCGTGGGACGTTGACCGCAGGGAAAAAGAGGCTACACCTGAGTTTTGGGGAGTACGCTGGATTGTTCATGAACCGTCAATCAAACAAGTCGTCGTGGGAGCCTGTTCGTACAAAGGTAATCCGATCCTTGTTCCGATCAACATGCCAGATAAGAAGCCAATCATGCTTGATGTGACATTCCCAATGATCGTTCCAGTCTCCGGTCAGACGATGGGGCTGATATCGCGATTCAAGGCGTTCCTTCCTGATTAACCTTTTCATCACGGAACGGAGTTCTTCAATTTCAGCTCCTCGCCGCTTCATTCGCTGCAGGTCTTTCCTGAACTGGCGGTCAAAGGCTACTTCGGAAAACGAATCGGCAGGGATCGGCTAGTTCATTCCCAGTTCGTCAAACATCTCGTCTTCGTCCTCAAATCCTTCCACATTACCGGACCGGACCCGCTCGATGGCCTCCCGGGTCGTTTTATTGGGAGTTAAACTGGGCCGGAACGGGAAACCCCGTTCCCGTACAACCTGGTTCATAAAAAGAGAGACGGCCGTCGAGGTGGACAAACCCATTTGCTCAAAAATCTGCTCGGCTTCTTCCTTAACCTCTTCACTCACTCGAGCGCTTATCCGAGTTTTTTTTCCCATTGCCCGTCCTCCTCTCCAATCGTATGACAATCGGCATCATAATGGTACCACACTCGTTTAATGCAATCAAACTCGTAGAGGCGGTCTGGGCAGTCTGGGCGGTCGAGGCAGTCGTGAGTCGTGAGTCCGGGCAGTCCTAGCGGTCGGGGGAGAAATGCAGTCGTGAGTCTTGGCGGTCGTGGGTCGAGAAAAGATAGTTGACCGTTGACTGTTGACAGTTGACGGAGAAAACAAAGACAGAAAAACGGTTGAGGGTTGACGGATCAAAACAATGTCCAAAAACGGCAAACCGGGAAGCAGGAAAAAGGAAACAAAGACCCATTAAAAAACGCAGAGCAGTCGTGGATTACCGGTCACCGGGCCGGGTTCAGGGGAGAACGCAGGGAGGGTTATGCGTCGGGATGACCGTGAACGTTCAGGAGTCGTCGGATTGCGTCCCGTCGACCGTGGCGTCAGCCGTTCCATCCG
>CAYPTI010000116.1:0-5480 GCA_964413525.1 uncultured bacterium | reverse complement strand
TTCGCTGTTCACTCCTCCAGCTTTCGAACCAGCACCGGAAGGGCTTCCGCCACCGCCGGATGGACGCAGATCATGTCCTCCAGCACATCGTACGGGGAGCCGGAGTCCATGAGGGACGTGAACACGTGAATGATGTCGTCGGCCCGGATTCCCATCACCGAAGCGCCAAGGATCTGGCGTGATTCCGGATCGACCAGGACTTTCAACAACCCGTCCGTTTCCCCGGTTTCGATCCCTCTTGCCACATGGGTCATCGGCGTGCTGGCAACCCGGTAATCCACCTCCTTCTCACGGGCCTCACGCTCGTTCAACCCGACCCCGGCCACGGGGGGATCGACGAACACCGCATGGGTTACGTTCCGTTCACCGGGCCGAGTCCGGTCGCTACCCCCTTCAATCCAGTCCTCATACAGGATCTGATGGTCGTGATAGGAAACGTTCGTGAACGGAGCGTTTCCCGTCACGTCCCCGATGGCCCAGATCCCGTCCTGGTCCGTCCGAAACGCTTCATCGACGGGAACATTCCCCCCCTCGTCCAACTCGATCCCGGCCTCCTCAATCGCGAGCCGATCGGCGTTCGAGCGCCGGCCGGTGGCCACCAGCAGTTCGTCCCCGGATAGGGTGAGATCTTCCGATTCCACCACCACCGTCCCCTCCGACCGGCCAACCGACTGCACCCGGGATCCGGTCTCGACCCTGATTCCTTCCCGCTCGAACACGGATTCGACCTCCCGGCTGATGTCCTCGTCCTCCCGGAGCAGCAATCGCTCATCGCCCTCAACAATCGTCACCTTGCTCCCGAACCGGCGGAACATCTGAGCGAATTCACAGCCCACGTACCCTCCTCCCACCACAAGAAGATGGTCGGGCAACCGGTCGATGCCCAGCAGATCGGTGGAGGTCAGGTAATCGACGTCGTCCAATCCGTCAATCGGCGGGATCAGCGGCCGCTGACCGGCGTTGATGACGATCCGGTCGGATTGGAGTTCGGTTCCGACCGCCCTGATCGTTCGCGGACCCTCAAACCGGGCCTCCCCCCGAACCAGGGTCAGTCCCTCACGGTCGACCCGGTCCTGCACTCCTTCACGAAACGAGGACACAATCCGATCCTTGCGCTCCATGACCGTCTCAAAATCCACCGTGACCTCGGCCTTCACCCCGAGGTCCCCTCCCGTTTGGGCGACGTGGGCGGCTCGAGCGCTGGCCACGAGCGTTTTGGTGGGGGTACAGCCCACGTTAACGCAGGTTCCCCCGAGTCGATCCTTTTCGATCAGGACGACCTCCCACCCCTGGTCGGCCAGCTTGACCGCCAGCGGCGTCCCGCCCTGTCCGGATCCGATGATGATGGCGTCATAAACGTCCGCCACGGGTGCTCCTCCTTCCGGAATAAGTGCTGGGTTACCTGGGTCGCGTTCGTCCGTTCATCTCCACGCAACCCTTACTGAACGTTCCGTTTTTGTGAGGTCGATGTCCATGGTTCCGTCATTCAACCGACGTTCGGGCTAGTCCAACCCGGCCCGCTCCCGGGCTTCCCGGGCCCCTTCCACGTCCCCGGATTGCTCACGAGCTTCCGAGATTAATTCCCAGTTTTCACGTATAAGATCCTGATTTTCAGTTGTAAAATCAAGCGAACGCATGGCCATGGTCTCGGCGGCTGAAAACCGATCCTGCTGAAGTCGAACGCGGGCCAGCTGATGCCACAGGACGGGGTGATCGGAGTCGAGGTTCATCGCCCGGTTGATGGTTCCCTCGGCTTCGGAGGGCCGTTGTTCCTCCAGCAGACGATTCGCCCGGCGGATCAACCGCTCCACCGCCTCCGACTGCCCGGTTTCCTCGGCCTGCTGTTCCTGTTCCGCTTCCGGTTCACCGGGTCGTTCCTCCCCCGGTGGCTCCGGGGACGGATTCACGGCACAGGAACCCAGAAGGAGCACCAGTCCGACAACCAATCCCAGCCGAACGGTGAACAGACGTGCCACGGTCATCGCGCCCCAAACCAGTTCAGAAGTCCCCCTGATTCGGCACAGGGGGCTCGCTCCTCGGGTCCGCTTCCCGGGACCACGGGCAACTCGATTTCCTCCTCGCAGTTGCCCTCCGACGGAAGCCAGGACTCCCGATCGACAAGCATCGTCTCGACGCCCTCCGGTTGACGGGCCCGGATCGATTGGACGTCCAGTCTCCGTCCCAGGTCCCCCCACAATCGCAGGGCTCCCGTGGCCCCGGTCAACCCGGTGGGGGAATAGTCGTCCCGACCAATCCAGGCAACCATCGTACGGTTCCGACTGTATCCGGCAAACCAGCTGTCCCGAAACCCCTGCGTGGTCCCCGTTTTACCGGCTACGGTCGTCCCGGACAGGTACCGGTCCAGAGCCTGGCCCGTCCCGTGACTGACGGTCCGGGTAAGTGCCGTGTCGATGAGGTGCGCCGGGACCGGATCGACGGTCCGCTCCAGTTCCTGATCCCGTTGTTCGAGTCGTTCCCCCGATCGAGTCGTGACGCCGAGCACGGCTTTTAACGGGGCCCTGTACCCCTGGTTGGCCAGCGTCTGATACATCTGAGCCACGTCCATTAACGACAGATCGACGGCCCCGAGGTAGAGGGACGGATACTCGTGCAGTTCCTCCCGATCGATGCCCAGCTGAACCAGTGTTTGATGGACGGAGGTCGATCCGAGTTCGATCCCCAGGCGGGCGGTCGCCGCATTGCGGGAATTCACCAAACCCTGGAGGAGCGGAATTTCGCCGTGGAACTCGCCGTCAAAGTTCCCGGGTGACCAGACGGTGGTGTCGCCTTCGGCGGAGTACTCGAGCGGTTCATCCTCCAGCCTCGTAAGCAGCGAATAGCTCTCGGGATTTTTCAGGGCTGTCAGGTACACGGCCGGTTTGATGACCGACCCCACCGGCCGGTGGAGGGAAACGGCCCGGTTGAACCCGGGGGTCCCCGGATCACGACTTCCGATCAACCCCGTGATCTCCCCGGTCTGAGCCCGGACGATAACGACTCCCGTCTCAAGCGTCCCCTCCTCGATCCCTTGGTCCGTCTCCAGCCCCGGAAGAACCTCGCTGACACCGGACTGGATGGCTCGCTGGGTCTCCGGGATCAGGGTCGTGAAAACCCGCAGTCCACCGGCCCTCAATTCCTCGCTGCTGTATTCTTCCTCCAGACGCCGTTTCACCAGATCCACAAAGTCGGGATAGGGTGACAGGCTGATCGCATCCCGGGGCGCCAGGTTGAGGGACCTCCCCGCGTACCGCTCGAATTCGTTCGGTTCGATCAGGTCCTCCTCACGCATCTGCTCGAGGATAAGGTTTCGCCGGTCCACCGCCCGGTCGGGATGGTCCCGCGGATCGTAGGTGGAAGGTCCCTTGATCAACCCCACGATCATGGCCATCTGATTGGGGGTCAATTCCTCCACCGTCGTTCCAAAAAAGTACTGACTTGCCTTGCCGAACCCGTGGATGGACGCCCGCCCGAGTTGACCCACGTAAACTTCGTTGACGTAGGCCTGCAGGATCGTCTCCTTGTCGTAGTGCCATTCCGTGACCAGGGCGTAGACCGCTTCACGGGCCTTTCGCCAGAGGGTCTGCTGGTTGCCGAGAAACCGGTTCTTGACCAGTTGCTGGGTGAGGGTGCTTCCGCCCTGGACGATCCGTCCCTGCTGAATATTTTCCACAAGAGCTCGGAGGATCCCGATGGGATCCAGCCCGAAGTGATCGTAAAACCGGCGATCTTCCACCATCACCAGCGTCTCCCGCAGGAGGGTGGGGATCTCCTCGTACCGCACGGGTACCCAGTCCTGATACCGGGTGGGATGGAAGGTGCCGATCTCGATCGGTTCCAGCCGGACCGATCCGGGGTTGCGTTCCCCGTCCGGGTTCACCGCCCGGACCGATCGGACCCTTCCTTCGCCGAAGACAAACTCCACCCGGCGGCGGGGCTCCGGCTCATCGAAATGCTCGAACCCGCGCAGGTGAACCAGGAAGGTTTGTCCGTCCTTTCGGTACTCCCCCGACTGATCCGGCGTCCGGGATCGGACGTACATCCGTTCCTTCAATTGGGATTCAAACGTTTCCGTCGAGTAGGGTTTCCCGGGATACAGTTCTGGCGCCCGAGCGTACACGCGGGAGGGATCGGCCCAGTTTTCTTCCCCGAAGGCGGAGCGCACCTGCTGGTTGATGCTCCAAAGCCCGTACGCCGACACCGTAAGAACGGCAAGGAAGCCGACGAGCAGACCGTATTTTGCCCCGCGTCGTATCCAACCCGGAATCGCATCGTTCATGGCTCGGTTTCCCCCGCTGGCGGTCGGTGTTCATACAGCCCAGAAAGTATGACTCATTTTCGTTCCGCCCCGAAGTCGTTCCCCGGTCCCGGGCCTCTCCGCTGACGAAATGTCAACTAGATTTTGACATCCGGCATTCGGTGTATTAGATTGTCAGTCAGAGCATAACGAATCTCCGGACCGGATGCCCTGCCGGGCATTGCGGTCCAAAACGGAAGGAGGGATCGTCATGAGCACGGAAACGCCCGTTGACGTAAATCGACTCCACAGTGAGATCAGCGACAAATACCGTGAAGTCGCGGAGAACCCGGACGCCGAGCAGCACTTCCACACCGGTCGCAAGGCCCTCGATCACCTGAATTACCCGCCCGAACTCGTACAGGGACTCCCCGACCGGGCCGCCGAAGCCTTTGCCGGGGTGGCCAACCTGTTTCGGTTCGGTCTCCCTCAAGAAGGAGAAACCGTGATCGACATCGGCTCGGGAGCGGGAACCGACTCGTTGATCGCCGCCCGGGTTGTGGGCCCCGGCGGAACGGTGATCGGGGTCGACATGAACGAGGCCATGCTGAACCGGGCTCGAACCGCCGCGGAGGAAGCCGGCCTGAGCAACGTCGAATTCCGCCAGGGCACCGCCGAGGAACTTCCGGTGGCCGATGGCTGGGCCGACCTCGCGATTTCCAACGGCGTCCTGAACCTCGTGCCCGACAAGTTGACCGCCTATCGGGAGATCTACCGGGTGCTGAAGCCCGGGGGACGGATCCAGGTCAGCGACATCTGTGTCGAACAACCCGTTCCCGAGGAGGCCAAGCAGGACGTTGATCTCTGGACCGCTTGAATTGCCGGTGCCCTGCCGTGTGCAGGGTGGCAGGACGTGATGGAGGAAGCGGGGCTGGTCGACGTCGAGTTCGGACCGCCCGTGGACACCTTTAAAGGGGCCGAAGGGGAAGAAAACGCCCGGACGTTTGGAACCTACGGGTACGCCATTCGGGCCAACAAACCCGAACCGGTCGCCTGATCGGGGGCTTCGTTCGGCACCTCTTCCTCGCCGGGCCGGGAAGAACCGTTTCCCGGCCGGGGATGGGACCGCCGTTCCGAATTGGTGCGGTTAGTCTGTCGTTGGAAACACGTCGACGACCATCAAGACCAGACCCGCCACCGCGGCGGCTCCTCCTCCGATCAGGTACCACATGGTGGTCTCGGTGTA
>CAYPTI010000115.1:0-5515 GCA_964413525.1 uncultured bacterium | reverse complement strand
AGTAATTTCTTTTCGAACCTCCGTGAACCGAGGAATTTTCTCAACTCGTTGTTCCAGGGGGAATTTCGCGACGCGGAACGCAGTCTGGCGAGGTTTCTGATCAACACTACGATCGGGGTGGGGGGATTGTTTGACGTGCTGGAGGACGATTTGCCGGTGCGGAACCGGACCTTCGATCAGACCCTTGGGCGGCTGGGGCTCGGTCCCGGTCCCTACCTCGTGCTTCCTTTTTACGGTCCGTCGTCGGTTCGCGGTTCGGCCGGCCTCGGGGTGGATTCCCTGGCTCATCCAACGACCTACAGTACGGCGGTTGACCTGCACGCGGGGTACGGGGTGGCCCTCCACGGGTTCCAGCTGACCAACGAGTTTGTCGAGTTCGGTCCCCGGTACGAGGAAATGCGAGAAGTGTCCGTCGATCCGTACCTGGCTCTGAAGTCTTTTTATGAAAATCGGCTTGAGCGGAGGAGGAACCGGGACCGGTGAATCAGGCGTTCCCGAGGTTGGCCGGGGGACGTGAAAAAAACGACGCAATGTTCTATCCTAACGCGAGCCCGCGAAGGGGTTCGCGGCGGATAACCATCCCCACCCATTCAGGAGGAACGAATCCATGAGCGATGTGCCCGGATTTGAAGAAGACGAACAGCTTGAGGGGTTGCTTTCAACCCCCGTTGCCGAGCTGGATGAGGAGACCCGGGTTAACCTGCAGCGGTACAAAGCCCGGAAACTGAAGGCGATCCGGGACGCGGACCTGTCCACCGACAAACCGGAGTGGTGGCAGGGAGGAGGCGCCCCGGAGACGGCCGATTATGAGTTTGATTCAGGGACGGCCGACGGGGACGAACCATCGGAGGATACCGGGGAGGATTCGGAAGCGGAGGAGTCCGCCGAAGAACCCGAACCCTCCGGGGATTCCGAGGCCGAGGAGGAATCCCGCCCGGAACCCGCCGAAGCGGTCAATGGTTCCGGTGAGGCTCCGGCAGCCGAGTCGAAACAACAGCGAGCACCCCGAGCCCGGGCCCCGAAGCGAGAGGGGTTGCCGAAGATCGGGTGGTCGGGATCCGGGGTGGAGGGGGAAGCCGAACAGGAACTGCTCGGGGAAGCCGAGCAACCGGCCGAGACCCCCCCGGCGGAAGCCGTCGAACGGGAGGGAGAACCCGCTGAAAACGGGGAACCGTCCGAACCCGCCGAGACGGAAGCGGAACCGGAGTCATCCGGCGAAGCGGCCCGGGAACCGGAAGAGGGAGCCGAAGAAACGCCCCCGGAGGAGGAGCAGGCACCGGCCGAGGAACCGGAACCCGAACCGGCGGAACCGGACGACCAGCCCGCTTCGGGCGCTGCCGAGGACGTCGAGGTTCCGGAGGTTGATTTTTCCGACGTGCCGGGGCTGGAACACGATCCCGAACTGGACGAGTTGTTGACCGAAAACGTCGCCGAAATGGACGAGGAGACCCGGACCCGGGTCCAGCGATACAAAGCCCGGGTTCTGAAGGCGAAGAGGGACGCCGATCAGGCCACGGAGGTTCCGGAATGGTGGAGCGTCCCGCGGGCCTTTGAAACCGTGGAGGAATCCGATCAATCCCGCCGCAGCCCCGGAGCGGCTCCGTCCGGGGGAGCCGAGGAGGCGGAGGAACCCGAATCGGCTCAGCCGGCCGAGGAGACCGACGAAGCCGAACCGGTTTCGGACGGGAAACCGGAGGAGGGTTCGGAGGAGGAACGGGAAGAACCGGAATCGGAACCCGAGGCGGAGGAAGAAGCTCCGGAGGAGGTAGCCGAGGAGGACCCCGAAGCGGCGGTTGAGGCCGAGTCGGGGGGGACAAAGGAAGGGGAAGAAGAGGAGGAAGAACCCGAGGAACCGGAACTGTCGCTGGAGGACCTGGGGGACGAACCTTCCGAGGACGAGTTGCTCCGGGCTCATGTCATCGACGCTCCGGTGGAACAGGAGGATTCCCAGGGAATTTTCAAGACGTCGGTCGAGTACCGCAAGTGCTACCTCTCCTACACCCGCCGATCAAAATTCCTGACCCTGCATCATTATGAACTTCCCGACACCATCGAGGACGAGCGAATCCGGACCTGGATCAAGGATTTGCTGGCCCGGAAGGCCTACGAGTTTGCCGAGGAAAACGAACTGATCGTCATTCCTCAGGGGTCCGACATCTGGGATGATTTCCTTGCCCGACATCCCGAGTTTGAGTCGTTATCCCGCGAACCTCGATTCGTGTAAACCATGGATCGCTTACGGATCCGTTTGACCCCCTGCCGGCGAGGTCTCCCGTGCTGTCCTTGGGGTGAGGGATCACGATGACCAAACTGCAGACCGCGCTGGTCGGGTTGTTCGCCGTGCTCCTGGTGGCCGCGGTCCCCGGCATCTGGATCCAGGTGGGGTTTGAACGGGCGTCGGCCGACGAGTCCGGTCAGGTACGAGTTGAACGGGCTGAACCCGCTCTGGAACCGGGCAACCTGGAACCAACCCCGGCGCCGGATCCCTCCGAACTTCCCGAGGTAACCTTTGAACTCTCCCCGGTCGAGTCCGGTCAGCTTCAGCAGGAACGGGGTACCGAGGAGTGGATCCGGTTGATGAAGGAGGAGGACCGGGAGCGCTTCGGAATTACCTATGTGGACTACGGGACCTCCGGCCGGTTGAACTTGAACGACGCGACGTCGGAGCAGCTCCAGCAACTGGAAGGAGTGGGGCCCGCCACGGCGGAAGATATCCTGGAAACCAGGGAGGAATGGGGAGGAATTCATTCCTTTTACGAACTGAATCAAATCAGTGGAATCGGTGGCTCGATGATCGAACAATTTGTTGATGAGATTCATTTTGACGGACGGGTGCCCCAGCGGGTGGACGATTCCTGATGGTTAATGATTTCGACCGGTATCGGAAGGCCAAACAACAGCACGGGGGGCGAGTGGACGAGTCCGGATCCCGGACCGGGGGATGGGTCGTGGTCGTCGTCTTCGCGGTGGTCACGGCGGGCGTGTGGACGTTCGCCTACCAGGGGTATGCGACACTGGTGGAGATGTCCGCCGAGCGGGTCGCCAGCGGTCCCCCCTCCGTCCAGGTGGAAGGGGAAACGGAGTTTGAGCCGACCCATCCCGGAATGCTGTTGAGGGAGCGCGAATCGGATGAACTCGGGCTTGTGTTTCTGGACGTGGGTCAGGGCGACGCCATTTTTATTCAGACGCCCATGGGACGAAACATCCTGATCGACACCGGCACCGGCCAGGAGGCCGAATTCGCCGTTCAGCAGGTTCACGACAACTGGAATACCTTCCTGCGACCCTTCTTTCGTCAGAATGGCATTGAAAAGCTTGACCTGTTCGTCTCCAGTCATCCCCATGGCGATCACATGGGGGCCGCCCCGGAGATGATCCGGGATTTTCCCATCGACGAAGTATGGATCTCCGGCATGCTCAATCCGGCCGGGATTCAGGAAGACAAATTCGCCGCCATCGAGGAGACCGGCGTTCCGCTCAACATGCCCCCGGGTGCCCCCGTGTCCCGGGAGGCTCAAGGGACCCTTGAGCAGGGCATGGAACTGGACTGGGGGGAGGACGTCGGCGCCTGGTTGCTTCGGACCGCTCCGGAGGGCGGACCGCATGAAAGCGTCAATGACGCCAGCCTGACTATCCTGCTGTACTACGGAGAAACAAGTGTTCTTCTCCCCGGGGATACCGAACGACCCGGAGAGCGGGAGTTGATGGGAGAATGGGGGACGCAGCTCGACGTGGATATTTATAAGGCTTCCCACCACTGCAGCGCCACCTCCTCCACGCCCGAGTTCGTCCATTTCGTCAAGCCGGACCATTCGGTCTGCATGGTGGGCTACTACAATACGTACGGTCATCCCGTGCCCGCGGTGGTCAGCCGGCTTTCCGAATACGGGGAAGTCCACTCCACCGAATCGTCCGGGACGATTTACATGTTCCTGGACGGCGAAGACATCCGGATCGAGAAACGACCCGATTACGGCGTGACCCGGTGAGGTGAACGGATCATGAGTCAATGGTACGTCTACCATGACGGTGAGGTTCTCGGTCCCTTTCCCCTGGAGGAACTGGAGGGGAGACTTGAGCCCGGTACCCGGGTCTGTCCGGTCGGGGACGAAACCTGGGTGGAGGCCGGTGAGGTGAATGAGCTGGAGCCGACCCTGAAACCAGAGTACCGTTCCGGTTCCCCGGAACCGACCGGGGCGAGTGGTGAACCGGACGGCGGTGCCATTCAGGGGTCATCGGCCCAACCCGAGGGCTCGGAACCGCCCGAGCCCGCCGGGGAGGAACCGGAGGGGGTTGATCGGAGGACCGATGGCGATGGATCAGAGGAGGTTGAGGTAGGGGACATCGAACCGACCCTCGACACCCTCTATACCATCACCCAGGAGGCCTCCGACGAGGACCTTGTTCGTGAATACAACCGGTACTGGCACCGTTACGACGGGTCCGAACAGAAGATCATCATGAAGGAATTCCGACGTCGTGAACTCGATCCCGAAACCGGAGAACCGCTTCCGGACTGATCGAGCAGCCCGCGACCGAACGATCCATGGTGTCGGTGCAATTTGCTAAGCCGGTCAGACGTTCGCTATACTGCTTCAATCTTTGACAAGGAGTGTCCGCTTGAAAGTTCCAACGGTTGACCTCAAACAGCAATACAATGCGCTTCGAGAGGAGATCGACGAGGCCCTGCAGGACATTCTGGATTCGTCGTGTTTTATTCTGGGGGAGGCGGCCCAGGATTTTGAACGCCAGTTCTCCTCCTACTGCGGGACCGAGCACGCCGTTGCCGTGAGCAGTGGAACGGCCGCGTTAAAACTCATTTATTCCTGCCTGGATCTCGAACCGGGGGATGAGGTCATCACGTCCCCGTTCACCTTTACGGCCACCGTGGAACCCCTCATTCACAAAAACATCGAACCGGTCTTTGCCGACGTTAACCCGGACACCTTCAACCTGGATCCCGCTGCCGTCGAGCAGGCCATCACCCCGGATACCCGGGCCATCGTCGCCGTTCACCTGTACGGTCAACCGGCTGACATGGACGGATTGCGGGACCTGGCCGACCTTCACGATTTACGACTCATTGAGGATGCCGCCCAGGCTCACGGGGCGTGCTGGAACGATCACCGGGTGGGGTCGCTGGGCGACATGGCCGCGTTCAGTTTTTATCCCGCTAAAAATCTCGGCGCCTTCGGCGACGCCGGAGCCGTGACCACCGACGACGGGGAACTGGCCGCTCGGCTTCGAAAGTTACGGAACCACGGCCGGGACAGTCACTACGGCCACGTGGAAGTTGGTTACAACGAACGCATGGACGGGATTCAGGCAGCCGTGTTGAACGTCAAACTCCCGTATCTCGACGAGTGGAACGAAACCCGCCGGGACCACGCCGAACGGTACAACGGCGCCTTCGGGGACCACCCGATGATCGACGTTCCGTCGGTCCTTTCCCCGGCCGAACACGTCTATTATCAGTACGTGATCAAGGTGCCCGAACGGGATCGCGTGTTGAAAC
>CAYPTI010000114.1:0-5711 GCA_964413525.1 uncultured bacterium | reverse complement strand
GTTCAGGAGTCGTCGGATTGCGTCCCGTCGACCGTGGCGTCAGCCGTTCCATCCGACCAGCGCACGAGGATCCGGTCGCCGGACTCGACCTCCTCCACGGAGGGGAGCACCCGGCCGTCCCCGTCCTCAACCAGGGTGTATCCCCGGTTCAGCACGGAACGAGGATCCAGGGCCCGAAGCCGCTGTCGGACCCGCTCGAACCGATCGACGGATCGTCCGAGGGCTGCTTCAACCCCGCGACGGAAGCGGTCCCGGACCGTGCGAAATTGCTCCCGGTGGACCTCCAGCATGGACTCCGGGGACTGAAAGACCGGCTTTTCCGCCAGAAACCGGATTTGGTCCCTCCGGCGCTCCAGCGGGTGACGATAGGCCGACCGCAGGCGACGACGGTGATCCCCGAGAAGCCTCAACAGTTCCTCCCGTGAGGGAACGACGTCCTCCCCGGCCGCGGTGGGGGTCGGAGACCGGTGATCGGCCACCAGGTCGGCAATGGTGACGTCCACTTCGTGTCCCACGGCGCTGATCACGGGCACCGGACAATCCAGGATGGCCCGGGCCACCGGTTCGGTGTTAAATCCCCACAGGTCCTCCGGACTCCCTCCGCCCCGACCGACGATCATACAGTCGATATCAACCAGCTCGGGCAACCGCCGGATCGCGCGGGCGATCTCTTCGCCGGACTCCTTCCCGTTCACCCGACAGGGATACAGCACCACCCGGACCACCGGACAGCGGTTGCGGACGGTCCGGACGATGTCCCAGAAGGCGGCCCCGTCCCCGGAGGTCACCACCCCGATCGTTCCGGGCAGTTCCGGCAGGGGGCGCTTCCGGTCGGCCTTCAGCGCCCCTTCCTTCTCCAGTTTCCGTTTCAACTCCTCGAATTCCCGTTCCAGTTCCCCGCGCCCGGCGGGGCGCATCTGTTCGACGATGATCTGGTACTGCCCCCGGGGAACGTACACGTCGAGGTGGCCCTCCACGACCACCTGCATCCCTTCTTCGGGATCGAAGTCGAGCGCCTGGTTGGCCCGCCGGAACATCACGGCGGGAAGGGTGGATTCCTCGTCGGAAAGACTGAAGTACATGTGGCCGGAGGAACGGTAGTGGGTGAAGTCGGAGATCTCTCCCTCGACGGTTAAGCCGGGAAAGGAATTTCGGATCAGGTCCTGTAACGCCCGGGTGACTTCGGTGACGGAAAGGGGAGCGTCCTTCTTCCGAACCTCCTCCGGCTGCATCAGTTCTGCTGGCGTCGTTCGGACGACTTCACCGTGTTGGATAGCAGGCAGGCCACGGTCATCGGGCCGACGCCGCCCGGCACCGGCGTGATGAGGCGAGCCTTCTCAGCCACGGGTTCAAAGTCCACGTCCCCGACCAGTTCGTCCCCCATCCGGTGAATGCCCGCGTCGATGACGATGGTCCCGTCGGAAACGTGGTCCGGCCCGATCAACCGGGGTACCCCGGCGGCCGCCACGATCAGCTGAGCCCGCCGGGTCTCGGCCCGAACCTCCCGGCTCATCTTATGCAGACACACGACGGTTGCATCACGGTTCAACAGTTCCTGGGAGAGCGGGCGGCCGACCAGCCGACCCATGCCGACAAGCGCGGCATGGAGCCCTGACAGGTCTACGTCATAAGCAGAGAGCATGGACAGAATCCCCAGGGGGGTTGGCGGGATGAACAGGGGGTCCTCCCCGCTGAGCAACCGGCCAAAGTTGTAGGGGTGGAGGCCGTCGACGTCCCGTGCCGGGTCCACGGCTTCAAGCAGGCGGGATTCCGGCCAGCCCTCCGGCAGGGGAAGCTGAACGATGATGCCGTCCGCCCGGGGATCGTTGTTGAGTTCCCGGATGGTTTCCAGGGCGTCCTCAGGTCGGGAGTCTTCCGAAAAATCGTGGACGCGGGTTTCGATGCCCACCCGACCGGCGCTGGTTGACTTCTGTCGAATGTAGCTCCGGGTGGCGTCGTCGCTGACGGCGGTAATGACGTGAAGGCGGGGGGATCGGGGAAGTCCTTCACTGCGCTGGCGAACGTCGTTCAGCCGGTCGTCGGCCAGAGATTGCCCGTCAATCCGGTTGGCGGTCTCCATGGTCATGGTGGGGGCTGACGCCGGCTCAGTCGCGGGGACGAACGGTAAACCGGATCGCCGTTCGTTCCTCACCGTCGATCTCCACGTCAACGAAGGCCGGAACGCAGATCAGATCGTGGCCGCTGGAGGCCACGTATCCCCGTGCGATGGCGATCGCCTTGGTGGCCTGGTTGACGGCAGCCGCTCCGATGCTCTGAAGCTGAACTTCGCCATCCTCGCCGATGAACCCCGCTATGGCTCCGGCGACCGAGGTCGGGCTGGAATTGGACGAGACCCTCAACAGCTGGGGACCGTCGTCGGACTGGTCGTCCGTAGAATCGCTCACGTTAGTGCGTCCTCTCCGGAAGCTGTTCGTTCACTCGCTCCACGTTCGTTACGGCATTGTCGTCCAGCGACACGATCAGACCGTTAATCATCCGGGGTCCCCGCTTCTCAACCTTAAACCGTGTGGGCCGTCCCGTCAAAAACCGTTTCCGGGCGAGTTCGTGCCGGACCCCGATGGTTGAGTTGTACGGGCCGGTCATCCCGAGGTCGGTCAGGTAGGCCGTCCCGTCGGCCAGAATTTGTTCATCGGCGGTCTGAACATGGGTGTGAGTCCCCACGACGGCCGTCACCCGACCGTCCAGGTATTGAGCCATGGCCCGTTTTTCGCTCGTCGCCTCGGCGTGAAAATCGACCAGGATAACGTCCTCGTCCCGTTCCTCGAGCAGGTTGTCAATCCGCTCAAACGGGCAGTCGATCGGTTCCATGAAGGTACGACCCTGAAGGTTGACCACCAGAATGTCCGTCCCGTCGCACCGGTACGACCGGTACCCCGGTCCCGGAGCCGGCGCGGGATAATTGAGCGGCCGAAGGGTGTTCAGGGGCTCCGGATCTTCTTCGAGCCGATCGACAAAGTCGGTCTTTTTCCAGACGTGATTTCCCGTGGTGATGACATCCACGCCGTATTCCTGAAGCTGAAAGGCGATTTGTTCGGTAATGCCCAGCCCCCCGGCTGCGTTTTCCCCGTTGGCCACGACGAAATCCAGATCGTCCCGGCCGGCCAGGTAATCCCGAACGACGGACCGTCCAGGGCCGCTCACAATGTCACCGATCATAAATATGTTCATGTTCAATCATCAATCCTCCGGTGAGGCCCGGAACGGCGAGGGATCCAGTCCGGGGAATCAATCCTCACCCGGCGGAATCGCGCTCAGTCGGCGGGAATGGCAGGTATGAATCAGCGCGCGTAATCAATCACCCGTTTTTCCCGCAGCAGGGATACTTTGACCTGATCGGGAAAATCGATTTCTTCGTTCAACCGGTCGACGATCTGCCGGGCCAGGTATTCGGCCTCGCTGTCGTCGACCTGTTCGTCCTGAACCACCACACGCAGTTCCCGTCCGGCCTGGATGGCGAAGGCATCGTCGACCCCCTCAAATCCTTCGGCGAGGGATTCCATGTTTTCAAGCCGGTTGATGAAGCTCTGAAACTTGTCCCGGCGGGCCCCGGGACGATTGATCGAAATTAAAAACGCCACGTGGGTGATGATGCCTTCCACCGTCTGAAAGGGTTTCTCCTCGGTATGAGCGGAGATGGCGTAAATGACCGGTTCGGGTTCCCCGTGTTTCTCGGCCAGGTTCGCCCCGGCCTGGGCGTAGGACTGTCCGTTCTCATGCGACTCGGTTTTGCCGATGGCGTGGAGAATCCCGCAGCGCTTGGCCATCTCGGCGTCGGCCCCCATCTCGTTGGCGATCAGTTCGGCGAGATGAGCCACCTGAACGGAATGTTCCAGCTGGTTCTGGCCCGCCTCGACGAAGAATTTCAGCCGGCCCAGCCGACGCACCAGTTCGTCCGCCACCCCGGGAACGCCCACTTCCGTCAGGGCCTGCTGACCAATTTCAATGATCTGCTCCTCGAGTTCTTCCCGGGTCTTCTCGTAAGTTTCCTCGATCCGGGCCGGCTGGATTCGACCGTCCACGATAAGTTTCTCCAGGGTGACTCGCGCCACCTCCCGTCGGATGGGGTGAAAGCAGGAGATGGACACGGCCTCCGGGGTGTCGTCAACGATCAGGTCTACCCCGGTGGCCTTCTCAAAGGCCCGGATGTTGCGGCCGTCCCGGCCGATGATCCGGCCCTTCATGTCGTCGGACGGTAAATCCACGACCTGAACCGTGGACTCAGTGGTCTGTTCGACCGCACACCGCTGGAGCGCCCGGGCGACGATCCGGCGGGCCCGGTTCTCCGCCTCCTGTTTGGCCTGGGTTTCAATCTTCCGGATGTTCTGGGCCGCCTGTTTTCGCGCCTCTTCCTCCAGGGACTCACGGAGCCGTTCGCGCGCCTGATCGGCGGTAAGACCGGAGATCTGTTCCAGCTTATCCTCGGCTTCGCGGAATTTCTCCCGCACCGCCTCCTCCCGCTCGTCCAGTTCCTCCCGGCGGTCCTTGAGGTCCTCGATCTCGTCGTAAACTTCGTCGAGACGCTCCTCAAGTTCCTGTTCCTTCTCCTGCAGTTCCTCTTCCCTAAGTTCAAGTTTCTGCCGTTCCTCGTCGAGCTGTTCTTCCAGTTCTTCCTTCTTCTGCTCCGCTTCCTCACGAGCCTCCCAGAGAATTTCCTTCTTACGGGATTCGGCCTCCCGCTCGGCTTCCTCCAGGATCTCGTCGGCCCGCTGCTCGGCCCCGTGTAAAACTCGACGTGCCAGCCACTGACGGACAACATACCCCGCCAGAAACAGGACCAGACCGATACCAATCAGGATGAGAATTTGCTCGAAAGAGAGGGTAGGTAGTGTAAAATTCACTGAATCGGCACCTCCGGAACCGATCAGCGAGCACCGATCACCAGGACCATCAAACCGGACCGTTCAACTGTAAAGATCGACGATGAATCGTTACGTCCAGAAATCAACATTCGGTTACCATTCAATTCATTTACCGGCAATCAGCTTCGCTTAATCGAAGGGATAACCATAGCCTACCCACAACCCCCCTTCGAGTCAACGAACGGAGGTTCTTGATGTTTCGTTATCTCGCCATCACCGACCAGACACGGTGTCCGGTGCCGGTGACCGATCGAATTCGTACCCTGGCCGAACTGGGGGTTCCCGCGATTCAGATCCGCGACAAGACCCGTTCCGACCGTGAACGGTACGAAATTGCCTGCGACTCCATTGGTTATGGCGACGAAACAACAATCCTGATCAACGGTCGGGCCGACCTGGCCCGGCTGGTTGGGGCGGACGGCGTTCACCGGCCCGGGAACGGTCTGCCGGTACAACGCCTGCGGAATCTCCTTTCCCCGGGAGACCTCGTGGGATGCTCGGTTCATTCCCTGAACGAGGCCAGACGAGCTGAAGTCAACGGGGCCGAGTATGTCTGTTATGGTCCCGTGGCACCCACCCCGAGCAAACCGAAGCTTAGCCAAACGGAGTGCGTCGGGGTCGACGGCGTTCGTCAACTTTGTAATACGGCTCAAATACCGGTCATCGCCCTGGGCGGGGTTACCCCGGAGCTCGCCAGGACGTGTCGGGACGCGGGGGCTTTCGGGGCCGCCGGCATCGGATGGCTGATGGATACCGACCATCCCGAACGCCGGTGGAAGGCTATGAAGGAGGCGGTTTCGTGAACTCGCTGCTTCAGCTCGACGGGGTTGT
>CAYPTI010000113.1:0-5848 GCA_964413525.1 uncultured bacterium | reverse complement strand
CGCGGACGCCCGGTTTGCCTTCAACCTGTCCCTCTCCAGGCAATCCCACGCGGACGTCTACCCCGGGGTCAGCGGCATCGGGGACGCGGAACGAAGCACCGACTGGCTGGCCCGTCTCCGGAGCCGGCTCCAGCGCCACCTCGGACGCTGGGAGGAGGATCACCGATTTAACGTCTCGCACGGACGATCCGACGGGGACATTATCGACGACGAAATCGACGTCAGCAGCCTGATCCGATGGGAAGTCTGGCCCGGCTCACGAACCCATTACTACGGACGGGCACGGGGACGCACCAACATCGACAACTTCAACCAGCCCACCCGGGGGGATTTTTCAGCCGGCCTGGGCCGCTACTGGCTGGATTCGGAGCGCTGGGGGGTGTTGGAAACGCTGCTCGGTCTGCGGGCAAACCGCCGCTGGAATACCCTTCCCGGGGCACCGCCCGAGGACTCCGAATGGGATTCCTTCTATGAATTCTACGGGGAGTACGAGGTGGAAATCCGCGAGGGGGTCCGTTATTCGACCGAACTGGAACTGTTCACCCCCACCGAGGACGTCCAGGACTACACCCTGCGATGGGACGGGCGCGTTACCGTGGATCTTCTGGGATGGGTGGACCTCCAGTACAGCTACACGACGTATTATGAACGTGAGGAACGGACCGTGGCCACACGGAGTTTAACCACGGTGAACATCGTTTATGAGTGGGAGAATCGGGAACAACAAACGGATTGACGCCCGGTTTGGAGCTTATATCCCCAATTGTGTTACCATCCGGTCTCCGAACGGGTTTCAGGGGTGACTTCGCAGGCAAGAAACCGACCGTGGACCACCAAGCAACCCAAATAGCCTGAACCGAAGCGAGCGCGTTCGTTATCTATTCGTTCGGGACCGCGCGGGCGGGAGCCCCCTGTTCTTCCAGCGCCTCCAGGCCCTTGGTGAGGGTGTCCCAGGCGAGGCTGGCGCATTTCACCCGGACCGGAAATTTGATCACGCCCCGGAGGGAAACCATGTCGCCGAGTTCCTCGTCCGGCTCCACGTCCTCCTCGTAATTGGTCACCATCTCGGTGAACCGTTCCCGAAGGTCCCGGACCTCACTCAGGCTCATCCCCTCGATCCGGTCCGCCATTAAACTCCCCGAGGCCATGGAGATTGCGCACCCCTGGCCGCCAAACCGGATCTGTTCGATGGTTTCCTGATCCTCGTCGAGGAGAATGTCCAGTTCGATGTCGTCCCCGCAGGAAGGGTTGTTATCCTCCGCGTGGACGTGGGGTTCCTCGATCTCTCCGTACTTCCGGGGGTTCTTGTAATGGTCCAGGATGATGTCCTGGTACAGATCAGACAGCGACATGGCCGAAGAACTCCTTCACCTGTTGAACGGCATCGAAAAACCGTTCAATTTCGGAGGGTCGGTTGTAGAAGTAGAGGCTGGCGCGGGCGGTGGCGGCTTCCCCCAGCCAGCTCATCAACGGCTGGGTGCAGTGGTGACCGGCCCGAATGGCGATCCCTTCCTCGTCCATCACCTGGCTGACGTCATGCGGATGGATATCCTCGATCGAAAAGGAAGCTAGGGCTCCCCGTTCGCGGGCGTTTCCGTGCACGGTAACGCCGTCGATCCGACGCAGGCCCGGGATCAACTCGCCGGCCAGTTCCCGTTCCCGATCCCGGATGGCTTCCATGCCGATGTCGGAGAGGTACTCGACGGCCGCGTGCAGGCCAACCGCCTGAGCAATGCTCGGGGTGCCGGCCTCAAACTTCTGGGGCAGGTCCGCCCAGGTGGCGGAATCCCGCTCGACCCGGCCGATCATCTCACCCCCGCCCTGAAAGGGAGGCATCTGTTCGAGCAGTTCCTCTTTTCCGTACAGGACGCCGATCCCGGTGGGACCACACATCTTGTGGCCGCTGAAGGCCATGAAATCACAATCGATTTCCTGGACGTCGACCGGCAGGTGGGGAACGGCCTGGGCCCCGTCCAGCACCGTGACCGCCCCGGCATCGTGGGCTTCCCGAACGAGTTCCGTCGCCGGGGTGATCGTCCCCAGGACGTTGGACATCTGGGACAGCGCGACAAGCCGGGTCCGGTTGCTCAGCTGACGGCTGAACGACTCCCGGTCCAGCTCGCCCTCCGGGGTGAGCTCCACGTACCGGAGCTGAGCCCCGGTACGCTGGCTGACCAGCTGCCAGGGAATGATGTTGGAATGATGTTCGAGTACGCTGAGGAGGATTTCATCGCCCTCCTCCAGGTTGTTCATCGCCCAGCTGTAGGCCACCAGGTTCAGGGCTTCGGTGGTGTTGCGGACGAAGATGCACTCACGGGACTCGGCCGCTCCGATGAACTCGGCCACGGACTCCCGGGCATCCTCGTAGGCCACCGTCGCCCGGTCGGACAGGGCGTGAGCCCCCCGGTGGACGTTGGAGTTGTACTTCTCGTAATACTCGGTGATGGCCTCGATAACCGGGCGGGGTGTCTGGGAGGTGGCGGCGTTGTCAAAGTAGACCAGGGGGTTCCCGTTTACTTCCTGGTCAAGGATGGGAAAGTCGCCGCGGACCCGGTCCCAGTCAACCATAACTGTGATCCAGCTTGTCGTGGATCATGGTTTCCAGATCCCGTTTGATCCGTTCCACGGGCAGATCCTTCAGCAGCGGTTCGAAAAACCCGAGGATGATCAACCGGCGGGCCTGTTCCCGGCTGATCCCCCGGGACTGCATGTAGAGCAGCTGGTCCTCGTCCAGTTCCCCGACGGAGGCCGAGTGGGCGGCCTTGACGTCGTTCTCGGTGATTTCCATCTCGGGAACGGCGTCCGCCTTGGCGTCCTCCCCCACCATCAGGCAGCGCTCGTGAAGGGACCCCTTGGCTTTCCGACAACCCCCTCGCATGTCGATAACACCGCGAAACACCCCTCGGGCCCGGTCGAGCACCACCCCACGGGCCAGCATTTCGTCGGTCGTGTGGGGACCGATGTGTGTGGTGGAGATGTCCGAGTCCAGGTGCTGGTCCTCGTTGGCCATCATCACCCCGTAGAGGTACGTCTCGCTTCCTTCGCCGACGAGCTTGGTCAGCGCGGAGGTCTTGGCCTTGCCGCTGCCGAGGGTGCCGGTGATCCAGTTGATCCGGGAATCGTTGCCCTCGCAGACCCCCCGGCGCATGGAGAGATCGTAATAGTTCCGGTCCAGCCGCTGGATGTGGCTGTAATCCACCCGGGCCCCTTCCTTGGCCACAATCTCCACCGCGCTGGTGGCCACGGCCCGTTCCTCAAGGTCCCCGTCGCTCATGTGCGTTTCCACGATGTTCACTCGACTGTTGGGGCCCACCACCACCAGCAGGTGGTCGTTGAGGCTGAGTCCGTCCTCGTCTACAAAGGTATGAAGTTCGAAGGCCCGGTCAATTTCGAGGTCCCGGGGGACGTACAGAAAGGCCCCGCCGGCGTGATAGGCCGCGTGCAGGGCGGAAAATTTGTTGATGTCGGGCTCCAGACCGTCAGTCATGAAGTGTTCCTCAACCAGATCGGGGTACTCCCGGGCGGCCTCGGCCATGGTGCACAGAACCACACCCTGTTCTTCCAGCTCGGGATCCAGGTCGGCGAAGGAACGGTCCAGGTTGTGATCCAGGTAGAGTCCGGCCCGGTCCTCCGAGGCGATGTCGATCCGTTCGAGCACCTCGGGAAGGTCCTCCGGGGGGACGTCCTCGTACGATCCGGTGCTGAAGTTGAGTTGATCGAACTCCAGGTCGGTAACATCGGTTCGGCGCCATTCCTCGCTGTTTTCCGCCGAGGGAATGGGCAACTCGTCGAACAGTTCGGCCCCCTTCCGACGCCTGTTCACCAGGGCGTCCGGTTCCCGGAGGTTGTTCTGCAGGTTCTCGAGAAGTTCCGGTCCCGGAGCGAGCCGGCGGGCTGCGGGTGCGGTCGTCTGTGTCATGCTGAAATGCCTCCAAATTCACTCATGATTGATGATCTGTACCCCTGCGTCGAATCCCCCCGTACGGCGGTTGAACCGGCGGCCGGATCAACCTGGTCCCCGGGGAATCGTCCGATCTCGCCGGTTGGCGCACATTCGAGGACCGGCGGGGGTCGTGGCGAAACGGCGGCGGCTCGAAGGAAACGGGAGCCCGGTTCCGGTCAGTCGTCGCTACCCCATTCGGCGAGGTAACCCTCTTCGTCGACGGTCTCCGGGGCGTCCTCCAGTTCCATCTGAATGAGCCGGTTCAGTTCCACCGAGTACTCCATGGGCAGTTCCTTGGTCACGGGATCGATGAAGCCCTTGACGATCATCATCATGGCCTCGTCCTCGTCGATCCCCCGGCTCATGAGGTAGAACAGGTCCTCCTCACTGATTCGGCCGGCCGTGGCCTCGTGGCCGACCTCGACCTTCTCCTCCTCGATTTCCATGTTCGGGATGGTGTCGGAGCTGGACTCCCTGTCCAGCATCATGGCGTCGCAGGCCACGTTCACCTGGGAATTCTCGGCCCCGTCGACCACTTTGACCAGGCCTCGGTAGACGGTGTGGCCGTTCCCCTTGGAAATCGACTTCATCCGGATCGTGGAGTTGGTATCGGGGGCGACGTGAATCGCCTTCGAACCGGTGTCCAGGTACTGACCCTGGTTGGCGAAGGCCAGGGCGATGTTGGTCGTCTTGGCTCCCCGGCCACGCAGGACGCTGGAAGGATACAGCATGGTGACCTTGGACCCCATGGAGCCCGAGAGCCAGCGCATCTCGGCGTCCTTGCCGACGATGGCTCGCTTGGTGTTCAGGTTGTAGGTGTTCTTGGACCAGTTCTGGACGGTCGAGTACTGGACGCTGGCTCCGTCGTTCACGAAGACCTCGACGCACCCTGCATGGAGGGAGTTGCTGGTGAAGGATGGCGCCGAACAGCCCTCGATGTAGTGGACCTTGGAGTTCTCCTCGGCGATGATCAGGGTGTGTTCGAACTGACCCTGGTCCTGGGCGTTCATCCGGAAGTAGGCCTGCATGGGCAGTTCAATTTCCACGCCCTCGGGAACGTACATGAAGCTGCCGCCTGCCCAGACGGCTCCGTGGAGGGCGGCGAACTTGTTGTCGGAGGGAGGGACACACTGGGTCATGAAGTATTCTTCCACGATCTCGGGGTAGTCCTGGACCGCCTTGTCCATGTTGCAGAAGACGACCCCCTTGTCCTCCCAATCCTGCTTCATGTTCTGGTAGACCAGTTCGGAATCGAACTGTCCCGACGCCCCGGAGAGCGCCTTCTGTTCGGCCTCGGGAATGCCCAGCCGGTCGAACGTCTCCTTGATGTCGTCGGGGACTTCGTCCCAGTCCCGTTTGTTCTTGGTGTCGTCCATTCGACGGTAGAAGACAATGTCGTCGAAGTTCAGCCCGCTGAGGTCGGCTCCCCAGGTCGGCATCGGTTTGCTCTCGAAAATCTTGTAGGCGCGGAGGCGGCGCTCCAGCATCCAGTCGGGTTCGTTCTTCTCCCGGCTGATGGTGCGCACCACGTCCTCATTGATGCCCGGGGACGTTTCGAATTCGTACTCCCGGTCCAGGAAATGTTCGAACCGCGAGGTATCGACATCCTTCACGTCAGTAGCCATGGTTCATCCCTCCAGAAATGGTTGCTGCTAACCAATTCGATGCTGCCGGTCTTCGCCAGCGTCTTTACGCCGGAACGGCGAACTCCTCACGGATCCAGTCGTAGCCCTTGGCCTCCAGTTCCTCGGCCAGGGACATGTCGCCGGAAGTCACCATCCGGCCGTCCATGAGGACGTGGACCCGATCCGGCTGCACGTAATCAAGGATTCGCTGATAGTGGGTGATCAGCAGGTTGGTCATGCTGTCCTGCTGGTCCCGGACTTTGTGAATGCCTTCCGAGAC
>CAYPTI010000112.1:0-5882 GCA_964413525.1 uncultured bacterium | reverse complement strand
GGTTGGCGTAATCGGTCACCTCGTCCCGGGACAACCCGGCCGTCATCCCCATCATACGCTGCTGAAAAATAATGTCCTCGAACCCGCGGGTCGTGATCAACCCGAGCCGGGCGCCCTCCCGCTCGATATAATCGTTGGTGGCCGCCGTGGTCCCGTGGCCGATGTACTCGACCTGTTCAAGGAACCCCCGCAGGTCCTCATCGTGATCCTCCGAGGCCAACTGAGCGTTGTTGATCAACCCCTGAAGCAGATCGTCCGGCGTGGTTGGACTCTTGTACGTCGTGATCTCCCCCTCGTCACCCATGAGAACGGTGTCCGTAAACGTACCTCCAATGTCGATGCCCAGGCGATAGGACATGAGGAGTCCCCTCTCTTCAAACCGTGATGGATTCAACCCGCGACGGGAACCGTAGGGTGGCGCCGATTCAAAAATCAGTTTCCAGATCCCGCCGAACTCAAATAACAGCCCCATAACATAAGCTTCGATTAGAGGCCTTACAACCACGATGCGGGGCAACCACCGCTTCCCGGTGTTCGTCCCCGAATCGACCGGACCGGGTGACTCCCACCCCGCTTTTTCAGCTTTAGGATCCAGATGACCAATGATAGGGTCGTCGGGTCGTTACGGTCCACTCGGTTCGCCGATCGCCCGGCAAAGTCTGTCACCCTCTATCAAGGATGCAAACATCGTGTACACGTACTGGGTCCTTCAGCTGCTCAACAGCCTGACGTTTGCGTCCCTCCTGTTCATGCTCGCCAGCGGGTTTACCCTTATCTTCGGCTTGATGCGGATCATTAACCTAGCCCACGGGGCATTCTACCTGCTCGGGGGATACATCGGAATCAGCGTGCTCTGGTGGACCGGGAGTTTCTGGCTGGCCATCGTGGGGGCCGGGCTGAGCATCGGTCTGATCGGTCTGCTGTTGGACTCCACGCTGTTCGTTCGGGTACGAGGGGAGGAACTGCCCGAAGTTCTGCTCACGATCGGGGTCGCCTTCGTGATCGGAGATCTCTGCCTGATCATATGGGGCGGCGACCCGCTGTCCGTCCCCACGCCGGAGTACCTCTCCGGACCGCTCATGCTGGGCGGGCTCGTGTTTCCCAAGTATCGTCTGTTTCTCGTGGCCGTGGCGATCGGTATGGCCCTGTTGCTGTTTGTTATCCACCGCTACACACGGATGGGCGCCATCATCCGGGCGGGGGTGGACGACCGGGAGCTGGTGGATGCGCTGGGAATTAACGTCAACCTCGCGTTCACGGCGGTCTTTTTCGTCGGTGCCGCCCTGGCGGGGTTCGCCGGCGTGTTCGGCGGCGCGTTCCTGAGCCTGTACCCGGGGGCCGATATGGAAATTCTTCTGTATGCCCTCGTGGTGGTCACCATCGGCGGCATGGGAAGCCTCCAGGGAGCGGTCGTGGGTAGTCTGCTCGTGGGGCTGCTGGACATCTTCGGGAAGGCCTTCTTCCCGGAACTTTCCTACTTCACCATCTTTGGGCCCATGGTCCTGATCCTGGCCTTCTGGCCCCAGGGTCTGTTTGGACGTTCCTGACATGACCCGGACCACGAAGCTCGCCGGCGGAGCGGTCCTTCTTGGGCTCGCCCTTCTGCTTCCCCTGGTGTCCAGTTCCTACTACCTCGCCCTGTTCATCCAGATCCTCATATTCGGACTCCTGGCCATGAGCATCGATCTGTTAACCGGATACACCGGGCTGGTTCCGCTGGGCCACGCGGGAATCTTTGGTTCCTCAACCTACATGCTGGCCTACTTACTGGTTCGGTCAGACTGGTCCTACCCGACCGCGATTGTGTCGGCACTTCTGTTCGGGGCCGTGGTCGGCGCGCTGTTCGGACTCCTGGCGATCCGAACCACCGGGATCTACTTCATTATGATCACGCTGGCCGAGGGCATGATCGTCTGGGGCATCGCCTATCGATGGACCTCGGTGACCGGCGGAGCCAACGGGATTCGGGGACTCGACCGACCGGATGTTCTCTCCTCTGAGATCACCTTTTACTACCTGGTACTGGTTATCGTTCTTTTGGCTCTGTGGTCCCTGAAGAGGATCGTAAATTCTCCCTTCGGGCTCACCCTCCAGGGCATCCGGGAACGGGAAGGACGGATGAGTGCTCTCGGCTACAACGTAACCCTGCATAAGTTCCTCGGATTTTTTCTCTCCGGGATCTACGCCAGCGTCTCGGGGGTTCTGTTCGGGATGTACAACGGATTTATCAGCCCGGGGTCCATGGACTTCATCACCTCAGCCGAAGCCCTCCTGATGGTGATCGTCGGGGGCGCCGGCACGCTGTGGGGTTCCCTGATTGGATCGGCGGTCGTGCTCGTCACCCATAACATCGTAAGCCTGTTCACGGACCGCTGGATGCTGGTCCTCGGGATCATTTTTGTTCTTACGGTCCTGTTCGCCCGGCAGGGAATCATGGGGGTCCTGAAGGATTTCATCGGCGATGAGGAATAAGCAGAGATCGGATCCCGACGGAACTCATTTGCCGGGGGGATCCACGATCAATAATACTCGACCCGGTAGCCCTCCGGTTGTCATTCTCGGTCGGGGAAGGAGCGCTTGACCATGGAAAATCAGCAACCTACACCGATGTTAGAAACCCGGAACTTATCCAAACACTTCGGCGCCCTGAAAGCGGTCAATGAACTGTCCCTTCAGATTCAGGCCGGGGAACGACGGGCCATTATCGGACCGAACGGCGCCGGCAAAACGACCCTGTTCAACCTCCTCACGGGGGTATTGCGCCCGACCGGGGGAACAGTCAGTCTTTCCGGACAGGACATCACCAACCTCCCTCCCCACCGGCGGATCCCCCTCGGCCTGGGACGAACCTACCAGGTCTCCAACCTGTTTCCCGCCCTGACGGTGGAGAAAAACGTCCAGCTGGCCGCTCAGGGCGTCTCGTCAACCCGATTTTCATTGTTTTCACACGGGGTAGGTGACGAGGACGTCGTCCGGCGGCTCAATCGGGCTCTTGAGAGCGTCCACCTGGAGGAATATAAACAGTCCACGGTAGACGAACTCTCCCACGGTCAAAAACGACAACTGGAGGTTGCCTTCGGCCTGGCAGGAGATCCGGAGGTCCTCCTGATGGACGAACCGGCGGCGGGTCTGGCCCCCAAAGAACGGGCTCAGATGTTCGAACTCATCGGAAATCTGCCGGAGGAACTAACCGTCGTTCTGATTGAGCACGACATTGATCTGGCGCTGGATCTGGTGGACTCCGTGACCTGTATGCACCACGGTCAGATCATCGCCGAAGACGATCCGGAGGGAATCCGGGCCAATCCGGAGGTTCAGGAAGTCTATCTTGGCGAATCCGACGGGGAATCCAACCATGCTGCTTGAAGTCAACAACCTGCACAGCTTTTATGGTAGTTCCCACGTGCTTCAGGGGGTGGACCTTTCCATTCAGGAAGGTCAGGTCGTCTCCCTGCTCGGTCGGAACGGCATGGGCAAAACAACCCTCATCCGTTCCATTATGCACATGACCCCTCCCACCGTCCGCGACGGGACCGTTCTGTACCGGGGTGAGGACATCACCGGGTCCCCTTCCCATTCCATTGCGAAACGGGGCCTCGGGCTCGTGCCCCAGGGACGGCGGATCTTTCCCTCGCTGTCGGTCCGGGAAAACCTGACCCTGGCTCACCGGTCCGCTCCCGAGGACGTGGAAAATCCTCCTAGAAAATGGACCCTGGAACGGGTGTTCGAGCTGTTTCCCCAACTTCGGGATCGGGTCTCCAACCGGGGGAATCAACTCAGCGGAGGCGAACAACAGATGCTGGCCATCGGGCGAACCCTGATGACGAACCCGGTACTGATGCTGATGGACGAGCCCTCGGAAGGACTGGCTCCCATGATCGTGGACCAGCTCGAGGAGCACATCGGTCACTT
Source organism: uncultured bacterium (assembly GCA_964413525.1). Lineage (GTDB taxonomy): Bacteria > T1Sed10-126 > T1Sed10-126 > T1Sed10-126 > CAYPTI01 > CAYPTI01. The sequence goes on along the minus strand of CAYPTI010000112.1, from coordinate 1,970 downwards.
GAAGGAAACCGGGCTGTCGATCTTTCTCGTCGAACAAAACCTGGGCCTGGCGCTCGACGTGGCCGATTACGTCTACATTTTGGAACGGGGTGAAATTGTTTACGAGGACGACCCGGCTCCGATCCGGGACGACGAGGAACTTCAGCAAAAGTTCATCGGAGTTTGAGCCGAAACGACGTATCGCAACGAGCAGGAATTGAACCCGACCGTTCCCCGACCGAATTGAACCCCACCGAGCCGACCCGACCACCGACCCGCCTCCCCACACCGAACCGAAAATTATGCCGATCGGGACGGTCGATGCCCTTCCCCTCCCGACGGTTCTGACAAACGACGGCCTCCGTACGGTTGTGATTTCACCGAACAGAAAACCATCCCCCGGTCCCGAATCGTACCCACGACCTGGAACCACGGGGAGTTGAACCAATCCGGCCTCCGGGGCGATATCGCCCCGGAGGCCGCTGGTAAGCGGGTCTGGAATGAGCGAGAAGTTCGCTTCTTAACTAGGCCGAAACACGACCCGTCGAATCCCTCCCGCCCGGGAGGGCCGGACGGAATTCTACAGCAACGAGGTTACTCGATGCCCTGATAATCGCGACTGTAGGTGGGTTGTTCCAGGTAGTCGTCCGGATCGTACGACCAGAACTGGGAGACATCTTCCCAGGTTCGAACGTGGGCGTTCCACCACTGGCCGTCGGAACGCTGCTGCACTTCCCGCAGGTAGACGTTCATGATCGGGTTCCCGTACTCGTCGAGGTTCATCGGACCCATGGGTGAGTTTTCGGGACTGGCCTGTCGGAAGTGATCGAACAGGGCGTCTACGTCCTCCAGGGTTTCGGAGAGTTGATCCTCCGGAATGTCCTGCACCGCCAGGGTGGTCCATTTGGCGGCCGTGTAGCCAACCGCCGCGTACCAGGAAGGAAGCTGACCATGCTCCTCGTTCCAGGCCTCGACGAAGTCCTGGGTGGCGGGATCCTGACGACCCACCAGCCAGTGACCCGACGAACGAATGCCTTCCGCTTTCTCACCAACCTGTCGCAACACCGGCTGCTCGACCGTGGTGACGTTGGTCACCAGCGGAATCTCACCCTTTAACCCGAAATCGTTCCACTGCCGGATGAACTTCACGGAGTCCTGACCTCCGACCCCGGTCTTGAGGACCAAATCGGGTTCCATGCTGGCAATCTGAGCAAGAAAACTGCTGAAGTCCGGGACACCGATCGGATGCCACATTTGATCGAGGACTTCGCCCCCGTTGTCGGTGAAGGTGTTCACGAACCCCCCGGTCATCGAGTGTCCGAACACGTTGTCCACGCTGAGGGTCACCACGTTTTCGTACCCCTGTTCCGCAGCCCATTCACCCAGCGGATGGGTGGTCTGGCTGGCGGTGGCCTGGGCAATACGAAGGAAGTTGGGACTGATCTCCCGCTGGGTCACGTTGTCGGCCAGACACATGGCCCCAAGCACCGGCGTACCCGATTCTTCCGCGTAGTCGAGGATGGCCAGGGTGGTGTGGGACGGGAAGGGAGAGAGGATCATGTCCACGTCATCCCGTTGAACCAGCGAGCGAGCCTTGTTTAGCGCCGTCTCGGCGTCGGCCGCGTTATCTTCCACAATAAGCTCGACGGAACGGCCGTTGATTTCCCAGCCGTGCTGCTCGAACCACATCTGGGCTCCGTCACGATACTCCCGACCGCCCGGAGCCAGGGGACTCGTAAGCGGGGTAATCATGCCAATCTTAATCGGTTCTTCCTGCGCTTCGGCCGACGGGACAACCATCAGGCCGACCATCATCGAAACCAGAAATACGGCAGACAAACGTACGACGATCCAGCGATTCATGGAAGGACCTCCTGAAGAGGATGGTGAAAAAATCATGTCGTTGAAATACAGCAGACCATAACTTTGTCCCTATTTGGGCGTCAAGCTGAACAGCAACCCCCCTGACCCGTCATGGCCAATCGAGCAGA
>CAYPTI010000111.1:0-6032 GCA_964413525.1 uncultured bacterium | reverse complement strand
ACTGTCCTTACGGCAGCACCACGTTGTCGTCCAGGTCGTATCGGGCAATGGCGGCAAAATCCTCCGCCGTCAGGCTGGCGCTGCCGACCAGGGCTCCGTCCAGGTTCGGCTGAGCCATCAGGTCCTCGACGTTGTGAGGCTTCACGCTGCCCCCGTAGAGAACACGAGTCGATTCACCGAATCCGTCCTCCACGACGTCGTCCAGCACGGACCGGACCGTCTGATGGGCCTCGTCGGCCTGCTCCGGCGAGGCGGAGTTGCCGGTCCCGATGGCCCAGACCGGTTCGTAGGCCACCACCAGGTCGTCCAGTTCCTCCGCCGTGAATCCCTCCAGGGTCCCGCGAAGTTGATCGGAGAGAACCTCCTCCACCCGGCCGGCTTCCCGCTGCTGTTCGGTCTCCCCGATACAATAGATCACCGATAGTTCGTGCTCCAGCGCCGCGGAGAGCTTCCGGCGCAGGAGGTCTTCTCCCTCGTCGAAGTACTCACGTCGTTCGCTGTGACCCAGAATCACCCAGCCGGCCCCGGTATCGTTGACCATGGTCGGGCTGATCTCCCCGGTGTAGGCACCGGAGGATTCGTAGTGCATGTTTTGGGCTCCCACCTCGATGGGGGACTCATCGACCGCTTCGACCACCGGTTCGAGGGAGGTGTAGGGAGGACAGAGCACGAGGTCCCGGTCGTCCACCGAGGCACAGGCGTACTTCAATCGAACCGCCAGGTTAATCGCCTCGGAAATGGTTTTGTGCATCTTCCAGTTGGCTGCCATCATGACTCGTCGCGACACGGTAATTCCTCCTTCAGGATCTGGGGTCCAGCGCATCGATGCCCGGCAGGGTTTCCCCGCTGACCAGCTGCAGGGAGGCTCCTCCGCCGGTGGATACGTGATAAAAATCATCGGTTCGTTGTAACTGAGCCACCGCCGAGGCGCTGTCTCCTCCCCCGACGATCACCTCGGCTTCCAGCGTCGCCAGCCCCTCCACCACGGCCCGGGTCCCCTCCATGAAGGCCTCCATTTCAAACACGCCCAGGGGACCGTTCCAGAACACCATTCCTGCCCCGGCCAGTTCCTCAAGAAAACGGGTCCGCGTGGCCGGCCCGATGTCCATCCCTTCCCAGTCCTCGGGAATTTCGTCCGCCGGACAGACGTCAACTTCGCCGGCCACGTTCGCCGACGGAGTGATCACGACATCCTCCGGCAGGGTCAGTTCGGCCCGGTAGTCGTCCAGGTTGTCCAGGATCCGCCGGGCCTCCGATTCGAATTCCCGGTCCACCAGGGACGATCCCACCGAACCGCCCCGGGCGAGAACAAACGTGTACGCCATGGCTCCGCCGATCAGGACCCGGTCCGCCCGGGTGAGGAAGTGCTCCACCACGGGCAGTTTATCACCCAGCTTGGCTCCGCCCATCAGGCAGGCCAGCGGCCGGGCGGGATTGTCCCGGACCCGGGTCAGGACCCGGTATTCGTCCTCCAGCAGCCGGCCGGACACGGCCGGGCGAAGAAATTTCGGCACCTCGCTGATGGAGGCGTGAGCCCGGTGACAGGCTCCGAAGGCGTCGTTCACGTAAAAATCCCCGAACCCGGCGAGGGAACGGGCGAACTCCTCGTCGGCCTGCTTCTCTCCGGGGTGAAACCGGAGGTTCTCCAGCATCACCACGGAACGCGGTTGGAGGGAAGAGGTGAGCTGACGGGCGGACGACCCGACGACGTCGGAGGCCATCTGAGCCGGCCGGTCCAGCAAGGCCGAGAGCCGATCGGCAACGGGGCTCAGGCTGAGGTCCGGCTCCTCCCGGCCTCCGGGCCGTCCGAGGTGGCTCATCAGGACCAGGGAGCAGCCCCGGTCCAGCAGCTCCCGCAGGGTGGGCAGACTTCGGCGGATCCGGGTGTCGTCAGTAACGTCCCCGTTTCCGTCGAGCGGGACGTTGTAGTCGACCCGGACGAGGGCAACCTGACCCTCCGGATCACTCAGGTCATCCAGGGTCTGAACCGGGATCGAACTCATTTATCCCCCGCCCAGGGTCTGAGCGAGATCGAGCAGGCGGTTCGAGTACCCCCACTCGTTGTCGTACCAGGAGAGAATTTTCGCGTGGTTGTCGTTGACCACCATGCTCTGGTTCGGGTCATAAATGGAGGAATGAGGGTTCCCCACGTAGTCGCTGGAGACTTTGACCGCCTCGGCCACGTCGAGGATCCCGTCCATCGGGCCCTCGGCCGCTTCCTTCATGGCGGCGGTGACGTCGTCCAGGCTGACGGATGTTTCCAGTCGGGCCGCCAGGTCCACGATGGAGGTGTTGGGAACCGGCACCCGGATGGCCATCCCGTCGAGCTTGCCCTCCAGTTCGGGCAGAACCAGGGTCGTTGCCTTCGCCGCCCCGGTCGACGTCGGGACCATGTTCTCGGCCGCCGCCCGCATGCGAGCGTAATCCTTGCCTCCCGGCCCGTCGAGCAGGTTCTGGGTGCCCGTGTAGGCGTGGGTGGTGGTCATGACGCCGGACTCGATGCCGAAGGCGTCGTTCAGAACCTTCGCCACGGGGGCCAGGCAGTTGGTGGTGCAGGACGCGTTCGAAACCACGTGGTGCTGGTCCGGATCGATCGTGTCGTCGTTGACCCCCATCACCACGGTGTGATCGGCGCTCTTGGACGGAGCCGAGATAACCACCTTGTCGGCCCCGGCGTCCAGGTGGCCGGCCGCGTCGTCCCGGTCCCGGAACAACCCCGTGGATTCGATGGCCACGTCAACGTCCAGCCGGTCCCACGGAAGGTCCGAGGGGCTGGATTCCTGGCTGAGGTGGACCGAATGGTCCCCCAGACGAAGCTCGTCCGGTTCGGCCAGTTCCACCTCCCCGGGGAAGGTCCCGTGAACCGTGTCGTATTTGAACAGGTGGGCCATCTCCTCCGGATCGGCGATGTCGTTAACCCCCACGACGTCCAGGCCGCGCTCCAGGGCGGAACGAACGGTCAACCGTCCGATCCTCCCGAATCCGTTCACTGCAATCCGCAAACTCATCGATGCGCCTCCTTCTGACGGTTGAATTTGGCTGATTGGTCCTCGGAATCAAGCTACTCAGGCCGGCGTGATCGTCCTGCTCTCACGAAGAGACGAACCGGGGATTGTATCGAAAAGGCCCCTGTTAGCCCAGTGGGCTTACTGACGGTTCAGGTAATCGAGGCTCCGTTCCATGATCCGTTTGAACACGGGTCCGGCCACGTCTCCCCCGAAGCTGTTGACCTGCGGTTCGTCGACGATGACCGACACCACCAGCCGGGGGTTCCCGACCGGACCGAATCCGCTGAACGACGCGATCACCTCGTCCTGCGCGTAGCCTCCCCCCTCCAGGTTGGCTTTCTGGGCCGTTCCCGTTTTGCCCGCCAGCCGGTACCGGTCGGACCCGGCCGCCTGGCCGGTCCCATCCGTCACCACCCCTTCCAGGTAAGAACGTATCTCAGTCGTCGTCTCCTCCTCCAGCACCCGCCGGATGCGGAAGGGTTCAAATGCCTCCACCAGCTGCCCTCCCCGGACCATCCCCTCGGCGATCCGGGGTCGAAACAGTTCCCCGCCATTGGTGATGGACACCATGGCGTTGGTGAGCTGGAGGGCGTTGACGGAAATGCCCTGGCCGATGGCCATGCTGGGCTGGGTCAGCACCGACCAGGTGTTCGGGCGTCGCAGGCTTCCGCGGGCTTCCCCGGGCAGTCGAACCCCGGTCCGGTTCCCGAACCCGAACTGTCTCATTCGCTGGTAGAAGGTATCCCGGTCCATGGTCCCGACGGCCTTCACCGTGCCGATGTTGCAGCTTTCGATGAGGACGTCCGGCAGGGTGACGTCCTCGTGGACCGTGTAGTCCTCGATGGTGTGGTCGGCCTGCGGGAAGTACATGCTCCCGCCGCAGTAGTAGTTGGAATTCGGTCCGATCGTTCCCTCGTCCAGGCCGGCGGCCAGGGTCATGGTTTTGAGGGTGGAACCGGGTTCGAACGAGTTGGAGACGGCGAGGTTCCGGCGTTCCGACTGCGTCGACCCGCTCAGGTCGTTTCCGTCAAAACTCGGCCAGTTAGCGATCGCCCGAATTTCCGCCGTTCGAGGATCCATGACCACCGCCATGGCGCTGTTGGGCTCCTCGAAACCGGCCAGGGAGGCCAGTTCCTCCTCCACGATGTGCTGGATCGTTTTGTCCAGGGTCAACCGCAGTCGGAGGGGGTCTTCCCCCGGCTCCCGTTCCATTGGATTGACGGACCGCAGCCGGTCGTCGAACTGAAGCTCGACCCCCGCCAGTCCCCGGTTGTCGATGTCCACGTGCCCCAGCACGTGGGAGGCCAAGCTCCAGGGTTCCCCCTGAACTCCGCTCAAGTGGTCGGGATCAATCATCTGCGGATAGACCCGTTCGTACTCGGGAACCAGCCCGATTCCCGGCAGGTCCAGGGATCGAATCCGAGATTCCTGTTCTTCGGAAACTTTTCGCTCCAGCCACACGAACTGACCCGAACCGGTGAGACGACGGTGGAGTTCCTCCGTCGAACGGTCGATCACCGGAGCCAGTTTTCGAGCCGTGGGCAGGGGATCCGTAATGTGGTAGGGATTTGCGTACACGGAACGGCGCCGGATGCTGGTGGCGAGGACGTCCCCGGTCCGGTCGACAATTTCGGCCCGGGGTTCCACCGGCCGATCGCCTTCGGTGTCCGGCAGACCCTGCTGCACGGGATCAAAAACCATGACGTTTCCGAAGTTAACCGCCACCACGAGGAAGGTCAAAACCAACCCAAGAAGCACCCAGAGGGAACGCTCCGCCATTACGTCCTCCTGTTGCATATCAACGGGCTCCTTTGGGAGACCCGCCCCGATCCGTCCCCTGCGGTGGAGTCGAATCGATCGGGCCGTCCCGTCGGCTACGTCTCAGTGGTTTGTCTGTTCGGGCTTCGTCAGGGATGGTTCCTGTCGTCGATCCGGGGCCCGGTTTCGAACCCACTATATCCCATCAGGCGTTCGAAACCAGTCCGATTCGGGAGAACGGGTAATAAATAAACCAGGCCCGTCCCTGGAGGAGGCTGTGGGGCACGTACCCCCAGACCCGGGAATCCTCACTGTGATCCCGATTGTCCCCCATGACAAAGTAGAGCGGTTCCCGGACGGTGACTCGCTCGATCGGCTCGCCGCCCCGGTAAAATCGACCGCCCTCGAGGCTGACCGAATCACCAAACCAGAGCCGCATAACGGTCAGGAAGTAGGTCCGTTCCCGGGCATTCAGCTCGCTCAGGTCGACTTCTTCTCCCACCTCGGGTATGTCCACCGGACCAAACTCCCTCGACAACCGGTGGGTCCCCCCGGATTGGCCGTCGCTGGCCCGTTCCTTCACCAGGTGGTTCCCCGCTTCCTCCACCACGTTGGTTAATCCGATGTACCCCTGCAGAGGCTGGCTGGGGTTCTCGCCCAGTTCGAACTCGTGGTTGAACTGAACCCCGTCGGCCCGGAACCGGTAGTTTCGGGTATAGGGGTCCCGGGTGGTCGAGACCTGAGTGGGTGGCTGGAGGAAGCTGAACTCAACCTCCCGGTGGTTCAGGGATCGCGAAACAGGCTCGTCGTTGATGAAGACCTGATGGTCCTCCAGAGCGATCTCGTCCCCCGGCAGGCCCACCACCCGCTTGATGTAGTCGAATCGCCGGTCCTTGGGGTACTGAAAGACAATAATTTCCCACCGATCCGGCGAATCAAACCAGTAGGAGAATTTGCTGACAAAAATATGGTCGTTCACCAGCAGGGTGTTCTCCATCGAGCGGGAGGGGATGTAGAAGGGTTCGATCACGAAGGGGCGGATGACCCCGAAGACCAGCACCCCGGCCAGGAGCACCACCCGGAGCAGTTCCCGACCGGACTCGATCACGGCCAGAACCATCAGCAGGGTCAACAGCACCAGGAACCAGATGGGCAACCGGGGCTGGACGAGAATAATCCCGGCCAGGACCAGATAAAAAATTCCGATCTCGATCAAGGTTCGGAGGGTCGACCGTTTCTCGGCGGGGGGGAACACGGCTTCCTTCA
>CAYPTI010000110.1:4525-6057 GCA_964413525.1 uncultured bacterium | reverse complement strand
GAAGGAACGGTTATTATTCCTCCAAGTGGTCCTTCAACCGCCGGTAGGCGGCGTTGAGTTCCATCATCTTCTCCTCCGCCAGTTCCCGGGCCGCCTCCTGGTCCTCCGAGAACTGATCCGGATGGTACCGCCGGGCTTTCTCCCGGTAGGCCTCCTTGACCTCCTCCAGGGAGGCTCCCCGCTCCAGATCCAGTAGTCCGTAATCCTCCTTGAGGGAGGACTCGGTTTCCCGGCGGGTTCCGGGATCCGCTCCCCCCGACCTTCCTCGCCGGCCCCCCGTACCTCGATTCCGCGAGGCCGCCTGGCGTATTCGCCGGCGGATGGACTCCAACCGGCTGTCGGGGACGCCGAGTTTGTCCGCCACGTGGCGGACAAACTCCTCCCCGGACCGATCCTGTTCTCCTCCGACCGAAAACCTCACCACGTAGAGCATCCGGAGCGTGTTCTCAATCAGCCGGTCGCTTCCGAACTCGCGGATCACCTCGCACATCCGGTCGACGTCGGTTTCGGCAAATCGCTTCTCCCGGATTGTGTTCCGAAGTTCCTGCACCGAGGGGGATCCGGGTCCCGCCGCCTGACCGAACTGAGCCAGCGTCCGAACCACGATGTCCCGATGGGCATCGGGCAGTCGCTGTCCCAGCGCACATCCAAGCCCGAACACCGCTCTCACCGCGTTGTCCCGTCCCGAGGCATGGGAATCCATCATCCGTCTCAGGGCTTCGCGGAGGGTCTCGGTGTCCACCGAGGTGGAGGGCTCCGGGCGGGGGGAGGAACGAGCGACCAGCACGGCCAGGGTTAAGCCGAGAAACAGTCCGATCAACGGGCCCGCGGGCGTCATCAAGAACCGGCCCAGAAACAACCCCAGCCCGCCGAACAGAAGATAAAGCGAACAACCCTGACAGCCAAATTGGATGAGTATCCGTCCTCGAAATCAGCGAAAGTAATCGGTCGGCCGGCGAACCGGGAACGCCGATTCCCGGTGGGGAGCCCCGGTGTACCTACGATCGGTTCCAGCGTTACCGCAAAGGCAACTTGGAGGTCCTGAGTTCAAGGGAGCCCGACCGGTAAGGAGAAGCCCTCGACGAAATTCAACCCTTACCCCTGCCGGGATGCGGCCCTGATGATTGTCCGTATCAATACTGAACGGATGCGTAGACGCCGGCGGGTTGCCCCTCTTGATCGATCGAATATACCTCAAGTGTTTCCCCGACGGGTCCCCCCATGCCCGGAGCATGTTGAGGCATGCCGGGAATGGTTACCGCCGCCAGATCCGGCTGATCCTCCAGCAATTTCGCGATCACCGAGACGGGCACGTGACCCTCCACCGCGTACTCCCCAACCACCGAGGTGTGACAGCTCCGGGTGCGGTTCGTGATCCCGTGTTCTCGTTGGACGCCGGCGTGTCGTTCGGCCCGATCACGGACTTGCTTTACCTCAAGGCCGTGGGATTGAAGGTATTCAACGTATTCTCCACAGCAACCGCAGGTCGACGAAAAATGAACCGTCACCGGCTGCCCCTCGAGCAGAGAGAG
>CAYPTI010000110.1:0-4425 GCA_964413525.1 uncultured bacterium | reverse complement strand
TCGGTCCCGGACGATCCGCTCGTTCAACTCGATTGCCGGGGGCCACCCACCCGAAGATCCGGGAGGATGTCATCGATGTCCGTCCAGGAAGTCGCCGTCATCGGAGGCAGCAACGGAGGGTACGCGGCCGCGGCCGACCTCACCCGGAAAGGATTTGCCGTCCGCCTTTACGTCCACACCCCTGACCACCACCGGACTCTCCTGGAGGAGGCACGGATCCGCCTGGTGGTGTCGGACCATTACCGCGGTCCGTACCGGACCCCCGGCACCGCCGAAGACGTGCCGCTGTCTCTGGTGACCGGCGATCTCAAGGAAGCGGTGTCCGGATCGGATCTCGTGCTGGTTCCCCTTCCCACCACCGTCCAACGGGAGGTCTACCCGGACCTGGCTCCCCACCTCGAAGCCGATCAGGTCGTGGTTCTCTGTCCGGGGAACGCCGGATCCCTGCTGCTGCGGCGAGCCGTGAACAATCGGCCCTCCCCACCCGAAAACTGTCGGATCGGGGAGACCCCGACCCTGCCCTACGTGACCCGAAAATCCGGGGACGCCGAAGTGACCATCAACCTGGACGGCGTGACCCTCCCGGTGGGAGCCTTCCCTGGCAACGATTCCCGGGCCGTGTTCGAGGCCTTCGCCGAGGTTTACGACTCCGCCATCGAAGCCACCAACGCCCTGGATTGTGCCCTCAACAACAGCAACGTCTGCGTGAACGCCACCCCGACGGTCCTGAACTCGGGTGTAATTGACAACCATGAATTTACCCAATTTAACATCCACCGCCACGGGGTGACCGATCGAGTGTACCGGGCCATCATGAAGGTCGACGGGGAACGGGTGGCCCTGCGGGAGGAACTCGGGTACCCCGAACCCCACTTCACCCAGGACAATTACTACCGGCCGGACCAAGCCACCGGGGTCCATTTTTACGGCCGGGAAGCCCGGGCCGCGCTGCACAGCGCCGAGACCTTCAGCAAGGACCCCCCTTCCCTCGACAGCCGCTACGTCCATGAGGACATCGCCATCAACACGGTCCTCCTGTCGGTCCTGGGGAGCTATCTTGACGTGCCGACCCCCACGATCGATTCCGTGGTGGACCTGGCCGAAGCCCTTATGGACCGGGATTTCCGGACCGACGGCCGGAGCCTTAACGAACTCAACCTGGGAGGTCGATCCCGGGACGAGTTCGAACGGATCCTCCGGGAGGGATTCCGATGAACTTCAAACCATTTCGTTTCCCGGAGACAACGACCGAAGCGGACTCCGCCGGGGCCGCTTCGACCTGACGGAAATCCCCTGATTCGTCGGTCCCGACCGGAACGCATCCCTATCGAACGGATTCGACACCGGGTCCGGAACGATTGCACCTCAACCCTTCGGTCCAGCGGTTACCGGCCGGGTTACGAGAACCCTTGCGGTTGTTGATCGTCTCATCCTTGAATCCGGGTAAGGCCCTATGTGGCTCCCCCTCGGCTTCCCTCAGGGGCTCCTTTGGCCGGTCAGGGACCGGTTGTTCTCGTCGCGTTCAACACGATCTCGAATCCCGTCGGTTTGAACCCGTTCGGACTCACGTTCCGGAGGACGGTTGATATGCTGAACTGGCTCAACCCGTACGTCCGTCGCTGGTGGATATGGGGACTGCTGGCGGCGCTGTTTCTCCTGGTGAATGTCTACCGGCTGTCGACCGCCGTGATTTCGGATCAGCTCATGCGGGCCTTCGAGGCGACCGGAACCCAGCTGGGAACCCTCCACGCGGCCTTTTTTTACATCTACGCTCTCTTGCAGTTGCCGGCCGGCCTGCTGGCCGACAGCGCCGGGCCGCGAAAGACGGTCACCGTCGGCGCCGTCCTGTTTAACCTCGGGGCAATCCTGTTCGCTTACTCCTCCTCGTACCCGGCTGCCTTCCTGGCCCGCTCCCTCATCGGGCTGGGCGGCAGCGTCATTTACGTCTGCACCCTGAAAATCTGTGCCAACTGGTTTCGACCGGACGAATTTTCCTCCCTGAACGGCCTGACCATCGCGGTCGCTGGGATGGGCGGCATCGTGGCCACCACACCCTTCGCTCTGGCCGTCGAGGCTGTCGGCTGGCGGTGGACGACCACGCTGCTGGGGGGCCTCGGCCTGATCCTGGCAATGTCCGTGTTTTCGGTGGTGCGGGACACTCCTCAAGAGGCCACCGGCCGGTCGATCTCGGGAGCCACCCGGGACCCCTCTCCGTCGGGTCGCGACCTCGGCCGCTCCGTGTCCACCGTGCTCCGGGACCCTCATGCCTGGGCCAGCGGAGCGGTCCTGTTCTGCATGGGCGGTGTCAACCTGACGCTGATCGGGCTGTGGGGAATTCCCTTCCTCGTCCAGATGTACGACGTGTCGGTCACCTATGCCTCCCTTTTCACCCTGCTCGGCAGCGTCGGAATGGTGATCGGTCCCCCGGTCCTCGGTTGGATTGTCGACCGGTATGGAAACCTCACGGACCTGCTCCTGGGGGGATGCGTCCTTTACACGCTGCCGCTACTGTACGCGGCCGTGGTGGTTCGCCCCTCGGAACTGCTTGTGGCGACCACGTTCTTCCTGCTCGGATTTATGATGGGGGCCGGGATTCTCGTCTACACCCTGATCAAGGACCGCTATCCTCCCGAATTCAGCGGCGTGGTCATGGGCACGGTCAACGCGGCTCCCTTCGCCGGGGCAGCGGTCGTCCCGGGTCTGATGGGGCTGATCCTGGACGCCTACTGGACCGGGGAAACGGTGGCCGGCGCCCGGGTCTACACGTCGGCCGGGTACCAGGTGATCTTCGTCATGGCGGCGGGGTTCGGACTTCTCGCCCTGGTCTGTGCCGCCTGGCTTTATCGCCGGGTCGGTGCCTCCGATGGAGCGGGGCTCGAACGGGTTGAGGTTCCGGTCGACTGAACCTCATTTGAAGCACGTCTCCGACGGTCCCGAGCTGAGGTAGGAGCAATCGTCTCGGTCAACGAAGGACCCCGATTATGCTTGACAAGTCGGGTAAATCGGGGTCTTATTGCGTGTTCGATCCTGAACCCGTTCCTTAACAAATCCCCCCGGAAACGTCCGCCGCAACCTAAAGACAACCGACCGAAGAAATGGAGACCGACATCCTAAGGAGGCACATCCCGTGACGGAAAGCGGCGATCGGATTGCCATCATCGGGGCCGGGCAGACGGGTTGTCTCACCGCCAACGCCCTGCTTGAGAAGGGGTACGACGTCACCCTCTATTCCGACAAGACCCCGGATCAATTCCTCAACGAGGCCCGTCCCACGGGGACCGCGGCCCGGTTCAACATGGCCCTGGACTGGGAACGGGAACTCGGGCTCGAAATGTGGGGGGATGAGGCACCCAACGGAGAGGGCATCCACCTCCACTTCTGCCCCGAGAAGGACAACCGGTTGCTCACCCTCTGTGGCCGGGTGACCGACCCCTTCCTCGCCATCGACCTGCGGCTGCAGAGCGCCACCTGGATGAAGGAGTTCGACGAGCGCGGCGGAACCGTACACATCGAGCAGGTCTCGATCGACCGACTGGAAGAAATCGCGGCCGAAAACGACCTCACGATGACGGCGACGGGCAAGGGGGAGATCGGCAAGATTTTCCCCCGCGACGAGGAACGAAGCAACTTCAGTGAACCCCAGCGGTACCTGGCCATGGTCAACGTCACCGGCATCCCCGCCGAGGTCCCTTACGCTCCCCTGCGACCGGTCAAGTTTAACTTCTTCGCCCCCTACGGGGAGATGTTCTGGGTCCCCTGGTTCTCCAAGGACGGCAAACGCTCCTGGAGCTGTCTGTTCGAGGCGAAAACCGGCGGGCCTATCGATCGGTTCCGAGACGTCTCTTCCGGGGAGGAAGCCCTCTCCGTGGGCAAACAGACCATGCAGGACATGACCCCCTGGGATTACGAGTGGCTGAAGGACGCCGAACTGTGCGACGAGAATTCCTGGCTGACCGGCACCTTCACCCCCCAGGTCAAGGACGTGGTGGGAACCCTGCCTTCGGGCGATCACGTGATGGCCCTCGGGGACACCTGCCACCTGCTGGATCCGATCGGCGGCCAGGGGGCCAACAACGCAAACAAAATGGCCCGGGTATTCGTCGACTGCATCGAGGAACGGGGGGACGGACCGTTCGATCCCGACTGGATGCGCCGGAGCTTCGATCGGTTCTGGGAACGGCACGGGAAACACATTGAACTGTTCAACAAAACCCTGCTGGAACCCCTAACCGACCCCGGAAAACTGCTGTTAACCGCTCAGTACGGCAGCACCGGGAGGACGAACGCCCGGGATCCCCGGGAACGACTGGCCGACCGATTCTGTGACAACTTCAACGATCCCAAGACCCTGACCGGGGCCTTCCACGACGACGACGAGGCCCGGGACGTCATCCGGGAGATCTTCGGATCCACCTTCTGGCCGCT
>CAYPTI010000109.1:0-6066 GCA_964413525.1 uncultured bacterium | reverse complement strand
GTTGTGCTTCCGCTGGTGTTGACCGTGGTCATCCTCGGCTGGCTCGTCCGGCTTCTGGAGCGGTTGAGCGATCCGGTGTTTGAAGTTCTGTTTCCTCCGCTTTCCGGCGTCCCCGGGGTCGGGATCCTGCTCTCGGTTGGCTTGATTTTCCTGGCCGGCATGCTGCTGCGGGTCTGGTTTGTTCGCTGGCTGGTGGAACGGTTTGAAGGGCTGGTAAGTGTTATCCCGCTGGTGAAGAGCGTTTACGGATCGTTTAAGGACATCCTCCGCTACGTGACCGGTTCGGGGTCCCGGGACTACGAACGGGTGGTGATGGTGAACCTGGGTGGTTCGGAGGGTCCTCGCTGCGTGGGACTGGTAACGCGAACGGATTTTTCGGACTGGAACGAGGATCTCGACCTATCGGATGCCCTGGCCGTGTACCTGCCGATGAGTTATCAGATCGGAGGGTACACGGTCATTGTCCCGCGGGACCGGGTGGAGGACGTCGACATGAGCCTGGAGGAGGGGCTGCGATTCACCCTCACTGCGGGGTTGAAAACCTCCGGGGATCCGGACGAGTCGTTCCGGCTGCCGGACTCCCCGTTCGCCGGGGAGGAATCGGGATCGTAATCGGGTTTGATCCGGGAAGGTCGGACGATCACGGCCGGTCCGCACGCCGGAAGAAAAGTTCCTACAACACTTCCGGAGTCCTCTCGGATAACCGGGCGCGGTTAGGCTTGAGCCACCGGCTGGTGAATCAGGGGACGGAACCGTTCCAGGAAATACTCGTCCAGCGGTTCGACGAGGGGATCAAACGTGTACCGGATGCTTCCCTCTCGGTCGATCAGATATTTTTGAAAATTCCAGCGGACCTTGTGGGGTCCCCAAGGACCGGCTTCCGAGGTTAACCACCCGTACAGGGGGGCCTGATTGGATCCCTTCACGTCGATCTTCGAAAACAGGTCGTAGGTGACGCCGAAGTTCGTCTGACAGAACTGCTTGATCTCCGGTTCGTCGCCCGGTTCCTCGTTGGCGAACTGGTTGCAGGGAAAGGCCAGCACACTGAGTCCGTCGTCGCGGTACTGCTCGAACAGCTGTTCGAGTTGCCCGTACTGGGGCGTGTAGCCTCACTCGGAGGCCGTGTTGACGACGATGCAAACCTCTCCCCGGTAGTGCTCAAACGAAACGTCGTTGCCATCGATGTCGGTCATGCTGAAGTCGTAAAACTGAGTCATCGTGTTGCCTCCAGAAATTGTTGGGTGTGCAATCCCGAGTGGAGCCCCAAAGTATACCCTCCTCGCTGAAGGAAGAACATGCCCAAAGCCGCGGGAAATCCGTCCCGAATCAAGTGAAAACACAACCTCCGCTCATTTTTCTCCCGCGGCCGGGAGCTGATCTTCGAGTTGAGTTATCCTCCCGGATCCGGTTCCAAAATTCTCCTCGATTCGGGTCGTTCGTGAGGAGTGAGGATTCCTGGTGGGTTCCGGGCCAGAGGATTCAGAACAGCGGTAGGACTCGACGACCGGGGCACAACAGTTCCTTCACATCATTCTCATCCAGCCTCCGGCTGGATTCCGAGGAGAGAAGTTCGCCGGAGGGAACTTCTCGAAAACCGTTCGGAAACCGTTGTGCCCCGGAACTCGAAGAGATTTGATCGAGGAAATAAAATTCAACAAGATTGGATCCGTAGCAGGAGAACCGATTTGTAGCCACGTTCGGAATCGTAGAAATATGAGGGCACTCCCTATTCAGGACGGAACACGTGCTTGTGATCGGGATCGTACACCCCGGATTGGGTATCCTCCCGGGCCTGAATCGCCTCCCCCACCAGCAGCAGAGTGGTTCGTTGGTAGCCGAGGTCGTCGGCCGTGGCGGCGAGGTCCTCAAGGGTGGTGACGGTGAGTTCCTCCTCCGGCCAGCCGATACGGTGACAGATGGCCACGGGGGTGTCCGCTTCGTAGTACTCCGTCAACGTCTCCTGGATCCGGCGGACGTACTTGATGCTGAGGAAGAGACACAGGGTGGCGCCGGTGCGGGCGAAGTTTTCGAGCGACTCCCGGTCCGGGACCGGGGCCCGGCCCTCGACCCGGGAGAGCACGATGGATTGAACCCGTTCGGGCACGGTCAGTTCGCTTTTCAGGGCGGCGGCCGAAGCGAGGAAGGAACTAACCCCGGGAACGATCTCGTAGGCCACGCCGGCTTCGTCCAAGCGGTTCATCTGTTCCTGGATGGCACCGTAGATGGCCGGATCGCCCGAGTGAAGACGGACCACGTTTTCCCCGTTCCGATACCCGTTGAGCATTTCGTCGATAATCTCATCCAGGACCAGGGAGGCTGATGAGAGGGTCCGACATCCGTCGGGCGCCCACTCCAGCATCGGCTCGGGGACCAGGGAACCGGCGTAGATCAGGAGATCGGCGGCTTTGATTCGCTGCTGCCCCCGGACCGTGATCAGATCAGGGGAGCCGGGACCGGCCCCGACGATGGAGATGGGTTCGGGCATCGGTGAGTTCCTTTCGTATGAGGAGTTCAACAGGTGACGGGATTTCCCGGATCGGAACAAGCGGGACGAAGGGAGTCCGGGTTGATGTCAATCGGTAGTATACCGCCGGGCGGGGAAGATTCTTACCCGGATGGAGGCGATCCTTCGAGAAGGTCTTCCTCCCCCCTAAAAAATTTTGGATCAATATAGGGTTTATTCTGGCGGGGAGTTGTCCCGGTTCATCAGGTTTTCCAGCATGTCCTGAAGTTCCTCCCGTTTTTCCTCGGTGGTTCCTTCGTCGACGACCGAACCCAGGATCAGGTGATCCCCTTCGCCGACCTCTTCGGGCAGCCACTCCGCGGGGACGTCGAGGGAGACCGGTTTTCCCGAATGGGGAGACTCCCACTGGATGACCGCCCACCGCCTGACTGACGGTTCGGACTCTTCGTTCGTGACGATCCGATCCACGGTAACCCGCACGTCTTGAACCATGAATTGTTCCTCCCCTGCTGACATCAGGATGATTCATTCGCGTTCGTTGCTCAAACAAGTTACTCGAATATTTTTTTATCCGTCAAGGATGCGGAGGATGGCTGGACCTGAATCAACCCGGTTCCGTCTTCCCATTGTTAGTCGATCCGGGCGACGGCGAGCGTGAAGGCTCGTTGGAAGGGACGGCGGGTTTGTTTCGAAAGGTGAAGAGTACCGGTTCCGGCGGCAAGGAGAGCCGAGGCCTCGGCCACGGAGGGGGTGCCCACGCAGTCCTCAACCACGACGGAAGGGTTCGGAACCCGGTCGGCCACCCGGTTCAGTTCCGCCGGGGAGAACCAGCGGGTCGAGAGGGACCAGATCCCCGCCAGTTCCCGGAAGGCCGGTTCCGTTTGTTTTCGATCCAGCGAGGCAAGCGTGCTGACGGCTCCCGGTTCGACTCCCGACGTCCGGAGACATCGACGGACTCCCTCACGGAGCGCCCAGGGGCGGATTCCCCGTTCGCATCCGAGTCCGAGCACAAATCGCGGGAAACCGGACGGAGCGGTTCGGCGGACGGATGTCGGCTGGGCTGAATCGGGTCGGTTCACAGGTAAGGGGAGAACAACCGGACCGCCTGATCGCGGACTTTGGACGGAAAGGAACGATTCTTCAGATCCTCCACCGATGGGTTGGTGCCCGCCGCTTTCCACTGCTCAAGCCGGTCGGAGATCTCCGACGCCAGATCCGTATCGTAGGTCTCGACGTCAAATTCGAAGTTGAGCTTCATGCTCCGTGCGTCCCAGTTGGTTGACCCGAACAGGCTCCACCGACCGTCGACCACCATGAGTTTGGAATGGTTGAAGGGTTTCGGAACCCGATAAATGTTGCAGCCGCGTTCGGCCAGCGCCACCAAACCCGGCCAGGAAGCCCACTGAACCAGCAGGGTGTTGGTTTGTTCGGGGACGAGGATGTTGACCACGATTCCACGCATGGCGGCGATCTGCAGGGCGGAGAGCAGTTCGTCGTCGGGAAGGAAGTAGGGAGTACAGACTTCGATGGACTCCTCCGCCGACGTGACGGCCCCCAGCAGGGTGTGGCGGATTTTGTCGTAGTCCATGTCGGGTCCGTCGATAATCCCCCGGGCGTAGACCGAACCGGTGGGTTCCAGCTCGGGAAACCAGGCCGAGCCGGACAGTTCCTCGCCGGTGCAGAAGATCCAGTCCTCGGCAAAGGCGTACTGGAGGTGTTTGACCACCGGACCCTCGACCCGGAAATGGGTGTCCCGATCGGGTGGTTCGGACGGGTTGGAGGGATTGGAATAGTATTGTTGGGTCACGTTCATCCCGCCGGTGAACCCAAGTTTTCCGTCCACCACCAGAATTTTCCGGTGGTTTCGCAGGTTGATGTACCGGAACCGCCAGGGAAATAATGTCTGCATGAACGCTTCCACGGGAACGCCGTTGTTCCGCAGGGGTTTGATGCCGGAGGGGGAGGCGTGCCGGGCACCCACGTCGTCGACAATCACCCGTACCTCGACCCCTCGCTGATGGGCTCGGGTGAGGGCATCAATAAATTGATCGCCGATGCCACCCCGCTGAAAGATATACAGACAGAGACTGATGCTGCGCTCGGCTTGATCGATGGCTTCGAGCATGGCCGGGTAGGCCTGCTCTCCGTTGAACAACGGTTCGATCCGGTTTCCCTCAAGCAGGGGGAGTTCGGTGATCGTGGTGTTAAGCCGGGCCAACGAGCGAAGGTTCTCAAACGGTTCGGGCAGAATCAGGTTCTGGTTGGGGGGGACGACGGTGTGATCGAACTCGGGCAGGTCCACGTGTCTGGTTTCCTCGAACCGGGCCCGGGCCCGACGCTGGATCCGGTTAATTCCGAACACATAATAAAGGATCATCCCGATCAGTGGAGCGAACCAGATCAGCCCGATCCAGGCGGTGGCCGAGCGGACGTTCTGTTTGTTCATCAGGGCGTGAACGGCCGCCCACACGGCCAGCCCGAGGTAGACGAATCCCCCGATTGCCCCCCAGAGAACCGTGGTCTGGTGGAGAAAGAAGTCCCCCAGCGATTTCCAGGCTTCCGGCGTCACGCGGATCGCTCCTTCGAGTTTGTCTGCTCGTCGCATCCGTGGTTGGACTCGAACAAACCGTCCCGGTCGGAGCGAGCCAGGTTACCGGAGCGTGTCCTTCGCCACGTCATGGTATGAACCACCCTGTTCGACCGGGTTCGTACCACAACCCGACCGTGGATAGAGGCTGGTATGATGGACAAATCAACCCGATACCGGGGTTCATCCTGACTCCAGCTCTGAATCGTCCTGCCGATCCGGTAAAAAGACTACTCTGAGAGGGTTTGATTGGAAACCAACCGTTTCATGTGCCATATCCCGAACACAATCCGGGCAACCGCCAGGACTCCCCAGAGACTGATGGCCGGAACAATAAGTTTTGTTCCGGGATCCAGGGTGGTTCCGAGGAACACACCCACGGCGACCGCCGGGGTCATGCCGACCAGGCTGAACCCGAGAAATCGTCCGAACGGAACGCTTCTTGCCCCACACACGGCGTTAAACGCGTGAAACGGTATAAAGTAGTTGAACCGGAAAAACAGGATCGTGGCCGGAATCATCGTCTGTTCCGACCGAAATAGTTTCCATTCCTCCCACCCGAACCACCGGATAAAGGGTTTGCCGCCGTATCGGGCCGCCCAGAAGTAGGTCTGACAGGAAACCGATATGCCCAGCAGGCAGAGCAGAAGGCCGGGGCCGAACCCGAACATCAGTCCGGCCGCGACGGCCAGCACGATCCCGGGAGTGAACAGGCTGTTGGCCACCGCATAAATTCCGACGAAGGCTACGGGAGCCACGATGCCGTAGGCTTCAACCCGGAGCTGAAGGCGTTCCACCTCTATCAGGAGGGCCTGATAATCCGGTCGGAAATCGGGAAGGTACCCTCTGAAAACATATATCAGTCCCAGAAACACCACCAGTGTGATGAACCCGTTGAGAAGGTTCTGCCAGTGCCGGGATTGCCGGTAGAGCCGTTCAAACAGCCGTCCGATCGGCACCACCTCCGGGGAGGACGCAAGAATGGGGTCGGGCGCTCACCGGATTTTTGGGGTGG
>CAYPTI010000108.1:3263-6292 GCA_964413525.1 uncultured bacterium | reverse complement strand
GGGATACGGTCCTCAAACAGCCGCACCACGGAGAGCAGGCTGGCCAGCCCGAGGGCGTTGTCGACCACCCCCGGTCCTCGAACCCGCCGGTCGTCCACGAACACGGTATGATTGACCGAACGGGGAAAGGGACTTTCAAGATTGGCGGTAAGGCCCAGGGCCGGACCGTCCCTCTGCCGACACTCAACCACCAGATTCCCGTGGGGATCCCGGTAGACACTGCTGACCGGCAATTCCCTGAACCGTTCTTCCAGCAGGACCGCCCGGTCGTCGACGTCCCCGGGCGGACCGGGCTGCTGAGCGATCTGGATCAGATCCGCCAACAGCCGGTCCCGGTCCCGTTCGACGGCTTCCCGAAGATCCGCCGGGAGCATCAGCTCAGGTTTCCGTTGCCGGTTGATGGATTAACTCAACCTCCCGAGCGACAACGTCGTGGTTCTCCACGATCAGGGTGCCCACGTAGCGGGAGAAGTCCGGAAGCACCTGACTGTTGATGTACTCAAACCGATCGGCGTCAAACCGGGGATTGAATTTGGGCTGACACTGCGCGGCCCGGGGATGGCCGCCGTCCCGGTAGGTTCCGATGGTCCTCGAAACCCGGTCCAGATCGAGACGTTGAGCCGGATCGGACACGTTCCTCATCACGAGGCTTTTGGGCGAACGGACGTAAAACAGGTAGTCCGGTTCGTGACGGTGGCTCAGGTCACTCACCACGAGGGGAAACGGCAGATCGGGTTCGCCGGGGCCGGGGTACTCTCCCTTGGCCACCAGGACCTCAAGGGGTCCCGCGTCTCCCGTCAGGATCAGTTTATGCGTATGCCGACGGACGCGCGCGAGCATGTCGTCCATGCCCTCTTCGTAGTCAACCGGAAGCTGTTCCTCAAGCGCGACGAAGTCAAGATCAAGCTCCCGATCGACGATGTCGAACACGTAATAAAAATACTCCGTCAGGTTCACGTCGTTCACCGATTCGAACCGTTCCACGGGAAAGGCCGGGTTGGCACTCGGGGAGCCGGTGGCGGCCGAGGCATGACCCCCGTCCGACGGGCTTCCGATCCGGGAGACCAGGGTGCTCAGATCGATGTCGTACCCGTCCTCGTTCACCCGCCGGCTGGACAGCAGGAAGGATCCGTAGGCATAGAAAAAGTAATCCGGATCGTGGCGTGGTTTCAGGTAATTTAAGGCGGAGGCGACGTTGATGGGGGGTTCGTCCTTTTCCGGATCGCAAAACGGAGACAGAGCCGCGTAAAAATCAACGCACCGACCGGTCTGTCGAGCGTAAGCACGGGCGGAGGCGAGGGAACCCCGGTCCTTCCCCCGATCCGGCGCTCCGGCCAGGGAGGAGAACAACCCCTCGCCGTCCAGGTGATCCTCGTAGGAACCCTCCTCGGGAGGGATGACCAGCCGGGCCCGATGAAGGGTTGTCTCAACGCGGGGAAGCACCCGGCTCAAGCCCTCCTCGTACTGCCGGACGACCTCGTCCCATCCCCGGATCTCCATGATCCCCTCCATCTCCGATTCGGACTCCACCCCCATCAACCCCTTCGCCATCTCGATCTTGCTGAACCGGGAACCGATGAGTTTGGACAGTTCAATCGCCAGCGGGGACTCCTCGATGTGAAGATCCTGCAGGTGGGTTTCCTTCTGGAGTCGTTTCATTCCTTCGTTGTCGATCGGGGTGTCTTCCACGAACCCGTCGTAGATCAGGTCCGCCCCGCAGCGTTGCTCCTCCTTGGGTTGATGCTCCCCTCTAGGCAGACTCGACAGCCGGATGTCCTCGATCAGGCCCTCTTTTCGCAGATCGTTCAGGCTCTCGAGCAGCTCCCGAGTGTAGGGGTGGTGATCGTCGATTCGGACCAGGTTGACGTCCTGATCCGCAAGGTACCGAATTTCCTCCTCAAGCAGCCGGGCCTGCAATTCAACCGCCCGGTCGGCGTCCTCCCGCCCCCCGTATTCGAGGGCCTCGACGGGCGTCCGATCGGCCGTGGTGTCATCGGCGTCGGATAAGTATTCAATCATCCGGAGCTCCAGGGAATTCGGGTCCGGATGCTCGTCGAAATAATCGCGGGACAGTTTGATCTCCCGCGGAAACGTCACGAAATTCAAATCGTCGTGCGACGCGGTCACGGCGTATTCTCCGTCCTCCTCGTGATGGAATCGAACCGCCGCCTCGCCCCGGCGGTCGGTAACGACGGACAGGCTGTCGACCCGGTTGTCCGGCTCGTCGGTCGGGGCGAGTTGGACGTCCCCCTCCTTCACGTGAAAGACAACCTCAAGGCCGGATACCGGCCGGCCGCTGGCATCTTCGGCAACCATGATTCTCAGGACCCCGGGGTCGGGATCGTGATCCTCAATCACGGCCTCCGGAGTGAGGTCCTCCCAGAGATCACGAACGCTGCTGAGGTTCCTGTGCAGCCGGGCCGCCGTGGGATGATCCGGATTGGCGCGAACAAGCGCTGAGGTAAACTCGGCAAAGTCCCGGTTGAACGACCGGACGACGTCGGCGATCTCGTCACACCAGTCCACGAGGGACTGGCGCTGGTCCGGGCTCAGGTTCTCGTCCACCTGAGGAAGCAGAAAACTGGTGCTGACGAAGACCGAGATCGCTTCGACCCAGCTCGAAAGCAGCTGATCGCCGCTTGCCTGGCGGCTCTTGCGCCCGTAGTCGGCCCGGGAGGAATCGTCCAGCAGCAGTCGGGTGGTGACGTGTTCGGGGTCGACCTCGTCGACCAGGTTGTTCTTGAGGTACGAATCGAGGACCTCATCCAATTCTCCCCGGAGCTGCCGGTACCGCTCCCCGAACATCCAGCGTGTGGTGAGCCGTTCAACCGGACCGAGCGAACCCTGCTCGGTCACCTGCCGGATCAGGGCGTCGAACAGAGCCGCGTACCGGGACGCCATCTCCAGTTCGTAGTACTTCCGATCGCCGCGAATCTTCCCGCAGGTCTTGGTGAAGGAATTGAACGCCTCCTTCCAGGGGTCGGGAAACAGATCGGACCGACGGTGGATCCGGTAGCGGCAGTCGTCCG
>CAYPTI010000108.1:0-3163 GCA_964413525.1 uncultured bacterium | reverse complement strand
TCCAGATCCCCCCCGGACTCGGCCCCCAGCCCGTCCTTCACTCCCCGACCGTGAATAATGAACACTTTCTTGCGCACGAACATCCTCCTGACAGGACGGACTCGGGATGAATCCCCACGCCGGATCGGTCGCAAAATCATTGTAGCTTCCGAGGTTTGAAACCAAAACGGGCGGGGGCGACGGTTAGGGACGAAGGCGTGATCCAGTCCGGGATCCTCCCTTCAGGATCCGTTCCCCCGACCGGAACTCAGGCTCGATTCGATTGGCAAGGATCGCTTCGTCCCCCCGTGTACGTCCGGTCGGATTCCGGGCGAGGAGAGGTCCTCGTATTTGCTCTGAAAGTCTTTGTTCACCCCGGTTAACCGGTTATTGTTACCCTTCATTCAACCCAGCTATGGAGGTTGATCGTCATGAGCATCCACAATTTTTACGCCGGGCCCGCCAACCTGCCCGACGAAGTCCTCGAACAGGCCCACGAGGAGTTTTTTAATTTTCGGGACACCGGGATCTCGGTTCTCGAAATCAGTCACCGGTCCGATCCGTGGGAGGCCACCGTCGACGAATGCGTCGACCGGGTCCGGGACCTGCTTGATCTCCCCGACAATTACGAGGTCCTATTTCTTCAGGGGGGAGCCACCACCCAGTTTTCCATGGTTCCGATGAACCTGGCCGGCGACGGGCGACCGGTCCAGCTCGTTCACACCGGTCGGTGGTCCGAGAAGAAACGAACCGAGCTGGACATCCTGAACGTGCCGGTTGACGTCGTCGCCTCCTCGGAAGAAACGGGGTACGACCGGATCCCGGACTGGGAGCGGTCGGATCTCGACGAAGGAGCCGCCTACTTCCACATCTGTTCGAACGAAACCATCGGCGGCATCCAGTGGCAGGACTATCCCGATACCGGAGACGTTCCCCTGGTGGCCGACATGTCCTCGGACATCATGAGCCGACCGATCGATGTCGGGGACTTTGGCCTGATTTACGCCGGGGCCCAGAAGAACGTCGGTCCGGCCGGCGCCACCATCGTGATCGTCCGGGAGGACCTGATCGAACGAACGCCGGACGGCGTTCCCACCATGCTCCGCTACGACACCCACGTGAAGAAAAACTCCATGCACAACACCCCGCCCGTGTTCACCATCTACATGATCAACCTCGTCATGAAATGGCTCCAGGACAAGGGCGGACTGGAAGCGATGGCCGATCGCAACGAAACCAAGGCGAATCTGCTCTACGATGTGATCGATTCCTCGGACTTTTATCGCGGGGTGGCCCGGCCCGACAGCCGGTCCACCATGAACGTCACCTTCCGGCTGCCGGAGGAGTCCCTGGAAGAGCGGCTGGTGGAGGAAGCCGCCGCGGAGGGTTTCATCGGCCTCTCCGGACACCGGTCCGTCGGGGGTTGTCGGGCGTCCATCTACAACAGCATTTCTCCCTCGGAGGTGCGGGATCTTACTGAGTTCATGGTTGACTTCGAGGAACGGGTTACATGAACCAGGAGTCCGATCCGGAGGGTCCCGACCCGGGGGCACCGTCCCCCGACCCCGGCCAGCTTCCCGACGACGTCGTAGCCAACAACCTCACCTTCATGCTGATCCTGTTCGAGGGTCTCCTGGGGATCGTCGCCCTGTTTGGAGGTTGGTGGACCGGGCTGGACTGGACCGTCCCCTTCCGGTGGGATCCCGAAGCCCTCGCCCTCGGGGCCGGAGCCGGGGTCATCATGTTCCTTCTCAACGGACTTCTGTTACTTCCCGGCGGGAACAAAAACCCCCTCCACCGCTGGGTCTACCGACCCTTCCACCGTCGCTTCCTGCGCCATTTTCGAACCCTGAACCTCGAGGACATCACCCTCGTGTCGGTGATGTCCGGGCTCTGCGAGGAACTTCTGTTCCGGGCCTGGCTTCAGGCCCGGTACGGGATCGTCATCGCCAGCGTCATGTTTGGCGCCGTCCACATCTGGGGCAAGGAGGGCATCGGGTACGGTTGCTACGCCGTGGGGATGGGGTTTTTCCTCGGAGGAGTGTTCATGCTTTCCGGCGGCAACCTCTGGGCGGTGGCGGCGGCTCACGGTCTGAACAACTTTCTTGGCTTGCTGGCCATCCACCAGGGCTGGTTCCCCGCCCTGGAGCAGGCGGGCGATCGGTACCCGGACGACACCGATCAGCCCTGAGCTTCGACTCCTTCTCCCCGGTAGCACATCGCTGACCGCAGGGGGTTCGTGACTCTCCCGCCGGATTCGTCCGGCGAATGAGGGGACCGGAATGGGGAGGCACGGCGGTCCTTACCCGAGGTCCCGGAGATTCTCCTCAATCAGGTCGACGGCCTCCCGGTCCCCGATGTACAGCGGCACGGTCTGGTGGAGGGATTCCGGTTCCAGGTCGAGGATGTCCTGCTCCCCGTTGCTCGCCCGCCCACCCGCCTGCTCGACGACAAACGCCAGCGGGGCCGCTTCGTAAAGAAGCCGCATTTTTCCCTCCCGTCTGCCCGGCGTCTCCGGTTCGTCCGGGTACAGGAAAATCCCACCCGCCAGCAGGTTGCGATGAACGTCGGCCACCAGGGAACCGATGTAGCGTGACGTATAATCGGTTTCCTGACGAAAATGCTTCACGGCCTGTTGAACCCCCGGCCGCCAGCGAGGAAAATAGGCCTCGTTGGCGCTGTAGGCCCCCTGCCGGTCCGGGATCTCAATGTCCGGGTGGGAGAGGAGAAACTCCCCGATGGAACTCTCCAGGGTGAATCCGTGGACGCCGTTCCCGGTCGTGTACACCAGCATGGTCGAGGACCCGTAGACCACGTACCCCGCGGCCACGAGGTCCCGGCCCACCTGAAGACAGTCTTCCACGGTGGCGACCTTCTGTTCCTCCGGGTCCGACGTCCGTCGGTAAATCCCAAAGATCGTACCGATGCTCACGTTGTAATTGATGTTGGAGGACCCGTCGAGGGGATCCATACAGACGACGTACTTGCCCCGGTACTGATCCTCCTCCACCAGAATGGGCTTGGAGCGCTCCTCGGTGGCGATGGCGCAGACCCCGCCGTTGTGGATCATCGCCCTCGTGAGCACCCGATCGGCGTATTGATCCAGCCTCGCCTGGCGCTCTCCGGAGGGGTTGGTCTCCTCCGTGTACCCCAGGATGTCCCCCAGTCCCGCGTGGTTGATCTC
>CAYPTI010000107.1:1485-6427 GCA_964413525.1 uncultured bacterium | reverse complement strand
GCGGCCTCCTCGGGGGGTGTGGGGTTGATGTGGAACCCGGTTCCGTACTCAAATCCCGCCGATTGCGACACCCTTGGAAGAATCTCCAGGTGCCAGTGGAAGTCATGCTCGATGGTCGCCCACCGGTTGGGCTGCGGGTTCAGATCGTTCGTGTTGGGGGCCGTGTTGAACAGGAAATTGTAGGGTGGATCGGTCAGGGCCTCGTTCATTCGGCCGATGACGTCCACCATCAGTTCTCCAAGTCGCCTTCGCTGGGCGTCGGTTACGTTCGTGAAGTGGTGGTTGTGATCCTTCGGGAGGATCCAAGTCTCGAAGGAGAACCGGGAGGCAAAGGGGCACAGAACCACGTATTCGGGATCGTCCAGCACGATCCGGCTCCCGTCTTCCCGTTCCTGCCGGATCAGGTCGCAGAGCAGACACCGTTCCTTCTCGCGGTAGTGATCCCGGGCCCGCAGTAGCTGTTCCTTCACCCGTTTCGGGGTCAGGGAAAGGGCCACGATCTGGCTGTGAGGGTGAGCCATGGTGGCGCCGGCCTCGGCACCGTGGTTTTTGAACGCCATCACGTACCGGAGCCGTCGATCCTTGCGCAAATCCTGGATCCGTTGCTGATAGGCCCGGAGGATTCGATCGGCGTGTTCCGGGGTGTGCTGATCGAAGTTCCCGTCGTGCTCGGGCGTTTCAATGACAACCTCGTGGGCACCGATTCCGTTCATCCGATCGAACATCCCCAACCCCCGCCGATCCGGATCCCCCTCGATGGCCAGGGCGGGGTACTTGTTGGGGATCACGCGAACGTCCCAGCTATCGTCGGCCTCGTTTCCTCCCAGGGAAAGAATTTCCGGCGGAGTCATGTCCTCGTTCCCCGCCTCAAACGGGCAGTATTCAGGGTCCTCTACCCGTGAGGCCGGTTCCAGTTCCCGGGGTCGATGACCCCGTTCCTCGGCGATGATGACCCAGGTGTCGGTTAACGGATCGCGCCGGAACTCAGGCATGGTTTTCCTCCAGCGTCCATTCCACTCCGAGATCGTCACCATCGGCGACCATGACGATGGCGATTCCCTGAAAAATCTTCTCCGCTTCCCGTTCGGAGCGGGAAATTGACTCCACCGGATGGGTGATCCAGTGGTGTCCGTTCACCATCGTGAGGTTCAATCTCCACCCGCCCAACCGGTCAACGAGCGCAAGCCGGTCGGCGTCAATCCGGTTCGGCACGTCGGTCCGCCAGCGCTCGGATCCGGATTCCAGCCCGGACCAGCGCTCCTCCGGGGAAACGACCCCCAGCGTCAGCAGGACCCCGGGACGGTTATCCGGTCGGAACCCCTGGGCCATCCATGTCCCTCCGTGGTCCGACAGGTCGTAGCTGATGGCGTCCACGGTGCCGTGGTAGTGCAGTCGAACCGAGGAGCCCTGGACCCGGATGCTCCGGGGTGGATCCGGGTCCCGGATCCACCGGAGCGCCTCGTTGGTCTGGATCGCAACCGGTCCCGCGTCCGGCTCCACGGAGACCGGCTGGAACCCGGCCCGGGGGACCGGATCGGTGCTCCACTCGGTGAGCCAGTCCTCGGGAACCTCCGTCCGCTGGTGATGGATGGTGTCGACCGCCGCGTCGTCGTCCTCCTCCGTGGTTTCTTCCGCCAGGTACGAGGGCCATCGTCGCGACAGGATGTTCAGGAGGTTGGAGTTGCTGGGGAAGTGGTGCCAGTCGACGAGTTCGCCCGTCCCCGCCGGATCGATCGCCAGGAACCGGTTCGGTCCCTCCACCAGGATCTCGTCCACGCCGTCGCGATCGTAATCTTCCCTGTCAATCCGTGGTTCATCCTCCACCAGAGCTTCGTGGGCGGTCCCCAGGTGTTGCCAGAGCGCCCCCCGGAGGTGGGGGAGGTACAGACCGCCAAAGACCCCGTGCCAGTAGGCGTCGTTGCATTGAGCGGCAAGCAGCCCGTCCGGCGGCGGTTCGTCGGACCGATTGTTTTTGTGCCGCCGACTGACCAGAAGCATCCGTTTGTGGAGCCGGTTGCTTTCCGGGTACTTGACCAGAAAATTATGAAAATGCCCTCCTCGAAGGAAGGAATCGTCTTCCTCCTGCGACGATTCCCGTTGCTGAAGGTACCTCCGGCGCCGGTCTTCCGGCAGGGCCCATTCCTCCATCTCCTCGTAGGAGGCCGTCGGCAGGTAGACCGGTCCCCGGGAGGGAAACCGGTCGTACGCGTCTCCCATGGAGGTCAACGTCAGGCGGTCCGTGCCGGCCGCGTCCAGAAACCGGTCCAGCCAGCCGTCCCGGTAGACCCAGTCGGAGGTATCCGGCCAGCTGCCGAATTTTTCCGCGTCGTCCGCCATGGTCAGCACCCGTCCCGGCTGTTCGTCCACGGTTTCGAGGACTTCGGGGACGTCGTGGAACGGAATGGCGTAGCGCAGCTGTTTTTTGATGGGAAAAATTCCAATCCGGTCTCCCTCATATTCCGTGTGGTAGTGACCGTGCAGATCGTCCGGGTTCCAGCCGGCGGCCCGGAAGTGATTGTCGTCCACGGCCAGGTATTCGACCCCGGCCCGGGCCAGATCCGAGGGCAGGTCCGGGTACCAGACCCGTTCGGTTAACCACAGTCCCCGGGCGTCCACCCCGAACAGGGTGTGGAGGTACTCCCGGTGAAGCTCGATCTGGCGGAGCCGGTCGGATTCGGGGATCAGCGGCAGGATCGGTTCGTAAAATCCCCCGGTGAGGAGTTCCAGCCTCCCGACGTCCACGAGATCTCCGATGAGGTCGATCATGTCCGTCTGGTTGTTCTGCCACCAGCGAAGCAGAATCCCCGAGGCGTGGTAACTGATCGAACCGGCTTCGTGGGAGCGAAAGGACTCCAGGAACGGTCGGTACGATTCGTCAGTGATCGTCCGGAAGACCTCTTCGAAGTTGCCCACCGGTTGATGGGCGTGGAGAGCCATCACGAGGGTGTTGTTCATCGGAATCGCTCTCCGGGGGTGCGGCGGGATTGAAGGGGAGTCTTCATACGGTCCATTCTCGAGCGGCGGATTTTCGGTCGAGCAGGGGAACCGTGAGCGTATCGTGGTAGGGCAGCTGCTCAAGCACCTCGTCGCCCTTCCGGATCCGGAGGACGAAGTTGCAGTATTCGCCCGGTTTGAGTTCCGTTGCCTCGAGAGGACACTTCCACTCGACCACCCGGTCGTACGCCCAGGCGGAGGAATCAATACCGGTTCCGTCCAGGTTCACCACACCCGATTCGTCCTTCAGCGGTCCGAACGTCAGTGTATGTCCGTTTAACGTCCAGCTCAGGAGGGACTTTTCGTC
Organism: uncultured bacterium; assembly: GCA_964413525.1. Taxonomy (GTDB): domain Bacteria; phylum T1Sed10-126; class T1Sed10-126; order T1Sed10-126; family CAYPTI01; genus CAYPTI01. The sequence goes on along the minus strand of CAYPTI010000107.1, from coordinate 3,126 downwards.
CACCGGGCGATCGAATTGAACCCGACCGTAGAGGAACGTTTCGTCGGACCCCAGCCGGACTTCCTCGATCAGGTTGTCCACCCGGGCCATGGTCCCCATCGTCTGGTGCCGAACAATCGCGGCTCCCCACCATTCCCGGTAGCGGTCGAATTTGCCGTTGATGATCGGGGACACGAACCGTCGGGGGGGTTCGTACTGGGGTTCGAGTCCGCTCTGCATCGGGTGGTACAGATAGGAAGGGGGCGTCCGACCGGCCCGTTCGTAGACCGCAATCAGGTGCTGCCGGAACAGCTGATCGAAGACATCGTCGTCCCGGGACGAGAAGGGTTCCCCGTACCACCAGAACCAGTCGCTGGCCTGTGCTCCGTAAAGTGCCCGAAAGCAGGCCGTCCGGATTTCCTTCGAAAGATCTCGCCAGCCGTTGAGGGCCTCCCGGGTTTCGGCCAGCAGATCCCAGGCCCGGACGTCCAGTTCGTGTCCCGCCCAGACGGCGAAGTTGCCGTAGATCCAGGAACCGGATCCCACCGAGGACAGGGTGTGCAGGTCGGCCCGGTCGGACCGTTCGATCCAGCCGGACGGTGTGGTGGCTTGTACGTGCTCTCCCGTTTCCAGCCGTTCGTACAGTCCCCCGAGAAATCCCCTCCCTCCGTCGCTGAAATACTCCCATGGGTTTTCGCCGTCCAGGATGACCGGGACCGGATGGTCGCCGTCGGACGGGGCCGGGAGCTGACGAATGGCGTTGAGAAATTCATCCACCGCCCGGTCGGGGTCCATCCGGGCGTAATCAAATCCGATCCGGTCGCTCAGTCGCGTATCCCGGAAGAACAGCGGGAGCTTGTCCCGGTAACTGTACCCGTCCAGGTGAGGGGAGGGGGAGTCGTCCGGGACCGGGTCGCTGCGGGAAAGCAGCGCCTGATCGCTGGCCGCCCAGGCGAAACCCTCCTCGATCACGAGGTCGAGGAAATCCGGGCTGATGGACCCCTCCGAGGGCCACAGCCCCGGCGAGTCGATCCCGAGGACGTCGTTCGCCACCCGGCGGGCTTCCCTCAGGTGCCAGCGGGCGTCCTCCGGCCAGGCGACGGACCGCTCCGGCAGGGCGGCGTCGGGCAGGGCTTCCTCGACGTCGTGGTAGTTGGTGATCAGCGGTCCGATCGGGTGATAGTAAGGGTTCACCGATAATTCCACCGGTTGGTCGGCGTGGATCTGTTTCCACCGGTCGATGCATGTCTCCATCAGGTTGTCCTCGATCTCCCCGAGCATCTCCTTAACGTCGCGGGAGAATTCCCCGCCCTGGTTGATGAGATCGTTCAGTTCCGGGTGCTGTTCCCGGGCGTCGAACCCGAACCAGGTCAGGGTGCTCCAGATCTGACAGTCCCGGATTAACTGCCGGGACCACGAGGCGACCTCCCGCTCCTGCTGGGGCCGGGGTCCCTCAAGCTCCTGTACCCGGTTCCGGATGGTTCGGAACCGGGGGTAGGGATCGATCATGGTCGCGGCGTGGGCCCGGATGCTTCCCTTGACCAGTTCCAGTCGTTCCTCCGGTTCCAGGCTCCCGGCGGGGCGGTCCCGGAGGACCTGCATCCGGTCCCGTTTGCCCTCCCGGTACTCGAGGATCTGATCCACGAGGATCGGGGACCAGTT
>CAYPTI010000107.1:0-1385 GCA_964413525.1 uncultured bacterium | reverse complement strand
GCGTGCTCCAGCGTGTTCAGGAAGGTCTTCTCCCGAAGACCGTCAAACCGGAACCCGGTGGCCCCGTTCGGTCCGTCGAGCCGGGGGTCCCGGACGGTATCGCGGAGCCCCCCCGTGTCGGTAACTACCGGGAGGGTTCCGTACTGCATGCTGTACAGTTGATTGAGTCCGCAGGGCTCGAACCGGCTGGGCATCACGAACAGATCCGCTCCCGCCTCGATCCGGTGAGCCCACTGCTCGTTGAATTCAATTTTAGTCCGGACCCGATCCGGGTACGTTTCCTGCAATGCTCGCAGTCCGTCTTCCAGTTCCGGGTTCCCGGTCCCCAAAAATATCCATTGTCCGGGCAGCGGTCCGGCCGCCCGCCAGACCTCAAGCAAAAACTCGACCCCTTTCTGTTCGACCAGCCGGCCCACGAATCCGATGAGAGGATCCGGCCCCTCGTTCAGAGAAAGATCCGTTCGAAGTCGGTCCCGGCATCGTTGTTTGGGTTCCAGGTTGGTTGACCCGAACCGCTCGTCCTTCCGCAGGTACGGATCGGTGGACGGATCCCACGTGTCGGTGTCGATTCCGTTCACAATGCCCTCCAGATCGTCGGCCCGCTGACGCAGGACCCCGTCGAGCCCTTCACCGTACTCGGGGGTTCGGATTTGCTCCGCGTAGGTCGGACTGACCGTGGTAAGTCGGTCCCCTCCGAGCAGGCCCGCCTTCATCAGGTTGAGCTGGCCGTGGAATTCCAGTTTTTCCATCCGGAAATGGTCCGGTCCCAGTCCGGTCAACCGCATCGAGTCGCCCGAAAACCGTCCCTGGTGCCGGAGGTTGTGGATGGTGAACACGGTGGCCGGTCGGGCGTCCGGGTCGTCGAGGGACAGGTGGTAGGGAACCAGGGCCGTAAACCAGTCGTGGGCGTGGACGACCTCCGGTGGGTCCTCCGCCCGCCGTATCAGGCGCAGGGCCGCGAGGGAAAAGAAACAGAACCGCTGATCGTTGTCGGGGTACGGGCCGCCGGATTGCTGGTAGGGTTGGGCCCGGCCGAAGTAATACCGGCTTCCGATCAGCGTGACCGGGACGTCCCCCGGCAGCGTGGTCCGTCCGACCGCCGCCTGTACCGGGTATTCGCCCACCTGGATTTCCATCCGGGACCGGTGTTCGCCCTCAATCCAGTCGTACCAGGGGAGCAGGACCCGGACGTCGTGATCTCGTTTCCGGAGGGCGTTTGGCAGGGAACCGCAGACATCGGCGAGCCCCCCCGTCTTGACCAGCGGAGCGGCCTCCGAGGCAACAAACCATATATCCACCGGATCGACCTCCACACCAGTTCCTGCCGGGTTCGGACGGGAGGGAAGATTACCCGTTTACCCCCGTCGACAGCAAGCGTGCGGGTT
>CAYPTI010000106.1:3218-6485 GCA_964413525.1 uncultured bacterium | reverse complement strand
ATGAGAACTTCAGACCGTACGTCCGGATCGTCAATCGTCATGGTTTCGTCCTCCGCTTAATCTTCCTGTTGCCAGAACCAGAACCCGGCCGGACCGCGAATGACTTCGTCGCCCCGCAACCGACCCAGGGTCAGGGCCGGCAAACCGGTGAACTGCTCGGTTACAAAATCATCCATCCGTTCCTTCACGTCGTCCAGCCACACGTCGCTGGAATTGGTTAATCCCCCGGTCAGGACAAGCCGCTCCGGATCGAGCGTCAGAATAACGTTCCCGAGCAGGTGAGCCAGACGATCGATAAATTCCGTTCGGAGGTCCTGACCCCGGTCAAGGGTGAACAACTCCTCCACCGTGCAGTCCAGACCCGTTTCGGCGATCCGGGCCTGGAGTCCCTTGCCGGACAACCACCGGTTGCTGGCTCCCGGCGGGAACTCCTCCGACGGGTCTCCGTAGGTGTCCAGGCTCATGTTGTTGAGTTCCATGATGGATCCACGTCGACCCTGCTGAGGTCGACCGTCCCACAGGAGGGCCGACCCCATGCTTCGTCCAAGCGAAAACACCACTCCGCTGTTCATCCCCTTCAGTTCCCCCCAGCGCCACTCGCCGACCAGCGTGGCTTCCACGTCGTTCACGAGCAATAACGGTAGGCTCATTTTGTCCTGCAGCCGTTTCTTGTTCTGCACGTCCTCGATCCAGGGAAGGTCGGGGCACTGACTGCGGACGTGATTGTGTTCCCAGTCGACCATGGCCGGGACGGCAAGGGCCAGTCCCGAAAGGGGCTGTTGATCACGGTAGGGAGACAATTCCTCCAGCAACCGGTTGACGCCTCCCTCACGGACCTCCTCGGTCGGGACCTCACGGTATCCTTCGACGGCCCCCGAGCCGTCCACCAGCCCGAATTTGCAGCGGGCTCCGCCAATGTCCACCGAGAGCAAGGGATTCTTCGTGGTCATCGTGTTGCCTCCCGCCTGCGGAATCGATAGATTCGAAGACCTGATTATACGCCCTCCCTCTGACTCGCCCAACGATGCTTTCATTCGGCGAACCGGATCGAATCGCGTCCCCGCGACGCCCGTCTGCTCCTCTCCTTTTCCCCGACGTGAACCGTCCCCCGCCACCGGTTCCCCGAAGACTACCCGCAGCCAGGTTGCCCTGCCTTCCTTTCGAATAAATTTCCTCCGAATCGTTACTGAATCGAGTGTAAAATCGGGAGCCGACCGTCGAGGTGATTCCACTCCTCAGATCGAACGATTTATCCCACGTTCATTCGAGCCGTTCGTGACAGTGGGTAACTCAGGGTTGACTCTGACTTGGCGAGATCAAATCCGGTTTGGGACCGTATTTATACACAAAGTGGGACGCAACCTTCTTCCCCCTGAATTCGTTGTCCGAGATGACGCGTCCGGGGAAACGTTCCGAGGGTAGAACCTCGCGGTCAAACGGTCGAAGAGCCTGGATGCGAGCACCTTCGCGATCCGGGGGGATCCGAAAACAACCACCGGGGGCAGGGACGCCTAACGGGGTTCAGGAGGGGATGGAGAGGATTCGTTTAATCGTCGCTTCCAGTTCCGAGTGCGGGGTGCTGGCTCCGGCGGTCAACCCCACGCTGGCGTCGTCGCCGGGCCACCAGTTCGACTCCTCAACCGGTTGGTCGGCTCCGTGAGGAAGATGCGTAACGGTTTCCGGAGCAATGCAGCCCGCGTCCTGGATATGGTAGACCGGCACGTCGCTGTTTTCAGACACGGTCCGAGCCAGGTTCCCGGTGTTCGAGCTGGTGAACCCTCCCACGACGAGGTACACGTCGTATTGCTCGGTCCGGATCATGTTTTTCACCGCGTCCTGGCGGTCCTGGGTGGCGGAACAGATCGTATCGATGGACTCAACGTTGCCGTCGTGTCCGTCCCGATCCGTGATGGCTTCCCGAAACATTTCAAAGATCCGTTTCGACTCGTTCATCAACATGGTGGTCTGGTTTGCCAGCCCGATCTCCTGCAGGTCGCGGTCCGGGTCGAATCCGTCGGAGGTGGCCCCGTCGAACCGGCGATGGAACTCCTCCGGATCCCCACCGTTTCGGATGTAATCACAAACGAATTCGGCTTCGCCTTCGTCCCGAACAATCAAGTAATTGTCGGCGAATGAGCTCGTGGCTACGGACTCCTGGTGCTCGTGTTTTCCGTGAATGACCGCGGTATAATTGGCCCGGTTGAAGTCCACCACCTTCTCCTCCACTTCCCGGACCTCCGGACAGGTGGTGTCCACGCTCATGAGCTGACGCTCGTCCAGGTACTCGAAGATTTCCTTCTTGGTGCCGAAGGCCGGAACCACGACAACGTCGTCGGAACCGACCCGATCCAGTTCCTGAAAACCGATAAAAGTCGCCCCGAGTTCCCGCAGTCGGTCATTCACGTGCGGATTGTGGATCAGATCTCCGAGCACCCAGACCTGTTTTTCGGGGTGGTTTTCAAGCACGTCCCCGACTTTCTCAATCGCGTAAAGAACCCCGTAACAGAACCCCCATACGTCGGCCAGTTCAATTTTCAGATCACCCTGGTGGACCTGGTTGTACCCGAGCTTGAGGCCGTCCCGGTGGGTCCACTCCTTCCGTTTGGTCTGCCTCAGCAGTTCCTTGGTAAGCAGTTCTTCCTTGACCGTAGACATCGCGATCACGTCCGTTCTCGAACAAACAGAGGGGAAATTCACACCGGAACCGGTGAATTCAACGTCCGGCCGGGTTCAAGCCAACCGCTCGCAGCATTTGGGAATAGTATATCCTTCATGACGCGGGATTCCTAACGAGCAACCGGACGAATCCCGAGGTCGAGTCCCTCCGGGATCCTGTGCCCGAATTGACGCCGTGGAATGGAACGTCAGGACGAAACCGGTTGGGTAAGCGCCGGGTCCGGACTAGCCCAGGTACGACTCAGCGATTTCGGTCTGGTTCCTGAGCTCGTCGGGGGAGCCGTGGTGAGCGATCCGACCGTTCTCAAGCACGTACGCTCGGTGAGAGAGTTCCAACGCCTTTACCGCGTTCTGTTCGGCCAGAAAGATCGTCATGCCGTCGTCGTGCAGATCCTCCAGAAGATCCATCACCTGCTGAACGATCATCGGGGCCAGGCCCATGGACGGTTCGTCCAGCATCAGAAGTTCGGGCCGTGAAAGCAGTCCACGGCTGATCGCCAGCATTTGTTGTTCTCCACCACTCAGTTGACCGGCCGGGTTGTTCGAGCGTTCCTTCAGGATGGGAAACCGGTCGTAGAATCGTTCGATATC
>CAYPTI010000106.1:0-3118 GCA_964413525.1 uncultured bacterium | reverse complement strand
ATGAGGCTCACGATCTCGTTTTCTTCCACGGTTATGGTGATGTCGGACAGAACCTGCAATTCACCGTATCCGGCGGCCGCATCCTGGATGGTTAGCAAGGTTATTGATTCACTCCCCGAGGTACACGTTGATAACCCGGCTGTTCTGCTTGATTTCGTCGGGGGGACCTTCGGCGATTTTCTCGCCCTGATTCATCACAAAAATGTAGTCACAGAGGTCCATGATGAATCGCATATCATGGTCGATAACCACGGACGTATAGCCCTCATCTTTCAGCATCTGGAGGGTCCCGACGAGTTCTCTGGATTCCTCGGGATTCAATCCCGCCGCGGGTTCGTCCAGAAGGATGAGGTCGGTGTCCCGGATCATAACCCGGGCCAGTTCCACCCGGCGTTTCACCCCGAACGGCAGTTCGTGCGGGTGGAGATCTAGAAACGACTCAAGTTCGAGCTGTTGTACCACCCTCTCGACGGCATCATACTGCTCACTCCTCATCAGAACCCCCCGAAGCCGGGTCGGTAAAACCCGCTGGTACAGGGGCATCGAATCGTACAGCGCCACGATCAGGTTTTCGATCACGGTCATGGAGTCAAACAGTTTGACTTCCTGGAACGTGCGGGACAACCCCAGGGTTGCAATTTTGTGGGAGGGAAGTTCGGTGATCCGATCTCCCCGAAACCAAATATCTCCCGACGTTGGTTTGAGCACGCCCGAAATGCAGTGCATGGCGGTGGTTTTCCCGGCTCCGTTGGGGCCGATTAACCCGTACGTTCGATGGGACTCAAGGGAGAGGGATAATCGATCCACGGCCTGTACGCCGTCGAAGTGCTTGCTCAGGCTGTCAAGCTCCAGCAGCGGATCACTCATCGGTCTTCGAACCCATTCCGGGCAATATTCGTGGATTGATCCGAAGGTAATCTCGTAACAGCACGCCGTCCGGACGAACGTTCAACAGGACAATGATCAGGAGCCCGAACACCGCCCCCCGCCAATCCTGAAAGAACCGGGTAAATTCGGGCAACAGGGTAAAAATCGTTGCCCCGAGCAGGGGGCCGGCGTAGTGGTTCATGCCCCCCAGAATGACGAACAGAGCCACGTCGATCGATAAGATAAACGTGAACTCCCCGGGCTCGATAAAGAATGAATAATGGGCAAACAATCCTCCGGCAAGCCCGGCCAGCATTCCACTCACACCGAACGACAGCACCTTCAACCGAGCGCTGAACACCCCGAGGGTGCGGGAGGCCAGTTCGGCATCCCGAACACTCTCCAGCACCAGCCCGAGGGGAGTGTGCGCGAGCAATACAAAAAGCAGGAAGACCACGAGTACCAGTATCCAGACCAAACCGGGCGTGGTACCGGTCATCCCACGGATGCCGCTTGAGCCTCCGGCCATGGAACTGTTGAGAAAAAAGCTTCGGACCATTTCGCCAAAAGCCAGGGTCCCCATCGCCAGGTAGATCCCGTGAAGTCGAAGCGAAGGGAGGCCTATGATCAACCCGAACAACCCGGCCACCAGGGTGCCGATCAGCAAGGCGGCCGGCAACGGCATCCCGAACTGGACCGAGAGAATGGACGATGTATAAGCACCGACAGCCATAAATCCGGCGGCTCCAAGGTTGAGCTGACCCGTCAGGAGGGGAGCATATACACTGTAGGCCAGGAGGATGTTAATTCCCGTAAACGTCAGAAGACTGGCTACAAAATTACTCATAGTGTCGGATGGCCTTTCGTCATCGCCGGGTGGGAATTAACCCTTCGGGTCGGAAAAACAACACCACAAAAACAAGCCCGAAGACGATCAAGTCCACGTGAGATGAACTAATATACGCCACGCTCATCGTATGGGTCACCCCGACCACGAGCCCACCCAGCATAACTCCCCTGAGTTTGCTCAATCCCCCGATGATGGCGGCCGTCAGCCCGTAAAAGCCGAACTGCACGCCGATGTACGGGGAGACCTGACCGTAGGCGAACCCCGCCTGAATTCCGGCAATCCCGGCCACGGCTCCGGAAAGAAAGAAGGTCCAGCGGACAACCCGGCGGGACTGAACCCCCAGCAGGCTGGCCACGTCCCGGTCTCCCGCGATCGCCCGCATCGCCCGGCCCATGCTTGTCTGGTAAACCAGATACTCCAGCAACAGCATCACGGCAAGGGAGGTACAAACAATAATCAGCTGGGCGGACGTCATGCTGAACAGACCGAAATCGTAGGAGGAAACCTCCAGGGCGTAGGGAAACTGGACGTAGTCCGAGGTCCAGACGTTGGTGGCCAGGCTCCGAAGAAACATGGCAAAGGCCAGCGAGGCCAGAAGAGGAACCAGCAGGTTGTCGGCCTCGAACGGTTTGAACCCGAACTGTTCGATCACAAGGTTAACCAATCCCCCGACAAGAGCTGCCAGCACCAGGGCGATCGACCAGTGGACGTCAAATCGCCCGGCCGTCAGCGCCACCATGGCCCCGATCATGAAGACCTCACCCATGGCAAGGTTCAACATCCGTAAAATACCCCAGAGGAGGGCGAAGGAAAGCCCGATGAGGGAAAACATGCTCCCCATAATGAGACCGTTCACAAGCTGCTGGGCAAACATGGTGTCTGGACAATCGCTCCCTAGCCGAGTTCGATTTGAAAAACGAGCAGAATCGTGTTGAAGAGTGCCGCCGGACTTCAAGATCCCGGGAAGGATCGGTCGGAGGGTTCTCGTCCGACTATCGATTTCAGGAGCCCCATCATATAATGGCTGCGAGAGAACTCGCAACGTACCAAACCGGTCCGGCCCGGGACCGGTCGGTTTTTGAACCCTCGATTGCTTTGCTCCACGGACATTACTGGAAAGGCTCCACTCACTCACCATGATAACCACCGAGTTGCTGCAGGTAGCGGTACGGGACAGGGAATCGCCCCAGGAGCGATTCCAGCGCATTTCCGATCGAATTCGTGGCTCGGAGGGCGTGGATCTCTACCTCCTGCCGGAGATCTGGCAGACGGGCTATTTTTCGTTCGACCAATATCGTGATACCAGCGAACCGCTTGACGGGCCCACGCTTCAGCGGCTCAGCGAGCTGGCCGCCGAAAGCAACTCGTACCTCCATACCGGGAGCTTCGTCGAACGAGATG
>CAYPTI010000105.1:4312-6507 GCA_964413525.1 uncultured bacterium | reverse complement strand
TGATGAACAAATACGGGCTGACGGAATTCGAATTCGAGGATAAGTCCACCGATCATTCCCTCGTCATCCAGCGGGACGATCCGGACCAAACGCCCGCGTTGCTGGAAGGACGCTCCAGTCGGATCGAGGCGGACGTCCGATCCCCGGCTCCGGGGAGACTTCGCTGGGAGGTTGACGAAGGACAGTCGGTCCGGTCGGGTGACGTGGTGGCCACGGTGACGAAATACGACGAAGAGGTTGACGTTCAGGCTCCGCGGGAGGGCACGCTCGTCGACCTGGTCCCCGAGGGGTACGTTGCCTTCTCGGACTACTTGGCCGAGGTTCAACCGGCCCCGGATCAGTCGGACGACGATTCGGTGGATGACCCCGAGGACACGGCTTCGTCATGAGCAACATCCTGGTCGCCAACCGGGGTGAGATCGCCCTGCGGGTTCTCAGGGCGTGCCGGGAGCTTGGACATACCTGTTCGATCCTGCACTCGGAAGCGGATGCCGACACCCTGCCGGTTCGTCTGGCGGACGAAACGGTCTGCGTGGGACCTCCCGATCCCGGGCGGAGTTACATGGACATCTCCGCCGTGCTGGCGGCGGCCGAAATGGTGGGAGCCGACGCCATCCACCCCGGGTACGGGATGCTGTCGGAAAACGCCCGGTTTGCCGAGGCGGTAAACGACGCCGGGCTGACGTTTATCGGTCCCTCCGCGTCGATGATCGGATTGATGGGTCAGAAGGCCGAGGCCCGCCGGGAGCTGGCCGAGGCCGGTATGCCGGTCCTGCCGGGTTCGGACGGGACCCTGACGGAACTGGACGAAGCCCGACAGGTGGCTGACGAGACCGGCTATCCGGTGATGATCAAAGCCGCCGAGGGGGGCGGAGGTCGGGGCATCGCCCGGGCCCGGGATGAAGGGGAGCTGGACGAACAGTTCCAGCGGGTCCAGTCGGAAGCCGACGCCGCCTTCGGATCCGCCGAGATGTACATTGAAAAATACATTCCCGATCCCCGGCACATCGAATTTCAGGTGGTGGGGGACGGAACGGGGGACGTCGTCCAGTTCGGCGAGCGGGAGTGCAGCGTTCAGCGCCGGCACCAGAAGTTGATGGAAGAAGGTCCGTCCCCGGCGCTCGACGAGGTCCGTCGGGAGGACCTGGCCCGAACCATCGTGGATGCGCTCGAGGTGCTTGAATACGGGAGCGCCGGCACCCTTGAGATGGTCATGGACGAGGACGGAAACGCCTACGTTATTGAGGTCAATACCCGGATCCAGGTGGAACATCCGGTGACCGAAATGATCACCGGACATGACCTGATCAAAATCCAGATCCGAACCGCTCTCGACGGCCAGCTCCCGGTCGAGCAATCCGAGGTGGTACTGGAGGGTCACGCCCTGGAGGTCCGGATCTGTGCGGAGGATCCGGCGTCAGGTTTTTCTCCCCAGCAGGGGACGGTCGAGGATCTGGTCCTTCCCAACGGACCGGGGACCCGCACCGACACGTACCTCGAAGTGGGAAGCTGGATTTCCCCCTACTATGACTCCATGGTCGCCAAACTGATCTGCTGGGATCGTTCGCGTGACGCCTGTCTGGATCGTACCCTGCGGGCCCTGTCCGAGACCCGGATCGAGGGAATCAGGACCACGGTACCGCTGTTCGAATGGGTGCTGAACGAACCCGGGTTCCGGTCCGGCCGGTACGACACGAGTTACCTGGATCGGACGGATTGGCAAACGGCCCTGACGGAGGAGATCGGTTCATGACCCGACTCCGACGGTACATGCTTACTGTTGTGGCGTTGTTTTTGATTCTGGAAGGGATCCTTATCAGCCTTCAGAACTGGAGCCGCTGGCCGGAGGGCGGAGTGTCCTCGATGATCGCTCAGTACCCGGGGGTGGATGACGGAACATTGATGGCGATCTGGGGGGGACTCGCGCTGGTGCTGGGGCTGATCATGGCCCTGTGGGCCTGGGGGATCCATCCGGACCGCCAGGAGGTCGTGGTGGCAACGAAACACGGCGATCTGGAAATTTCCAAACGGGCCATCCGCGCCCTCATTACGGCTCTCGTCAAACAGGTGGACGGAGTGCGGTCCGTTCGCTCGGACGTAACCGACAGCCCGGATGGGTTGTCCGTGGAGGCGGACCTTACCGTGGACACGAACCGTTCGTTGACCGACGTGGTCGAACGGTTTCAGAGCGCGCT
>CAYPTI010000105.1:0-4212 GCA_964413525.1 uncultured bacterium | reverse complement strand
CCGTGGACACGAACCGTTCGTTGACCGACGTGGTCGAACGGTTTCAGAGCGCGCTGCGACACCAGCTCGAGGATGTCTTCGGGATCAGCAAACTCGATACCCTCACGGTCCGGATCGATAATGTTGAGGACAACGTCGTCCGATCGATTCCCTTCGATTCGTCCGTCGTCCCGGAGGACCCTCCGGAAGACGCGTCCGGTTCACAATCCTCGACCGGACCGACTTGACCCCAGGGGCGACGGACGAGGAACTCGAGCGTCTCCGCGACCTCGACCGGCGATCCCCGGAGAGCCAGTTCCGCGTTCTGGACCGGATACGAGAACGAGCCCAAACCGATGATGAATTTCGTCGGTCCCTGGTGGAGACGCTACGGGACGCCTCGTCCGACCTCAAGGAATCCATCGTTCGGGCGCTCCGGGGTTTGGCTACACCGGAACTGTGCGATTTGCTGGGGGACTTGCTTCCCTCGGCGGAGGAGAACCTTCGCTATCACATGGTCGGGGCCTGTGCCGGTAAGGAAGAACCCGGTTGCCTCGATCTGCTGCGTAAACTTGCCCGGGACGAGAGCCCGCACGTGGCTTCGTACGCCGTTCGTACTCTCTTCAACTTCAACAAGCGGGAGGCCAAAGAGGACGACATTCGCAACCTGATCCTGACCCTTGCACGTGAGGAATCCCGCCCACTTGTGTGGATCTCCTTCCTGAGGGGAATGTTCCTGCAGCCTCACGGTGATTATACTTCGCTTGTTGAGGACATTCTTCAATCCGCTTCCGATCGGAGGGTCCGCTACTACGCGGCTTGTGCTTTGAAAGTGTTGTGTCCGTCCCGGCTGGAGGAACGGGCCCGAACCGACGAATACCTGGAACGTATTGTCGAGCAGGTACGGGTGAGGGAAGGATGAACCCACCGGTGTGGTCTGATAAATAGGACCGTGAGCGACCCGGAGGTATCCCCGTCCGGTGACCTACTGACCGGACGGCGGCCGTTGTTTATTGAGCGGGAGATCGTCCACGAGGATGGTGAGACATGAACCGGCGCGTGATCCTGATCGTTCTGGACAGCGTGGGCATCGGGGACGCGCCCGACGCCGGCAACTTTGGAACGGCCGGCAGCAACACGCTCGCCAACGTATCGACCACGGTGTCCGGACTGGATCTCCCGAGCATGGAACGGCTCGGTCTGGGACACGTGTTCCCGATCCTGGGGGTCGAAGCACATCCGAGTCCCACGGGGGGTTACGGGGCTCTCTCCGAGGTCTCCAACGCCATGGACACCACCATCGGTCACTGGGAAATGATGGGCATCCGGATGGATTCAAGTTTCCCGACCTACCCGGACGGTTTTCCCCGTGATGATGTGATCGAACCCTTCGAGCGGGAGGTGGGACGGGAGGTTCTCGGAAACCGGGCCGCGTCCGGAACGGTCATCATGGAAGAACTCGGCGAGGAACACATTGATACCGGTCGACCCATCGTCTATACCAGCGCCGACAGTGTGTTTCAGATCGCCGCCCACGAGGACGTTATTCCGGTCCGGGAGCTATACAGGATCTGCAAAATCGCCCGGAATATTTTGACCGGAGACCACGCCGTGGGTCGGGTGATCGCCCGGCCGTTTGTGGGCGATCCCGGTGAGTTTGAACGCACCCACCGGCGGAAGGATTTTTCCCTCGATCCCCCGGAACAAACGGTGCTCGACGACCTGGATGAAGAAGGTGTCCCGGTTTGGGCGGTCGGGAAGATCGGCGACATTTTTTCCAGGCGGGGGATCCGTGAATCCCACAAGACCCGACACAACGAACACGGAATCCAGGTCACCCTTGATCTGATGGACCGCCTGAAGGAGGGGTTGATCTTCACCAACCTGGTTGACTTTGATTCCGAGTACGGCCACCGCAACGATCCCGCCGGGTACGCCCGGGCCCTGGAGGAATGGGACCGGGGGCTGGAGCGGATCCTCGACAGCCTCCGGGAAGGGGACCTGCTTATGGTCTCGGCCGATCACGGGACCGATCCGACCACGCCGGGAACCGATCACAGCCGGGAACTCGTGCCGTTTCTCACCCGTTCACCCTCCTTTCCCGGGGGAGTGAATCTGGGGGTTCAGATCGGGTTCGATACCATCGGACAGACCATCCTTGATTATTTTGGCCTGCCCACCCGGCTCGAGGCCGCCAGCCTCCTTCCGTTCCTTGAGGAATCCAGCCCGGAAGCGACGGCCTGACTGATTCCTTCCGGGGAACAATGTCTTTGATCCGAGTGAACTTCCTTGGGTTTGCCGGTCGACCAAGACGGGACCGGGGACTCGTCCCTCCGTGTCCGGTCCGACGCGGCGATCGCCCCTGACCCCGCATCCCTGGAGGTTCGTCCGCGCCACTCAGGAACCCCTTCCTCCGAGCGACCTTCGCGAGCTGATCCGGTCCGACCCGAATTTAACCTTCTACGAAGATCCTGGGTCGGGGGACCATCCCATTCCGGGAGGCGGGGGAGTCTCCCTTGAACCGGACTGTTCCGAGCCGACCGAACGGTTCCTCCGCTGGTGGTTGCGCCGACTGAACCACCGCGGGAACCCGGACCGGGACGCCCTGACCGGACTTGTGAGTCGTTCCCACTGGGAACGGACTCTGAAACAGTCCGGGATCGACTGGCCGGCGGTCGGTCTGTTCGACCTCGATCATTTCAAACGGTTCAACGACGAATACGGTCACGACATGGGAGACCGCGTTCTGGAGGCCGTCGGATCGGCGATGAGGTCCTATTTTACCGATGGGGAGGGACTGGTTCGGTACGGAGGTGAGGAATTTCTGGTTCTGTTCCGGGTTTCTGACGAAAAAGCCCGGGCACGTCTGGACGACTTTCGGGAGCACCTCGCCGGGAACGTGTTGTTCGACGATCAACCCCGTTCGGTGACCTTTAGCGGGGGCGTGGCCCGTGCCGTTGAGCGGGACCTTGACGAGGCGATAACGCAAGCCGATGTCGCCCTTTACGAGTCCAAACGGCGGGGGAGGAACCGGGTAACCCTTCACGGACCTCATCTGGAGGACGAACTGCCGTTCTACCTCTGGGGCGTCCACCGCCACCTCCCCGGGCTGTCCCTCCGGTTTACGCTGGGACGTGCTCACCTCTGGATCGGTGATGGGAACACACTCGTGCGGTACCGGTGGAGCGATGATGAAAGCCGGAAGTACTCGCTGGACGACGGACCGTCGGCCGGGATCCGTGAACTTATCCCGTACGGGGACGAGGTGATGATCCTTGATCGCTCGGGTGAACCCTTCATCCTCCGGAACGGAATCCTGGACCGCCCGGCGGCTCCTTCAGGGGTTCCTCCGATGGTCCGACTCCTCGGGGGAGAGCCTCTTTTTGCCGTCGGATTGAACAACCAGCTGTACCGGTTTTCCGGCTCCCGATGGAAACGGTGGATGGGCTTGCCTTCCGAATGGGATCGGATCGCTCAGTACGGAGAGAACTGTGTGATCGAACGGGACCGTGAGCTGTTTCTTACGGGGAAGGAAGGAACGGTTAAATGTTGGAACGTACCCTTTGCGGTACGGCAGCTGGAAGGAGGCTCCGGAGGGATTTACTGTCTGTCGGAGGAAGGGGGGTTGTACCGACTGGATCCGGAGCGGGACGATTTCCGTCCTCTCCAGTTCCGGAACGCCGGATCCAAAATCACGGCCCGTTCGATTTCGGTTGGGGTGGAGACCTCCGGCAGGGACCGGCTGGCGATCCGAGACGATCAGTCACGGCTGTTGCTGGCCCGCGGTCGTCCCAAGGCCGTTGCTCAAACCATTACCATTCCGGACCTTCCCTTTGGACCGGATGAGGCCTCTTGAGTCATCCCCGGTCATCAATCCGATAGGGAAAGAGGAACCGTTCGGCGGGAAAACCGGTGAACGGTTGAGTGAGGCCGGTGATACCCACCCACAATTTTGAGGCCCGCTTCAATAATTTGATAAACTCATCTACGGTACGGTGCGGTTCTCACCTCAAACCAAGTCAGTGAATGGATGACCTTCGTTGACTCAACCCAGCTACCTGGTCACGGGGGCTGCCGGCTTCGTCGGGAGTCACCTGGTGGAGCGTCTGCTTGAACGAGGCAACGGCGTGATCGGGGTCGATTGTTTTACCGATTTTTACAATTCGTCGATCAAACATAACAACCTCCGTGAGGTCAGAAATCATCCCGATTTCCGGTTGTTCAACCGGGACC
>CAYPTI010000104.1:4237-6508 GCA_964413525.1 uncultured bacterium | reverse complement strand
CGGGCACCACCCTGAGCTATTCGGAGGTCGCCCGACGGATCGGTCGGGACGGCGCCCAGCGGGCCGTCGGGGGAGCGCTGCGGAAAAATCCGCTTCCCCTGCTGATTCCCTGTCACCGGGTTGTGACTGCCTCCGGCGAACCGGGCGGATACCTGGGATCTCATACCGAACTGAAACGACGGCTGCTCGACTGGGAACGGCGGGCAACCGCTCAAACCGCAGGGTGAACCCGAGAGGGTAAAGCCCTTCATCCGGGACGGTTCGTGATCCTGAACGCCTCGGGCGAACTCTGATTCCCCTTCCAACCATTGCCTACCCTCCGTGGATGATGATTTCATCGGATACCTTCGAGTGGCGCCGGGGTACAAATAACGAGCCATCAAACCATGAAATCGAACTCGATCAGGAGCTCAAATCACCCGGAGGCGATTCGGGATGAAGAAAATTTACGATCACACGGCACCCCGGGAGAGCTACCGCGCCCGGTCCACCGTGGTCTGGTGCATCGACTGGCGG
Organism: uncultured bacterium; assembly: GCA_964413525.1. Lineage (GTDB taxonomy): Bacteria > T1Sed10-126 > T1Sed10-126 > T1Sed10-126 > CAYPTI01 > CAYPTI01. The sequence goes on along the minus strand of CAYPTI010000104.1, from coordinate 5,992 downwards.
TTTGAAAACATGCTGGAGCGGTTTCTCCGGGACCGGGATCTTGCCCCCACCGATCAGATCAAAGTAGCCGGAGGGGTCAAACCCCTCGTCGATTCCGATCAGGAGCACCGGAAGCAGAGCTTAATGGACGACATCCGATCCTCCGTGGAACTGCACGATCCGGAGGAACTGATCCTCATGGCCCACGCGAACTGTGGCGCCTACGAGGGCAAGGAGGACAGGGATTTCTACCGTCAGCAGCTTGAGGAGGCCCGCGAGGTAGTCCGGGAGTTCCTCCCCGAGTTCACCGATCGGAGGCCCACCATCCGTACCGTCTACGCCGACTTTGAGGGATTGTGGGAAATCGAGCCCGAATAATTCTCCGGTTCAAAAGGTCTTTCCTATCAAATATCAAGGGGTGACCGGGGCGAGGCCACCCCTGCAGAAAAACCGGTTACTGGACCAGCCCCAGCAGAAACAGCAACACGATGGCCCCGATCGTGGCAAGGACCAGACTCCCCAGGAACCCACCCGCGGTAATGCCAATCAAGTTAAAAATAAACCCGCCCAGGAATGCACCGACAATGCCCACCACGATGTTTCCCAGAAGGCCGAAGCCTCCTCCCCTCATCACGGTTCCCGCTATCCAGCCGGCAATGGCCCCAATGACAATCCAGAGAATCAGACTCGTTAGATCCATGGAACGATTCCTCCTTAAGAAAAGATCGGGCACAAACAGATGCTGAGAACGAAAGGCTGACCTCAGTCCTTGATTCTTGTTCCGGATCGGGCTCGTCACCGTCCGGAACATTACATTACTTTTACTTTACCCAGAGGGAAGCCAACTCGCACAGACCCGAGGCAAGGAGGCCGAAGACGGCACCGAGATGGTTCGGCACCCCAAAATCAAATTGTACCACGATCCAGCCGGCAAGCGTCCCCGCCAGAAGCATGGTCACCCAATCGGGGATGATGCGTCCCTTCAATCGGTCGGGGGCTACGTTCAGATATGCCGTCCACAGGAGGGTGAACAGGATCGCCCCCAGAACCCCGGCGATCAGAAGCACAAGCACCACCAGGGGTTTCGGGAGATGACCGCCGGGCGCCCGGAGGGCCAGATAGGTCCCGGTAATCGTCCCGAGACCGCCCCAAACGATCAGAGCCCTGACCAGGAACAGCCCGGGAAATTTCAAGGAATCCTTACCATCGGATGGGTTGAACCCTTCCCGGTCTTCAAGCTGAGACCGGTCTGATTAAAGATCGACGAACGGGATCCGGATCCACTCACGTACGGTCCATTCCGGCGAAGGTCCGGCTATAGATGCCGGGACCACTCCTCGATTTTGTCCTGCTTGTCGTCGAACAACGGCTCCGGGTCGTCCTCAATCTCAATTTCCCGGATCCGATCCCCCTGCGAGATCTCGTCCACCACGTCCTGTCCCTCGACGACCTGTCCGAAAACCGCGTGCTTTCCGTCCAGATGAGGGGTGGAGGTATGGGTGATGAAAAACTGGCTTCCGTTGGTGTCCGGACCCGAATTCGCCATCGACAGCGTACCGGCCGAGTCATGCTTGAGGTCCGGGTGGAACTCGTCGTCAAACTGATACCCCGGTCCGCCCCGACCCGTTCCCTGGGGGTCACCGCCCTGGATCATGAATTCGTCCACCACCCGATGGAAGGTCAGGCCGTCGTAAAACCCCCGGTTGGCCAGAAACAGGAAATTCGCCGCGGTCCGGGGAACCCGGCCGGCAAAAATGGTGACCTCGATCTCCCCCT
>CAYPTI010000104.1:0-4137 GCA_964413525.1 uncultured bacterium | reverse complement strand
CCGAGGCTGGACCAGATCCGGTCCTCGTCCGGGATCCGGGGCGTGACCTTGTCCGGGTCGGTCTGGGGCGCTTCGTCATATCCCGTTCCGATCCGCCAGGTCCACGGTCCCTCCGGGGTGTAGGTGGCTCCGATCGAGACCCGGTAGGTATCGTCGTAGTCAAGGACCAGTTCGTCCACCTCGTCTCCATCATCGGTTTCTATCAAGATTGAATCGATGGTGCTCCATTCCGTCCAGGCCACGTCCCAGTGAACGGTCCACCGTTCGTCAAATGCGTGCGAGGCGCTCACGTTCAGGACGTCGGGAAGTTCCAAATCGGCCGTAATGCCTCCTTCATCCCCTGTGCTGACTTCGAAATCTCCGTCCAGGGTAAAATCACCGCCCTGACGCCACAGCACTCCGATGGTGGTGCCGGGCGTCGGCTCCCACAGGAAACTCAGATCCAGGGCCACGTCATCGTCGTCCCCTTCGATTAGTATACTGCTGTCGGTGGAAGGATCCGGGAGTGCTCCGAAGGTGGAGTCGATCTGATTGGCCAGCTCGGCCTCGATGTCCTGGTAGTTGCCCCCGATCCCGACGGAGAACCGCTCGTGGAGCCGGTAGGAGAAGGTGGGGTTGATGTTCAGGACGGTCAGTTCGCTGTCGGTCGCCAGGTACCGACCGGCCCAGTCCTCGTCGTAACTCGACTCGAGCCCGAAGGGAACGCTCTGACCGAGTCCGAACGACATTCGTTCGGTGAGCGGCATAACGTAGTAGACGTTGGGAATCACGTCGCTTTCGTCCGTCGTGTCCCCGACGCCGTTCGTGTTCGAGCCCCGGTCGGTAAACTCGGCCTCCGGCATGAGCAACGTGGCCCCGACCGAGAGGTTGTGACCCGACAGTTCACTCATGGCCGCCGGGTTGAAGAACACCGTGGTGGCATCGGTCACGTGGGAGGCCGTGCCGGCGAAGGAGGTTCCCAGTTTTTTGGGGCTCTGTTCCAGCAGTTGAAACGCCGAACCATGAGCGGTTGGGGCAAAACCAAAAACCAGCCCCAGTGAAACAAGCCCTGCCAGCAACCAGCCGATCAGACCTTTGAATGGTGACCGTTCACTCGTTCCTCTGGCATGACCTTGAAGCAAATGTAGCCCTCCTGGCTCCTGTTCGATGGGGTATTTCGAACCTCGGATTCAACCAAAGAATCCGGCACGTGGAATAACGGAATCAAGCAACCATCAAATTCCTGCGACACCAAAATAATACTGGCTTCCGCGGCTGGAATCCATCCGCTTCCGAGCTCCGTGTTTTGTGGATTGTGTTCCGGGTTTTGGTAAGAATACAGTTTCCGAACAACTTTGATTACGCCCGCCCGGAAACGGTTAACCTGAGACTGAGAGAGCACTCGAATTACGATGGATTCGGATCCTATCGACGACTCGTTCTGACCAGACTCTTCGTAAGGAGGCTTGACGATGAACCTTTCCCGGGAAGCCAAACTGATGAGCGGACTCACCCTGCTGGCGATTCCGACGATCATGTACGGCGGCCTGACCCTGCTCGGGCTGCTGACCGGCGGCGGGGCCGGGATGAGCCCCGGAGGACTGGAACTAACCGAACAGCAGCGGGCCCTCTGGCGAGCCGGCCACGCCCACGCCGGCGTCTGGGTGATCCTGTCGCTGGTCATGCAGATGCTAATTGACCCCGCCCGACTGTCCCGCTCGCTGAGCTGGATGGCCCGGATCAGCGCCCCCTTAGCCGCGGTCCTGGTATCGGGGGGCTTCTTCGGACTGGCCTTTTTTCCGGCCTTCCGCTGGATGCTCTACCTGGGAGGATTGCTGCTGGTCCTTTCCCTCCTGCTCACCGGAATCGGCCTGCTGAGGAACCTGTGAGCCCGAACCGCCTCGTAAATCTACCAGAGGAGCGGGTTATTTGATTTGAACGAAACTTACGGAAACGGTAAGATCGTGGGGTTCAAACAAATTTTGCTCATCATGAAGGGGTTCCATGTCACTGGATCTGGTCGGCACACTCCGGGAGCGTCGAGAGGACCGAGGACTGACCCAGGCTGAACTGTCCGATCGATGCGGGGTGGCGGACACCATCATCAGCCGGATCGAAACCGGTCGGATATCGGATCCTCGCGTCAGCACCCTGGTTCGTTTGGCGGAAGGTCTGGAGATTTCGCCGGGTGACTTTCTTGAATCCTCCCTCGTCCCTTCTCCGTCGGAAGAATCGGTCCTGTCGGTGCTTCAAGACTGCAAGGAGGAGTTGCGGGCCCGGTTTCACGTGAGCTCCATCGGGCTGTTTGGTTCCCGGGCCCGGGGAGATTCGAATGAGGGCAGCGACGTGGACCTGCTCGTTAACTACGAGCCGGGCCACCGGGATGTGTTCAACCATACCCGGCTGGAAGAATACCTCGAGTCAAAATTTGACTGTGCGGTGGACCTGGTGATGGACAGCCCCGAAACCCGGGACTCTCACCCTCGGATCCGGTCCAACATCGAACGGGATCTCATCCGTGTCTGAGCGTTCGTATCTCGATTTTCTCAAGGATATCCAATCCAGCATCCACCTCATCCATGACTATACCTCCGATTTGAGTTATGACGAGTTCAAGCGGGACCGCAAGACGGTCGATGCGGTCGTAAGGAATTTCGAGGTGATCGGCGAGGCGGCCAACAACCTGCCTGACGAGCTCAAACACGAATACGATCAGGTAGAGTGGAGAGGTGTAATCAATTTTTGCCACGTTATGATTCATGACTATTTTCGGGTTGACACGACCCTCGTATGGGACACGATCCGGAACAATCTTCCCGAATTACAAACCCAGATCGAATCCATGCTTCGACAGGAATCGTCCTGAAGCAAGCCTGCAATCCAACCGATTGTTCAGGGCGAATTCACTTCCGGCCCCTGCGGAGAAACAGCTGTCGAAAAAAGATGCCCATGTCGGTCTGCATAATCACCGTGGCGAAAACGAGCAGAATACCAAACACCCAGACCAGCAGAACAAATAGAGTTAATAGGGAGATTGCTCTGCCCCCGGCAGGAGTCACGAATGGATCACGGTTGCTGGTTCCCTAGCCGGGTGGTCGACCAGGCAGACCAGCCGAACCAGAACGTGGCTCGGCAGGCCACCCGACGCTTGAAGGGCGAGATGGTCGTGGTTTCAACCAGCCGGTCGGTCTCCCGCATAAATCGACCGAACAGGCGCTCCACGTCCCAGCGAATCCAGTCTCCGGTCGTTTCCTCCCAGTCGCCCTCGATCAACCGTTCGTGAACCAACCACCGGTATCCGCTCAACTGTCCCGCGCAGGCGTAGAATCCGTCGTGAACCAGGGGCGGTCCCAACCCCAGGTCCTGGTGTCCAATCCACCAACGAATAAATTTCGGAATCGAAGCCAGATCGCACTGGAAGTCAGGGCGTACGGTCAGTCGGTTCGGGATTTCCTCGTGGGTCCATTCATACCGGTACGGTTCGACCAGTTCGTACCACTCCGGCTGCAGGACTTCCAGCCGCGGCGACTCGGGAAACGTCCTCACCGGCCGGTCACTTTCTCCACTTCAGCAGTCCTCACAAAAAATGTTCCTAGAGAGTGAAATAGTGCAATAATTCATCCATCCTTCTCCAGCTGAATTCAATGTGCGAAAAGCATACTAACAACGCATGCTAATTTTTGAATATAGGTGTTTCAAACCAAGAATTGATTCGGAGGTGATCGTTTTTTTTACTAAAAGGTTGTGTAATTCGATAGGGTTAGTCCCGTTTTTGTAACTACGCTACCGTATCCTTTTCCCGGTTGAACAACCTCAACGAATCCCCAAACAAATGGAAGAGATACCCTTCTTGATGAGTCCGGTTTTTCATTTTGTGCACAGGTGAAGATCCGAATGAATGGGGACTGATGAGAAATTAATGTCGCTTAACCATTCATCGGAGTACTTTTCTGTCGAACTCGACGAGCTTCTCCCCCCCTACTTCAGACTGAATTCCTGAAGTACGGCCACCATGAGCCCATGAACAACTCAGTTGAATCGATTGTAACGACAATTGCGATCAAGAGTTATTGAACAATTATGCCTTCAAGGTGGTTTCTCGCGGACCGGCTTTCAAGCTTGACCCTCGATCAAGCTCGGATATGCTCGTTGAGGTTC
>CAYPTI010000103.1:2159-6509 GCA_964413525.1 uncultured bacterium | reverse complement strand
GTCAATTCCTCGGAACCGGGTTGGTTCTTCGCGGTTCCCGGCCTTTTTAGCGTAATCTGTCAACGTCCGGAAACCGTCCGTTTCAAAGGGGAAAGGAAACGAACGGAATAATTGGACCTGAGGTCCCGTTTACCTACGTACGGTCCTGACATGCTCCAACCAACCCGGGCCGACTCTCAACCATGGAAAGGAAGGATTTGTTCATGGACATTGAACAATTCACTCAGAAATCACAGCGGGCCGTCCAGCAGACCCAGCAGCTCGCCGAATCGAAGCAGCATTCCGAGCTGAAACCGGCTCATCTCCTGGCCGCGCTGCTGGATCAGGAGGACGGGATCGTCCCGCGGCTTATCCAGCGGATGGGTCAGGATCCCGGGCAGATTCGGGGGGATCTGGAGGATCATCTGGACAGCCAGCCCTCCGTCCGCGGGGACACTCAATTGCAGCTCTCCCGGGAATTAAACGAAGTCTTTCAGTCGGCCCAGAACGAGGCCGAATCCATGGGGGACGAATACGTCAGCACCGAACATCTCCTGCTGGCCGTGCTGGATTCCGGCGGCGAGGCCGCCCGGATCCTGAATCAGGCCGGCGTCAACCGTGAAAGGGTGACCGATGCCTTGGACGACGTTCGAGGATCCCAGAACGTGACCGACCCGAACCCCGAGGACAAGTACGAAGTGCTGGAGAAGTACGGCCGTGATCTGACGGAAATGGCCCGTGAGGGCGAAATCGATCCCGTGATCGGGCGTGATCAGGAGATCCGCCGCATCATGCAGATCCTCTCCCGGCGGACCAAGAACAACCCGGTCCTGATCGGGGAACCCGGCGTGGGAAAAACCGCCATCGCCGAGGGTTTTGCCGGCCGCATCGTGGAGGGGGACGTCCCGGACGGCCTGAAGGACAAGCGAGTTATCGCCCTGGACGTCTCCGGCATGGTGGCCGGCGCCAAGTACCGTGGTGAGTTTGAGGATCGCCTGAAGGCCTTCATCAAGGAGGTCAAGGAATCAGAAGGGGAGATCATCCTGTTTATCGACGAACTCCACATGGTGGTCGGAGCCGGGGAAGCCGAGGGTGGGGTCGACGCCTCCAACATGCTTAAACCTCCCCTGGCCCGGGGGGAACTGCGGGCCATCGGGGCCACCACGCTTGATGAGTACAAGAAACACATCGAGAAGGACGCCGCCTTAGAGCGCCGGTTCCAGCCCGTCAAGATCGAGGAACCGTCCATCGAGGAGACGATCTCCATCCTCCGGGGTCTGCAGGAACGCTACGAAGTTCACCACGGCGTCCGGATCCAGGACGAAGCCCTGATCGCGGCCGCCCGACTCTCGGATCGGTACATCGGAGATCGGTTTCTCCCCGACAAGGCCATCGACCTGGTCGACGAGGCCGCCTCGTCCCTCCGGATTGAGCAGGACAGCATGCCGGCCGAGCTGGATCAGATCGAGCGGGAGATCATGCAGCTTGAGATGGAGAAGAAGGCGCTTGAGAAGGAGGACACCGAAGCCTCCGAGGAACGGCTCGATGACCTCGAGGAAGAACTGGCCAACCTGCGGGAACAGTCCGACGAACTCAAGACCCAGTGGTCCAACGAGAAGGATCTCCTCAGCCGGGTCAGCGACCTGCAGGAACGGATCGAAAAGACCCGGTTCGAACAGGAAAAAGCCAAGCGAGAAGGTGACTTAACGAAGGCAAGCGAAATTCAGTACGGGGAGCTTCCGGACCTCCAGGAGGAACTGGAGGAGGCCAAACAGAACCTCCAGAACCTCCAGAAGGACCAGAAGATGCTCAAGGAGGAGGTCACCGAGGGGGACATCGCCCGGGTGGTCTCCACCTGGACGGGCATTCCCGTGGAACGGCTGATGGAGAGCGAACGGGAGAAATTGGCCGAGATGGAGGACCGGCTCAGCCGCCGGGTGGTCTCCCAGGACGAGGCGATCTCGGCGGTCTCGAACGCGGTCCGCCGGGCCCGCGCCAACCTCCAGGATCCCCGCCGACCCATCGGGTCGTTCATCTTTCTGGGCCCCACCGGGGTGGGAAAAACCGAACTGTCCAAGGCCCTGGCCGAGTTTCTGTTCGACGACGAGGACGCCCTGATCCGGGTCGACATGTCGGAGTTCATGGAAAAACATTCCGTCGCCCGGTTCATGGGGGCACCCCCGGGATACGTCGGGTACGAGGAGGGGGGCTACCTCACCGAACAGGTCCGCCAGAAACCCTACTCGGTGATCCTGTTCGACGAGATCGAAAAGGCCCACAAGGACGTCTTCAACGCCATGCTTCAGATCCTTGACGACGGTCGGATGACCGACGGGCAGGGGCGCACGGTCGACTTCCGCAACACCGTGCTCATTATGACCTCCAACATCGGCTCCGATCTGATCCAGGAGACCTACGAAGAACATCCGGACCTCTCCCACGACGACCCCGAGTTTGACGAGCTCCAGACCGAAGTATTCCAGCGGATGCGGAACCACTTCCGGCCGGAGTTCCTGAACCGGATCGACGAGACGATTATTTTCCAGAGCCTCAGCCGGGAGGACATCAAGCAGATCGTGAACATCCAGCTGGAACGGTTGCACGATCAGCTGGCCGAGCAGGGGCTGACCCTGGAACTCACCGAGGCCGCGAAGGAAAAACTGGCCGAGGAAGGGTACGACCCGGTGTTCGGGGCCCGGCCGCTGGAGCGGGTCATCCAGAAACGGATCCAGGATCCCCTGGCCCTGAAGGTAATCGAGGGGGACCTGCAGGAAGGGGACGTAATCCGGGCCGACGCCCGACCGGAGGAGGACGACCTGACCTTCGAACCGGTCGGGCGGGAGGCCACCGCCGCCTGAACGGACAAACTCGTCTGGATTGCGCGACTTGCCACCCAGACCGACCGTCGAATATCGAAAGTCAACAGCGAGAACGCTGACTGTTTTTCTCTGCCGTCATTCCGGGGCAAGCGAGCCTTCGATGAGCGCGACCCGGAATCCATCCAGCATGAATCTCGTCCGCTCCCTGACGGTTGAAGTTTGCGAGGGTCCTTTCGGGTACCTCCGTGATCCAATCCGCCTCCCATCGTACAATAAGGGCTTCTTTGTGAGTTCGTTAGGGAGGTTGAATGAGTGAGTCGATCGTCCGTCTTAGCCACGCTCTGTTACGTCCAGCAGAACGGAAAAACCCTGATGATGCACCGGGTGACCAAGGAGAACGACGTCCACGAAGGCAAGTGGAACGGCCTCGGGGGAAAGTTCGAACCCGGGGAATCGCCGGAGGAGTGCCTGGTTCGAGAAGTGGAGGAGGAGGCCGGCCTGCAGCTGGAGGACTGGACCATGCACGGGGTGCTGACCTTCCCCGAGTTCGACGGGAAACGGGACTGGTACGTGTTTCTGTTCACCACATCCGAGTTCCGTGGCCAGCCGCCGACCTCGACCCGGGAGGGCAACCTGCGCTGGATTCCGAACGAAGAGCTGTTCGAGTTAAACCTCTGGGACGGCGATCAGATTTTCCTCAAGTGGTTAAACCGGGAAGGGTTCTTTTCCGGCAAATTCGAGTACGAAAACGGCCGTCTGAAGGACTACGAGTCAACCTTTTACCCGGTTGATAAACAGATCGCCTTTCAGGAGGAACCGACCGAGGACCGGGGGTAATCCGGAACCTCCGGATTGACGTCAACAAACTCGGACGGAGACCGAATGTACACACAAACTGGCCGGCATCCCATCGGTTCCCATCGGCTCGGCCAGACCCCGGTCATCTTCAACAGGCTGCAGACGGTTTGGAGTCGTTTTTCCCCCGGTCCGCCGATGCTACTGTAAGGAAACCGTAATCGTCATTCTGGATGGACCCTGATACCTTGATCTGCCTTTTCAAATCAGGATCAAACCATCTGAATCCAGGTTCGTTCGGCATCGTGGCGTTCCTCTGGGGACCGGTCCCGTGAACTTGCTTCGTAGTCGGGAGGAGCCAACGTGAGCAACGACCGGATCGCCCGGCGGTTTTACCTCCTGTACCTGCTGTACTTTTGCGGTCTGGGGCTGTTCCATCCCTACGTCTACATCTACCTCGAACAGGTCGGGCTCTCCAAATCCTTCATCGGTCTGCTCGCCTTCCTTGGCCCCCTGATGGCCATGGTGTTCCAGTTCGGCCTCGGGGCCCTGGGAGACCTATGGGGCAGTTCCCACCGGGTAATTCAGCTCGCCGCGTGTTCGGCCGGGGTCGTGGTTACCGGGATGTTGCTCGACTGGCCGGCCGTCTGGTTTCTGCTGGTGTTTCCTGTGTTTTACGGCCTCCACGCAGCCATCGATCCGCTGATCAACGCCATGGTGCTGACCCAGGAACGGGACGTCGGGGACGTGGGCGGGT
>CAYPTI010000103.1:0-2059 GCA_964413525.1 uncultured bacterium | reverse complement strand
GCCCTCTGGGGGATTCCCTTTGGAGGCAACTTCGTGGCCTTCGGGCTGTACTGGGAGGAACTCGGGGGAAGTTTCTTCGGGCTCGGGATCGCCTGGGTGCTGGCGGCCGTTCTCGAGGTTCCGCTGTTCTGGCTGTCCGCCCGGTTCCGGGACCGGATCAACTACCGCACCCTGCTGGTGGTCTCCAGCCTGGCCGCCGCGGCTCGCTGGCTGGCGTATCCGCTGCTGCCGGAACTCTGGATGTGGTACCTCGTCCAGCCCCTCCACGCGGTGATGTTCGTGGGGCTGTCGGTCGGGGGGGTGTACTTGATCGACCGGCTGTCCGATCCCGTCATTCGAAACACCGGTCAGAGTCTGCTGGCCGCCTGTGTCTTCGGGCTCGGGTCGGCGGTGGGCAACCTGCTGGCCGGGGTTGTCTACGACGCCTACGGAGCGCCGGTGTTCTACGGACTGTTGTTGATCCTCAGCCTGTCCGCGGCGGCCCTCGCCGCCTGGGGACTGAGCCCGGACGATCAGTAAATCAAGTACAGGGTGACCAGGTAGGTCAGGGTGAGCAGCCACATCTCCGGGGGGAAGTAGTTCCGGGCCGGTTTGTGAGGACGCAGCAACATGGCGAACCCGGCCAGGGCCATCATCAGGACCCCGCCCAGCAGGGTGATCATGTGGGCCGGATCCACGACGGCGTAGAGGTTGCCGGGGAAGAGAAGGTCGAACAGTCCCAGGATGCCGAGGTTGAACAGACAGCTTCCGGTGATGTTGCCCACCGCCAGGTTCACCGCCCCGAGGGATTTCAGGGCCGACCAGCAGATCAGGACCTCCGGCAGACTGGTGGCGGCGGCCAGAAACAGGGTCCCGAAGAAAGTCTGCCCGAGTCCCGTGGTCCGGGCCAGTCCGTCCCCGGAGAACGCCAGGGCCACCCCGAGGCCCACGACCGCGAGGGCCAGGCCGATGAACTGGATCAACACGGGCCAGCGGGATGCCGGGGCGGAGACCTCAAACACTGAGACGGGCTGTTCCTCCGATTCCGGTTTGAGCATCGGCCAGTGGTGGGTCAGGTAGAGGGTGATCCCGTAGCCGGCCAGGACCAGCAAGGTTACCGGGTGGAAGAAGGGATCCTCGGGAAGCCCGAGTTTGGTCGGCGGGACCGCCAGTCCCCATCCCACCAGGCCGCCCAGCATCAGCACCCCGAACCCCGCGATGATATGCTGGTTGTCCACGCGGTAGAGGTAATTTTTGCGGTACAGGACCGCCAGCATCGGGATGACCGCGAGGTTAAAGATGTTGCTGCCAAGGACGTTCCCGATGGCCAGGTCGGGGGACTGAACCGGCCACAGGGACGCCAGGCTGGTGGCGGCCTCGGGCAGGCTGGTGATCGAGGAAAGCAGAATAACGCCCAGGAACAACCGGCTCAGTCCGAAGGCCTGGCCGAGTCGATCGGTCGTCTTGGTCAGCGGTTTGACCAGGAAGAACAGGACCGCACTCGCGACCAGGAAGACGAGCCCGTACAGGATCGCCGGGGAGACGGACACGGTTTGAACCCACCTTCCGGGGAGCGGTCATCCGTCCCTTGAGAGTCCGGGACTGGACAACCTTACATTCAAGCGGGATGGTATACGGTTTCCAACGGAGGGTATCACGTGAAAAAAGTCATTGCTTCAACCCTGGGGATTGTCGTTCTGGGGCTGGTTCTGGCCATGGTCCTGTCGGTCCGGCTGGGGGAACCCGGGCTCTCCCGAACCGAGCTGGAGATTGAGGACCTGGAGCTGCTGGCCCGGGCGTACTCGGAGCTTGAGCGGTCCCGTCCCGACCCGGCCCGGGTGGATCTTTCCCTCAACCAGGCGTCCTACCTGCTGGAGCGCAATCCTCCCGATGAAGAGTGGTACGGCTGGTCGATCGCGTTCATCAGCCTTGAGCCGGCCGGGGATAACGTGACGGTTCACATGGTCCTCGAGGGCCCGATGAACCTGTACGGACGGTTGACCGCGGAAGGAATTCTCCGGCTGGACAACGACCGCTGGACCATGCAGGTGGAACAGACACACCTGGGCTATCTGCCGCT
>CAYPTI010000102.1:0-6529 GCA_964413525.1 uncultured bacterium | reverse complement strand
GCCCGGATGGCGTCGTCGTTGCCGGGAATGCCGTAATCGACCATCTCGGGATCGACGTTCGTATCCAGGATCCCGATCACCGGAATATCCAGCTTGCGAGCCTCCTTGACGGCGTTCTCGTCCTGAATGATGTCGGTCACGTAAAGAAGATCGGGAAGGTTCTCCATCTCCCGAATGCCCTGAAGGTTCCGTTTCAGCCGGTTCTTTTCCCGCTCCAGCTGCCGGGCTTCCTTGTTGGACAGCCGGTCCATGATGTTTTCTTCTTCCATCCGTTCCAGTTCCTTCAACTTGTCGACGCTTTTCCGGATGGTTTTGAAGTTGGTGAGGGTTCCCCCGAGCCAGCGGTTGTTTACGTAGGGCATACCGCACCGTTCGGCGTGTTCTTCAAGCGAATCGGCACACTGGCGTTTCGTGCCGACAAACAGAATTTCCTCCCCGTCCGCCACCCGCTGCGTTACCATTTCGGTGATCTGTTTGATTCGCTCGATCGTCTGCTCAAGATCAATAATGTGAACGCCTTTGCGTTCGGTGAAGATGTAATCCTCCATCTTCGGATTCCAGCGACGGGGCTGATGTCCAAAATGGACCCCGGTCTCCAGCAACCGCTTCATCGGTACGTCAATCACAACAAAAAACCTCCCGTGGGTTCAAACGACCGCTTCCTTCAACGCGTGGTCGATCCAGCACTCAATTGAGTGCTGGACACCCCAACCACGAATCCAGAAGCGTGATTGATGATGAGATAGTTGATCCGTTCCAAAGTCTTTAAGTATATCAGGCTGTCCGAGCAATCAAAATACACTGCCGTATGAACCGGCCGTTGTCCGGCGAAAAAGCGCATCGTTGACGGACTCAAAGAGCGGGTGAGAAGATCGCTTTCCGTGATTGATCGACGGGTGGCCCCCACGGTGACGTCCCCTGCGGGGAGGCGTACCGACAGCGTACCATCCGGTGCTTCGGGCCGGCTCGTCGACGGAGCCCGAGTCGAACCGACGTCTGAACCGGTAACCAACAAGCGGACTACGATCCGAACGGGGAGCCCTGATCCGGAACCATGTCCGACGACAGACGGATGTCCATGAACCAGGCCATCGGGCTGATCCAGGCCGGGGATTCGGTCGCGATGGGGCTTGCCCTCGAGCACGCCATTCCCTTCGCCGCCGGCCACGAGATGATCCGCCAGGAACTGGAAAACCTCACGCTGATCGGTCCGATAAGCGACATGCTGTTCGATCAGCTGATCGGCGCCGGTCGGGTTCAAACCGTGCGAGCCGCCTGGGTGGGGAACGTCAGCGCGGGTTCGGGGTACTGCTTTCGCCGGGCCGTGGAAGCCGGCGAACTCGAGATGGAGGACCACTCCAACTTCAGCCTGGCTCTCTCCCTGGAGGCCGGACGCCTCGGGGTTCCCTACCTGCCCACCCGGTCCCTGCTTGGAACGGACATCCTGAAGGAAAACGACAACCTGATACAAACGGAGGATCCGATCGGCGGGGAGCCGGTGGTGCTGGTACCGGCCATCCGGCCCGACTGGGCCGTGGTTCACGTGCAGCGGGCCGACGACCGGGGAAACGCTCACATGTGGGGGAACACGGGCGTGTCCCACCAGGCCATCGGGGCGGCCAACCGGATCATCGTCATCGCCGAGGAGCTCGTCTCCTCCGAGGTGATCAAAAGCGATCCCAATCGGGTTGCTATCACACACGAGCGCGTGGGGGCCGTGGTTGAATGTCCCGGCGGTGCCCACCCGTCCCCGGTTTCCGGCTACTACAACCGGGACCACGACCACTTCCTCGACTACCATGACGAAACCAAAACCGAGGACGGGTTCCGAACCTGGGCCGCCGAGTGGATCCACGGCGTTTCCGACCGAGCCGAGTACATGGATCGGAGCGGCGGTCCCCCGGACATCAGCCGACCCTCCTACGCCGAGGAGGTTCCCTATGGACAGTAACGAATCCGACTACACGGCCCGGGAATTGATGGTCTGCGCGGCGGCGCGGTTGATTAACGACGGGGAGCAGGTCTTCGTCGGGATGCGGTTGCCGATGATCGCGTTCCAGCTCGCGGTGAGCACCCACGCCCCCAACGCCCTGTCGATTTTCGAAAGCGGAGTGGTCCGCGACGATCCCGCCGAACAATTTCTCCAGACCATGTGCGACCTGTCGAACCTCGATCACTCCCTCTCCAACACCGGCATGATGGAGATCATGAGCCGGCTGCAGCGGGGTCAGGTTGACATCGGGTTCCTGGGTGGAGCCGAGATCGACCGGTACGGGAACCTCAACACCACCCGGGTGCTTGCTCCGGGCGAGGGAGATCGGCCCGACCGAAATATCCGATTGCCGGGGAGCGGAGGAGCCGCCGACATGGCCTGCATGGCCGGCCGGACGATTATCCTGATGCCTCATCAGGCCCGGCGGTTCGTGAACGAAGTCCACTACGTGACCAGCCCCGGATACGGTTCGGGCGGCGAGTGGAGGGAAGCCAACGGGCTTCCGGGAGGCGGACCCCAGGCGCTCGTCACCAGCAAGGCCGTGTTCGGATTTGACGACGGAGGAGAAATGGTTCTGGATTCCCTGCATCCGGGCGTGGAGCGGGAAGGAATCGAGCCTGACTTTCCCTGGGACCTGCAAACCTCGGAGGATTTCCCCGCCACCACCGAACCCCCGTCGGAGGAAGAACTGACGCTGATCCGACGGTTCGACCCGGACGGCTTCTGGACCCGGTAGGTTTGGCCCGTCGGACTGCCTCCAGAAAACCCCCACGAAGAACCCTGCTGACTTACGATCCGATTCTTAACAACGGACGGATCAACAAGCCGTCCTGAAAACAGGGAACCCTCCGAGCAGGGATCGGTTCAGCTCGCGAAGGAGCCGGGCTAATCCTCCTCGCGGAGCTTGTAGCGCTGGATTTTTTCCGTGGCCGTCTTCGGAAGTTCCTCCCGGAACTCCACCCAGCGGGGCCGTTTGTAATCGGCGATTTCCTGCCGGGTGTACTCAATGAGTTCCTCCTCCAGTTCCACGCTGGCCTCGTACTGACGGGTTAACACCACGTAGGCCTTCGGCTTCACCAGGTCGTCCTGGTCCGTCTCCTCAACCACGGCACATTCCTGCACCGCGTCGTGGCTCACCAGGGTGCTTTCGACTTCCACCGGCGACACCCAGATGCCCCCGACCTTCATCATGTCGTCCGAGCGACCGGCGTGAAAGTAGTACCCGTCCTCGTCCTGGTAATACTTGTCGCCGGTGAAGAACCATTCCCCCTTCATCGCCCGCTGGCTGGCCTCGTACTGGTGCCAGTAGAAGGGAGCCACGGTGTCGGTCTTGAGCAGCAGGTCCCCGATTTCCCCCTGCTCGACCTCGTCGCCGTTCTCGTCCACGATCTTGACGTCGTAACCCTCCACGACGCGACCGCTGCTGCCGGGCTGGATGTCGTCCGGGGCGTTGGAAATAAAGATGTGGTAGTTTTCGGTGGTGCCGATGCCGTCGATGGTGTCCAGCCCGGTGGTGTCCTTCCAGCGTTCCCACAGTGGGGCCGGAAGCGCTTCCCCGGCCGACACGCAGAGTCGCAGGGAGGAGTAGTCCCAGTCACCGGGAAAATCGTCCTGTGCCAGGATGGCCGCGTAACTGGTCGGAGCGTTGTACAGAATCGTCGGCTCAAACTCTTCGATGACCTCCAGGACGTTGGTCGCCACCCGGGGCGGTCCCGAAAACAGCACCGTGCTGGCCCCGACGTACCAGGGGTAGATAAGGTTCCCCCCGTTCCCGAAGGTAAAGAACATCTTCGCCACGGCAAAGGTCCGGTCCTCCTCCGTGAGCCCGAGGGTATTTTTTCCCCATCGATCCGCGGTCAGGATGTAGTCCTTCGGCGAATGGGGGATTCCCTTCGGCATGCCCGTCGTACCGCTTGAATAATTCAGCGAACAGAAGTCCTCCCGGTGGGTGGGGGCCGCCTCGAGGTCGGTGGACTCCCCCTCGATCCACTCGCTGAACGTCAGGTCTTCGTCACGGGCGTGTTCGGACTCCCCGATTACGATGACCTGGTCGAGCAGCGGAAGGTCATCCCGAATGGGTTCGAGGTTCTCCATCAGGGAGCTGTGAACGATCAACACCCGTACCCGGCTGTCATGAAGGATGAACTGGTAATCGTCCGGGGTCAGCAACGTGTTGAGTCCCACCGCGACGGCGCCGATCTTTCCAATCCCGAAGAAGGACGTAACCCAGGCGGGAACGTCCAGGGACAGGATTCCCACGTGCTCGCCGAAATTCACCCCGAGGTTCTTGAGCGCGTTGCCCACCTGGTTGACCTCGTCGGAAACCTCCCCGAAAGTCAGGTTCCGTTCGTAACTCAGAAGGGCGGTCTTGTCGGCTCGTTCGGGGAGATTTCGCTCCAGAATGTCGACCACGTTGTAGGTTTCGGGAACGTCCTGGATCCGCATCGTCATCGCAAACACTCCTTAAATCGATTTGTTACCGTTCCGTTCAGCCTCGCGCAGCACGGTTCCGTTCGGGTCATTGCTTCCGGCGTGCCTGTCATGGGGATGAACCCGGGGCGGCGAACCCTTCCATTTCAACCAGAGCCTCTTCCTTGTAGAGGCTCTGAACCTGAAAAAAAGCCATGGCCGGGTAATGGTCGAGGTACTCCTGATGGACGGCTCCAAGCCGGGAAAGATTGTCCAGGTACCGCTGGCGATCCACCACGTAGATGTTCAACTTGACGATGTCATCGGCGGTGCCTCCGCCTTCCTCCACCACGCTGATCAAATTTTCCAGCACCTGACGGTACTGTTCGACCAGATCTCCTTTTCCCACGATGGATCCGTCCGGACCGGTGGGGTCCTGACCGGCCAGGAACAGAATCGGTCCGTCTTCAACCAGAATACCGTGGTTGAATCCCTTCGGTTCCACCAGATCCGGTGGGTTGATCATTCGTCGGGGCATGGAAACCTCCCGTGCGTTGGAAAAGAGGATTGGGTAGCCGGGTTCAGCTCAATGTATATTGTCCTTCGAGCCATGTCTACGCAACAAATCGGGCCCGAAACCTCGTTCCGCCGGCGGACACTCGTCCCGGTTCCCGGGGGTTAATTGCCGCTAAATTCGGGATCCGTGCCCTGCTTGAAGGCCTCGTAAAACCGCCGGTGGTCCTCGCCCATCAGCATCAGAGCCTGGGCCTGGGCTTCGGATTCGAGGGCCGAGATCAGGTCCATGTTCCATTCGTTGTTGACCAGTCGTTTGGTCATCCCGAGGGCCTGGTTGGGTCCCGCGACCAGGCGGTCGGCCCATTCTCGGGCGGTGTCCATCAACTCGTCGGCCTCCAGGACCCGGTTGACCAGCCCCCATCGCTGAGCGGTTCGGGCGTCGATCGAGTCTCCCATCATCAGCAATTCAAGAGCTCGACCCTGACCGACGTATTTGGGGAGCAGATAGGCGGCCCCCATGTCGGCTCCGGTCAGGCCCACCCGGCTGAACAAAAACGCGATGGTGGCGTCCTCGACCGCCAGCCGAAAATCGGCCGCCAGGGCCAGCACGGCCCCCGCTCCGGCCGTCGTGCCGTTGAGGGCGGCGATAATTGGTTTCTCCAGCAACCGCATGTTGCGTACCACGCTGCCGGTCATCCGGGTGAAATCAAGATGGTCCTTGACGTCCGTGTCGATTAATTCGCCGATGATGTCGTCGACGTCCCCTCCGGAACAGAACCCCTCCCCGCGACCGGTCAGGATTACGGCCTGAACGTCGTCCGCCTGACGGAACTCGAAAAACCGGTCCCGCAAGGCCCCGTAGACGTCGAAGGTCAGGGCGTTCAAGCGGTCCGGACGGTCCAGCGTCAGGGTGGCCACGCCGTCCTCCACCTGGCAATCAACGCTCATCGGTCGCTCCTTTCTCGTCCCCGGATCAGGATGACGGAACTGCCGTTGGTGAAACCCAATATACGAAACGTGAGACCAAAAACAACCGGCTCGACCCGGCCGAACGGACCTCCACAATCAACAAAAGACGAATCGTCCGTTGGTTCGGTTCAAGAAAAAGACGAACCTCAACCGAGGGACAATTTTCCGTGTAACAACGGTTTCCGAACGGCTTTCGAGAAGCTCGCCGAACGGAGAGCTTCTCACCTCGGAATTCAGCCACTGGCTGAATAAGAATGATGTGAGGGAACTGTTGTTATACGGGAAGTCGGTTACCACCCATGCTGTTCCCGTTTCGGACATTCCACAAAACTATATTGAGGGAGTCGATACAGGGTTCCAGCGGAGTAACGGAGGAATCGGGGATTGAAGGGTTTTCTGACGTTCGGTTTCTTCCCGGGAGACCGACGTTGTCCCAGCGTCGAGAAAGCGGACCTACCACGTTCAAATAAAGGACGCTCGATACCGGGCCGAACTTCACCACGGAGGTCACTCCGCCCGGTACACCACCTCTCCTCCGGCCACCGTGAGTTCACACTCCAGGTCCGACAGTCGGTCCGGCTCCGTCGCCAGCGGGTCGTCGGACAGGACGGCCAGGTCGGCTCGCTTGCCCGGCGTGATGGT
>CAYPTI010000101.1:0-6538 GCA_964413525.1 uncultured bacterium | reverse complement strand
AGCGCCGACCTGTGCGACTTCGTCTGGTCGGGACCGGGAGGAGCCTGACGGTTGACTTCACGGGATCGGTCCCTCAAGGGCCGGCGAGCGCTCGTCACCGGAGCCAGCCGGGGAATCGGGAAAGAGATCGCCCTGACGCTGGCGGAAGCGGGGGCCGATGTCGCCGTGACCGCGCGCAGTGAAGACCAGCTCGACGACGTTGTGGATCGGATCGAAGACCGGGAGACAACCGGTCTGGCGGTCCCGTGTGACATCACCGACCCCGAGCAGGTCGATCGCCTGGCCGAGGAGGTCGCAACCCGGCTCGGCCCCGTCCAGATCCTCGTCAACAACGCCGGGGTCTCCGACTCCCATCCCTTCCGAGGGGGCCATCCCGACGAGTTATGGCACCGGATGATCGACGTGAACCTGCACGGAACCTACTACGTAACCCGGGCCCTCGTGGACCAGATCGTGGACAACGGTTGGGGCCGGATCATCAACAACGCCTCGGTGGTTTCCAAAACCAGTTCCCGGTACATCGCCGCCTACACCGCCTCGAAGCACGGGGTTCTGGGGCTCACCCGGGCCCTGGCGGTGGAACTGGTCGATGACAACGTCACCGTGAACGCCATCTGCCCCGGGTACGTGGACACCCCGATGACCGACCGCAACATTCAATCCATGATGCAGAAGACCGACAAAAGCGAACAGGAACTTCGGGACTACCTGGCCGCTCAGAGCCCCCAGAACCGGTTGATGACAACCGAGGAGGTGGCCGGCTTAACGCTGTTCCTCTGCCGGGACGTCAGCCGGGGGATCAACGGCCAGGCCATCAACATCGATGGTGGGGAGTTGTTGTATTGAGCATGGAAAGCGTCGAGCGCCCTCCGGCCAGTCTTGAAGGGTACGTCCCCTTCCCCGACCGGCGCCAGAACCGGTACCGGGAGGAAGGGTTCTGGAACGACCTCTGCTTTCATGAAGTCCTCGACCGGGCCGCTGAACCCAACCCGGACAAACCGGCCGTGATCGGTCCGAACGAAACCCTGTCGTACGGGGAACTGGTTCAGTCGTCCCGGGCAATGGCCTCCTACCTGATCGGTGAGCTGGGGTTGAATCCGTGTGAACGGGTAATTTTTCAACTGCCGAACGTTCCCGAATTCGTTATCAGTCTGTTCGCCTGCTCCCGGGCGGGAATTATTCCGGTCATGGTGCTCCCCCGGCACCGGGAGGCGGAAGTCCGCCATCAGGTCGACCTGACCGACGCCCGGGCCTACATCGCCAACGCCGGCCGGTATCCCGTGCGATTTGATTACGTTGACCTCGCCCGAACCGTCCGGGAAGATTACGAGTCCTTCGATCACGTGATCGGATTGGCGGACCCGGATGATCCTCCCCCGGATGACGTGATCTCCTTCGAGGAAACCATTGATTCCGTTCACATCGACCGCCATTTCCCACGGGTGGACGAGATCGAGGTTGACCCCGCCCGACCGGGGCTGATGCTGCTGTCGGGAGGCACCACCGGCCTCCCCAAGGCCATTCCCCGGACCCACAACGACTACGTGTTCCAGTGGGAACACTGCGCCCGGGTGACCGGGGTGACGGCCGACTGGACGGCCTTCCCCAGCGTCCCGATCGGACACAACGCCTCGCTGTGCTGCATCGTGGGATCCTGTTTCTGGGCCGGGGGAACCGTGGCCGTGGATCCCAACATCAAACCGGAAGGACTCATGGACCTGATCGATCGAACCGGAGGAAATTATTCCCTTCCGATGCCCACTCAGATCATCGACATCCTGAACCACCCCCGGCTGGATGAATACGACCTGAGCAGCCTGGAAGTCCTCTGGAGCGGCGGCCAGAAGGTCCCTCCGAAGATCGTCCGGGAGGCGGTCAACCGATGGGACATCGGCTTCTGCAACGTGTTCGGGATGGCCGAGGGGCCGCTTATCGAAACCAGGCCCGAGGACGACCTGGACGTCCAGGCCGAAACCGTCGGGCGGCCCCTGGTCCCGGAAGCGGATGAGTGCAGGCTGGTGGATCTCGATCGGGATCAGGAAGTCCCCACCGGGGAAACCGGCGAACTGTCCGTTCGCGGACCCGGATTTTTTACCGGGTACTTCCGAAACGAGGAGGAAAACGAGCAGAATTTCGACGGCGAGGGCTGGTTCTACACTGAGGACGTCCTGGCCCGGCGTGAGGACGGCAACTACGAGGTCTACGGCCGGATCAAGGACACCATCATTCGCGGCGGCGAGAACATTTACGCGCCCGCCCTCGAGGATCTACTGATCGAACACGAACGGATCGAAAACGCCGCCGTGATCGGAATGCCCGACGAACGGCTCGGGGAACGGGTCTGCGCTTACGTGGAACTGACGTCGGACGCGGATTCCCTGACTCTGGACGATGTGACCTCCTACCTCGACGATCAGGGCATCGCGGTGTTCAAGCTCCCCGAACGGCTGGAACTGCTTGATTCACTCCCGCGCACCGAAGTGGGAAAGGTTGACAAAAAATCACTGAAGGAACGAATCACCGACCGGCTGGTCGAGGAAGGAACCCTGGAACCCGACGGCTGACTCCGCCGGATCCGTTTCCCCCTACAACATACCCTGGTCGAACCGTTCTCGCCCCATTTAACCGTTCGCCGGTCCGCTTCCACCGAGCGGTCGACCCCGTTGTTCACGCGGAAGGGAAAGGTGGAGCGGGCGACGGGAATCGAACCCGCACCGCCAGCTTGGGAAGCTGGAGTTCTACCATTGAACTACGCCCGCCCGTGATGATTCGTACCGACCACCGAGGTCGATTGGACGCTCGGACCATACCCGGGGACACGTCCATGCTTGGGTGGTAACCCGCTCTCCGACCGGGTTTGACTTCATCGGCCGGGAACCAACCAATCGCGAGATAACAATGAAAACCATTCTATCGAATCCCGCCCGATCCCCTAACACCGTCCCCGCAGATCCCATCCAATGCTGTGGGCCAATTCGGTCTCCGAACAGGATTGTTTCTGCCCCCCGATCCGGAACCCTGATCTCACGTCCGATCAAACTATTCGTAACGATTGGTGTTCCATGGTTGGTTCGAAATCGAGCAAACTACCTCGGTGGTCAGCCTGCGGATGACCGAAAACGATGGAAGGAAACCGTGTAGTTCGTCTTTTGACCTTCGACGTTCGACCGTCTCTCTTCCAATCCTACCCGGTATGAAGCCGGACCTTCCGGCGTTCCAGGTAGTGCGTCAGTTCACGGTTCAACAGGGAATGTTCGCTGTCCTGCAGGGTGGGATCGTCCCCGAGCAACTGTTCCGCATCCGAACGAACGGTCGACATCAGCGATCGATCCCTCCACGGGTCTCCCAGCAGAAAATCCGGCATCCCGGCCTGCTCGGTTCCCAACAGCTCCCCGGTCCCCCGCTGGATCAGGTCCTGGACGGCAACCTCGAATCCATCGTCCGTCTCCTCCAGTACCCGGAGCCGTTCCATGGACTCCTCGTCCGCTTCGGGATCCAACAGAAGAACGCAGGAACCCTCCTGTCCCCTCCGACCGATACGTCCCCGCAGTTGGTGGAGCTGGGCGAGCCCGAACCGCTCCGCGTTGTGGACCACCATGTACCGGGCGTCCGGGATGTCCACCCCGACCTCCACCACGGTCGTGCAGAAAAGCACCCGGATCCTCCCGGCGGCGAAGTTCTCCAGCACGTCCTCCACTGCGCTCGAGTCCATGCGACCGTGAAGCAGCCCGATTCCCGCCTCGCCGAATGTCCCGTCCTTCTGGGCATCCCGGTGGGCGGAAGTCGCCGAGAGGAGATCAAGTTCGTTCGAGTCATCGATCGCCGGAAACAGGAGAAACGCCCGATCCCCCTCCCGGACCCGATCCCGGAGCCGGGAGTAGAGCCGGTCCCGGTAGGAATCGGTCTGTTTGCGGACCCGGGTTGTCACCTCCCGGGGCCCTCCCGGAAATTCTTCCAGCGTGGAGACCTCCAGGTCCCCGTGGACCGACAGGGACAGACTCCGGGGGATCGGGGTGGCCGACATGACCAGCAGGTCGACGTTGGGTCCCGATTCCCGAAGCGTCCGCCTCTGATCGACGCCGAACCGGTGCTGTTCGTCCACCACCACGTAGGCCAGCCGGTCAAATTCGACCGACTCCTGGATCAGGCTGTGCGTACCCACCACCAACCTCACCGTTCCCGACGCCAGTCCCTCCCGAACCTCTTCCTGGCGGTCGGATTCCATTCCGCCGACCAGGAGAGCAACCTCCTCGTCCACCGCAGCGAGCAAGGGGTCCAGGGTCTCGGCGTGCTGTCTGGCCAGCACCTCGGTCGGAGCCATCAACGCCGCCTGGTGGCCGTTTTCAATCACCCTCACCAGGCTAGCCGCCGCGATCACCGTCTTGCCCGTCCCGACGTCCCCCTGCAGCATCCGGTGCATCGGATCCGGTTCGCTTAGATCAGTCACAATTTCGTTCAGGGCCCGATCCTGATCGTCGGTCAGGCGGAAGGGAAGGGATTGGAGAAACTCTTCGGTGACCTGATCGTCGGGGTAGGAGCGTCCCTTGTCCCGGCTCCGGCGTTTTGTCATCTGACGCACGAGCACAAGCTGAAAGAAGAAGAATTCCTCGTATTTCATCCGGCGCCGGGCCTGCTCCAGTTCCTCCTTCTCCCGGGGAAAATGGATGGCTCGCAGACTGTTCTGCCGGGTCATCAGGTTCCTGCGGGACCGCAGGTCGGGAGGCAGGGGATCCAGAACAAGGCCTTTGATTCGATCGAGCAACCGACCGATCCAGGTCCGCAGCCGGGACTGAGGAAGGCCTTCGGTCAGCGGATAGACCGGCTGGATTCCGCGGGATTCCTCTAAGTCCTGTTCGTCCTCGATCACCTCAAACTCGGGGTTGTTCATCTGAGGCCGCCCCCGGAAGGAATCCACCTGCCCGCTGCAGAACAATCGGGTTCCCCGGGTGATCTGGTTGTCGAGGTAGGTCTGGTTCCAGAACAGGACCGAAAGCACCCCCGTGTCGTCGGAAAGCCGGAGCTGAAACCTCGGGGATCGGCCCCGGCGGACCTGCTTGGACACGACTTCACCCACCACGGAGGCTCGCTGCCCGACCTCAAGGGAACGAATTTCATCCAGAAACCGCCGATCCAGGTAGGTCCGGGGCAGGTGATGGAGCAGATCTCGCAGGGTGACGATCTCCAGTCGTTCAAGCTGTTCGGACCGCCTGGAACCGATCCCCGATATTTGCTCAACCGGTCCGCTGAGAAACCGGTCGACGGTGTCGTAAACCAACCCCGCCAGTTTCCATAATTCTTCCCGCGTGAACGTTCCGTCCCCTTCCTCAAGCCGCGATCGAAGTTCCTCCATTCCCGATAGCGTTCCTTCCAGCGGTTCGAGGGACCGGGCCGGGGGAAGGTCTACATCATCGGAGGAGCCGTCAGCGAGGGCGGTACGAAGCCGGTCAACCAGCCGGCGAAGCGGAGCCAGGTCCAGCGGAAATCAACTCGACCAGCCGAGGGAGCCCAGGGTCGATTGTTCCAGCCGTCCGATGATCTCGTCCCAGAGCTCCCTGAAAATGTCCCCGTACTGACCGCCGGCCACGACTTGCTTCATTTTCTCGACGATGATCGGACGTTCCACCCCGTGCCGGTAGCACTGTTCGGGAAACCGGAAGAACACGGAGGCCAGCCGGGCCGAAAGCGCCAGGTCCCTTCCCATGGACTCCCGTAGTTTGTCCGCGTACCCGGTGAGGTCCGGGGTCCCCTTCTCCAGGGCGTTCCCGATGGAGCCAGCCGCCAGTTCCCCGGACTTCATCGCGTAGTAAATGCCTTCGCCGGAGAGCGCGTCCACCAGGCTGGCCGCGTCCCCCACCAGCGCCACCCGCTCACCGGCCGCCTCCGGGTGAGGCTGATAGTAGGGCAGGGGGTGGCCGAAGTCCCGCCGGTCCAGAATGCTCGCCGCCGGCAGGGTCCGGTCGACGAACCGATCCAGCTGGTCGGGATAACTGACGTCGGATTGGTATCCTCCCACCCCGAGGGCCAGGTAGCCCTGTTTGGGAAACACCCAGCCGTAGCCCTTCGGAGCCGCGTCGATGTTGAAAATGGCTCGGCTCGCGTGTTCCTCGTAGGTGGAGGCGTTCACCTCGATTTCCGCGTCCAGGGCCACTCCCCCGGCCGGGGGAACATCCAGCCCGGCCTGCCGGGCAATCCGGCTGTTGGCTCCGTCGGCTCCCACCACGTATCGTGCCGTCCACGTGCGGCCTTCCTCGTCCGTCAGCCGGCAACCCGCGTCAATCCGGTCAAGTTCCCGGACCGCCACCCCCTCCTTCAAGCGGGCTCCCCGGTCCTCGGCCGTCCGGGCGAGCAACTCGTCAAAATCCCTCCGGTTGACCATTGTGACCCGGGCGGGTCCGAGGGACCGGTCCACCGGGCGATCAAAATCGTACAGGAACCGGACGTCCTCAGCGACGTCCTCAACCTTCGTCTCCAGGTCAACCTCGCGGTCTTCCAGCATCCGCACGGCGTGAGGCGGTATACCCCCGCCACAGGGCTTGTA
>CAYPTI010000100.1:2650-6585 GCA_964413525.1 uncultured bacterium | reverse complement strand
CAGAACGTCTCAACCCGGAGCCGGTTGTCCCGCAACATCGAGTTTGATCTCCCCGTGGTGTCCGCCAACATGGACAGCGTCACCGGGGCGGAGATGGCCAAGGCCCTGGCTCTTGAAGGGGGCATCGGATTTATCCACCGGGCCCTCTCCATTGAGGACCAGGCCCGGGAGGTCCGGAAGGTCAAACGGAGCCACGGCTACCGGATCGACAACCCCCTGAGTCTGCCCCGGGACGCCACCGTCGCCGCCGCCCGGGAATTTGCCCGAACCCACGGGATCACGGGCATTCTGATCGAGGAATCGGAGGACAGCGACGTCCTGGCCGGTCTGCTCTCCAACCGGGACATGCCCTGGATGGAGGGGCATGAAAACGAACGGGTGGACACCTTCATGACTCCGTACGAGGATCTGGTCACCGCCGATCCGGACGTCACGGTCGAAGAAGCCGAGACCATCATGTTCAAGCACCGGATTGAAAAACTTCCCCTTGAGGGACGGGAGCGGTCGATCGAGGGACTGATCACCAAGAAGGACCTGATCCTGTTCCGGAACCGTCCTTACTCGACCCTGGACGAGAACGGCGGGTTGCGGGTCGGAGCGGCCATCGGAGCCCGGGGGGACTACCTCGACCGGACCGAAGCCCTCCTGGACGCCGGGGTGGATGTGCTCCTGATGGACATCGCTCACGCCCACTCCACGGTGATGGAATCGGCGATGAACTCCTTTCGGGATCGGTTCCCGGACGTCGAAGTGATCTGCGGGAACGTGGCCACGGCGGAGGGAGCCCGCTTCCTGAAGGAACTTGGAGCCGATGCCATCAAAGTCGGGGTGGGGCCCGGCCGGGGATGCCGGACCCGAATCGAAACGGCCGCCGGCGTACCCCAGCTACAGGCGGTCCGGGAAGCCTGGTGCGAAGTGGGCGAATCCGTTCCCATCATCGCCGACGGCGGGATCCGGTACGACAAGGACATTTTTCTGGCATTAATCTGCGGAGCGTCTTCCGTGATGCTGGGAAGCATGCTTTCGGGCACCGACGAGGCTCCGGGACACGTCATCGAGGATCCGGAGACGGGAGAAAAGAAAAAAATCTATCGGGGGATGACCTCCCCCGAGGCCGTGGTGGACTCCCACGAATCAACCGGGGAGGTTGACTCGGTCGAAGACGCACTGGAAACGCCGGCGGAGGGGATGTCCATGGAGGTTCCGTACCGGGGAAGCGTCAACGACATCCTCCAGCGCATTAAAGGCCATCTCGCCTCCTCCATCAGCTACGCCGGGGAGGAAAGCCTTGAAGCCACCCGGTCAAAAATTGTCGAGCAACCCCTGGAGTACCTGACTCCGCTCAGCGAATCCTCCTACCGGGAGTCGTACGTCTAACCGGAGGAACCGTCGTCCCAACCGCTTCTGAACCCTTCAACTCCTACCACCCGTTACGCAGGGGGCACGACCGTTGTTGGGAGTACAAACGGCCCCCTCTAATCCTTCTCGATGACCTTTACGCTGACCGGTGCCAGAGGCACGACGTACGTCGCCGAGAGGATTTCACCCCCCGGAGCCGGTGAATAATCCCGCTTATGAATCGTCCTCTTCGTTGTCTTCGTCGAGCCGGTCCTGCAGTTCCAGAGCGGCCTCGTGCTCCGGATGGGCCTCAAGCAGATCGCCCACCAGGGTCCTGGCCCGGTCGGTCTGACCGTCCAGGTGATGGACATAGGCCCAGGCAAACTCCAGGTCGGGGTTGTCCGGATGTCGCTCCCGAGCCTCACGAAGCACGGCGAACGCCCGGGTCAGGTCCCCCCGTTCGACCAGAACCGTTACCAGGTTGAACGCGTGGGTGGGTTGTTCGGGGTTCAACTCCCGGGCTTCCTCCAAATGCTGCTGGGCCTGGCCAAGCCGCCCCAGCTCATACGCCCTCAGACCCCGTGAAGCCTCCAGGGCGGCCTCCTCGTTGCCCTCCTCCGGAAGCAACATCCGGGCGTCCTCGTCGACGGGGAGGGATTGATCCGGTTCGTCCTGAGGGGTTTCGACGGTGGGCCGGTACCTCCAGCCCACCTCCAGTCCGGCCGCCCAATCGGGGCTTCCGTCAGCCAGCCCCACGCTTCCGTAGGGAACCGCTCGGAATCCATACCCGAGCCGATGGCCGCTGGTAACCCAAACCTGGCGCTGGTCTTGCCCTTCCTCATGGATGGGCTGTTCCAGGGCAAATTCGGCCCCCAGGCTCCAATCGGAGGTCACGTTAAAGACGTATCCAACCCCCAGGGTGAACGTGTTTTCCAGTTCATCCTCCATTTCGTCCGTGGTCCGGACCGTGTAGCCCACCTCCCCCAGGAGGTAGCCCGGGCCGGTGGAGTATTTGACCGGGACCCGGGCCCGTATCCGTTCCCCGTCCCCGAACCTCGGCAAATCCTCTTCCTGTCCGGCCATGTAATCGACGGTGAGGGCAAAAAATCGATTGTACTGGAAGGCCAGTCCGCCCCGGATTCCTTCTCCCCCCGAAACATCGTCACCCGTCTCCCGGGAGACGGAGGAATAGGCGGATTCCAGTCGGACCTCGGTGGCCTCCAGCAACCCCCAGGCGTTGAAGGGAAGTCCAAACCGATACCCCAGGTTCCCGCGCCAGCGATCGAATTCGTTCGTCGAACCTTCCGGTCCCACGGTTATCCCCGGTCCGAAATCAACCTGCAATTCAACGTCGCTTCCGTACGGGGCGAGGAGCCCCGGATCGTCCAGCCGGACGGTATTGGTCTTCCCCGGAAGCGGGACGATCAGCAGCCAGGCGGCTGCCAGTACCCCCAGAAGACCCACCGTTAAACGAGTTCCATGCATGGTCCCACGTCCAATCGGCAAGATGAATAGTAGCCTTACAAGGGGAGGAAAATGGTGGAGCTGAGGGGATTCGAACCCCTGACCTCATCACTGCCAGTGATGCGCTCTCCCAGCTGAGCTACAGCCCCAAACACAACGGAATCGGTCACGATCCGAGCGCGAACAAAACGGGGAATCCGGGTTGCTCCCCCTTGATAACCGGAACCCCGCTGAACCAAAAACAAAGTGTACTTTTCTGCCGCTTCCGGCGCAACCGGACCGCTCGGTTCGGGACCCTTCCACGGATCGGTTTCAACCGTCGATTGTCGTCCATGCTCTGCCCGGTCGTATCGCCGTTCCTCGTTCGTTTCAAATGGTCCCATCGCGCTCATCATGGATTGAGTCCCGAACCGTGTGCACACACGGCCTCCGAACTTCATCCACGAATAACCCACTGTTTATCCCCGAACACTTCTATTGCTTTCCACTAATAATTCTCGAAGGTATGGAAAATTTAAATTTACCATACCTTTGAGGATCAGGGGCTGCATCATACCTTGTTTGGTGATTCCGGTTTTGAGGAATGAGAGGGATGGCCGACTTACCTCGACAAGCCGGGGTTCCGGCGGCTCCGAACCAGACGCCGGGCGTCGGCCAGTCGTTCCGGAGTATCCAGATCGGTCAGCACGGCGGGATCGTCAAGTTCGATCTCCCGGATCCGATCGGAAAACCGATCGTACAGGGACCGGATCCCCCGATCCTCCGGTAGCTGCTCAACCTCGGGAAGAAACCAGTCCGGAAACAGTGGCGGATGACCCCGTTGCCCTCGATGGGTCGGGATCCGGATCCGGTCATCGGACGGCTCAAGCAGGTCCCGGTACGAACCGGGAGTCAGCGGGACCTGATCCACCGGCTGCATGAGGACGGGATTCGTGGTTCCGATGACGTCAAGCGCCCGCTGCATCGAGTCGGACTGACCCGAATCGGGATCGGGGTTCCGGACCGTCTCGGCCCCGTACCGCTCCAGGACCGATTGGGGGATCCGGCTCTCGTGGACCCCGACTACCACGACCTGACGGTCGGCCCCCAGCCGGTTCCCGAGTTCCAGAAACACGTCAAGTTGCGGTTTCCCG
>CAYPTI010000100.1:1156-2550 GCA_964413525.1 uncultured bacterium | reverse complement strand
CCCCGAAAACTCCAGCAGCCAGGTCAACCGCTCCCCGTCCTCGCTGAGCCAGGCGTAATCTCCGCGCAGGTCCCGGGTCCAGTCCGGGACGGAAGGAAATCCGTCCACCCAGCGAAGAAACAGGTACAATCCAAGCGGCGTGCCCCCTTCCGCCTCGACGGCCGGAACCTCGGACGAGCGCCCGATTAAAATTTCCCGGGTGGACACCGGCTGTTCGTTTCCCAGCCATTCCTCGGCCTGCGGCCAACCCGTGCTCTGGACGTGATACAGCCAGGCCTGTGGCCCCACGAAATAGGGATCCGTGAGGATCCGGTGAACGATCAGGGGGGTCTCCTCGATAACCTCGGGATCGGTGACCGGTTCGTCGAGCATGGCCCCGGCGGCACGGGTGGCGTCCGGGGAGAGGTTGCTCAACCCGGCCAGGGTCCCGAAGGTTCGTTCGATCACCGGGTTTCGAAGCGCCTCCGGTTCGATCCGACGCTGTCCGATCAGGTCAAGGTAAGCGAGAAAATTGGCATGGCCTTCGATCAGGAACACCATGGCCATCTGGTGGTCGAAGTTTTCGGACCCCCAGGCTCGGGACCGCATCTCACGCAGGTTGTACCGATCGTCCTGGTAGGCGTGGATCAGTTCGTGGAACAACAGAAAATTCATCGCCATCGGGGGCAGGTCGGGAGAGAGGACGTTGATCGACCGATTGTCGGGATCGTAATAGGCTCCGGCCTGCTGCTCGTACAGCCGGGTCAACGATTTCACCAGGTCCTCCTCGGGATCGAGCAACCCGAGCAAAGTCAGTTTTCGACCCATCTGCTCCACGAAGTCCGGACCCATTTCCTCCCACTGGTGCTCCAGGTACTCCTGGAACCCTTCGCTGTCCTGTAGTCGGACCGAAACCG
The DNA here is from genome assembly GCA_964413525.1 of uncultured bacterium. Classification (GTDB taxonomy): domain Bacteria; phylum T1Sed10-126; class T1Sed10-126; order T1Sed10-126; family CAYPTI01; genus CAYPTI01. The sequence continues at coordinate 1,654 of CAYPTI010000100.1, read as the reverse complement.
GTCGATCGAAGCGATGACCGGTCAATTGACGAAGCCGCTGCTGTTGCTGCGCCACCTGCCGTTCCAATTGCTCTACCGTGGAGGCAGCGATCGGAAGAACCGTGGTGGCCAGGAACACCCCCGCCGCCACAACCGGGACAATCCTCTGCTTCCAGGTTCTGTTCATGAACGGGGGTCCCTCCGCTGAGTTTTATTTCCAAACCGGCACATATGCATCATAATACCAGACCATCCAATTCTTTCGGGAGGCTTGCTCGTGGACTTCTTCGCCGAGCAAATCAATCAGTTCCCGACCCTATCGTACATTGCTCTGGTGGGGGAAATGACCGACGATCTGGACGAAGAATTGCTCCGGCGAATTCGCCGGATCAACAGGGCAAGCCCTGAAAAAACGCGGTTCGCGCTTGACGTTCGGGGAATCACCGGATTGGAGCCGAGCCACTTTGACGTGTTCGTCCATCTGCGAGACGAACTCGAGGAACGGGGACTGGAGCTGTA
>CAYPTI010000100.1:0-1056 GCA_964413525.1 uncultured bacterium | reverse complement strand
CGGCGGATGTACCTCAAGACCGACGACCACAGCGCCGCACAGCTACCCTCCGATTTTGAACAGGAATTGCAGCTTACGTTCAACAGCCAGGTGCTTCAGATGGCCCCTCCTCCCGTGGTCTTTGAAGGCTGTATTGAAGCAGAAGACACCGACCACCGGTACCGGGTCCTGGTGGGGCTTCGAAACCTCGACAATCAACAGCGGACCCTGCTGGAGGAATACTTTCACACCAGCCTCAACTGAGTTCGGAGTGCCTCCGCTCCAGGGCCAGAACCACCCCGGCAAGCTGCTGTTGACCGTCCGTTAGGCTGTCAACCGCCAGCTGTTCTTCCTCCCGGTAGACGTGTTCCTCCCGACCGAGTCCAAGCGTGAGCGCCGGAACCCCCCGGTTGAGAAACACGGAGGCGTCCGATGAGGTCGCTCCATACCGGCTGTCGATCGAGAGTTCCTCCTGAACCTCCGCGACCGTCCTGACCAGCCAGTGATCGCGGTCCAGTCCGCGGGCCGGTTCCCGAACGGTCTGCTGGATGTGAATCGGGAAGTCCGTCCCGGACCGGACCTCCTCCATCCGCTCAAGCACCTGTTTTCTCAATTGAGTAAGGGGCTCGTTCGACCGGGAACGAATCTGCAGCTTCAGTTCACACTCGTAGGGAACCGTCTCGGCCGACTCCCCACCCGAAATTTTCCCCAGGTTCATGTACACGTCCCCGTTCTGCCGGTGGACCTCCCGGCGCAGCGAGGACAGGTTCTCCAGCAGCGAAGCCATGACTTCAATGGGGTTGTCCTCCCGTTCCTCCGGCCACACGGTGGACCGGGGACCTTCGATCCGGATGGTGATCTCACTGGTTCCCAACGAACGATGATCGATCCTCCCCAGTCCCTTGGCCTCCAGGGTCAGCGCCGCCCCCAGGTCCACCTCGGCATCGTCCAGAAATCCCCGAACCCCCTGGGCGTTTCCCTGATCCCGCTCGTTCGCCGTGGCCACCAGCAGGAAATTCACCGGGATACGGTCCTCAAACAGCCGCACCACGGAGAGCAGGCTGGCCAGCCCGAGGG
>CAYPTI010000099.1:0-6617 GCA_964413525.1 uncultured bacterium | reverse complement strand
TCCCGCCGGGCGGCGCGCGTCCATCGATCCGCCGCGTCGCCTTCGAATTCGGCAATCTCCATCCCCTGTTCTTCCAGCAGAAATTCCCGATGTTCCGCCCCGGTCTCCTGGATGAAGTCCCGGGCCCGGCGCTCCATTTCCCGGATGCCCCGTTGCAGGGCCTCCTGATGCTGATCGGAAAGACTCTCCCAGCTGTCCATGTTCATGATCATCGCCGTCTCAAGCTGAAAAAATCCGGGCTCGATCATGTAATTCAGATGCTCGTAATACTCGTTGTTCACCACCAGCGAAATGTCCGGCTGGCACATCCCTGACACCACGCCACGCTCGATCGCCGTGTACAGCTCCGGAAGCGGCATGAACACCGTCTCGGCCCCGAAGTACTCCAGCAGACTCTGTGTACTCGAGGTCCCGTAAATCGACATCCCCTCCAGGTCCTCCGGTTCCTCGACGTCCTCCTGGGTATAGCAGTGGAAGGACAGCCCGCTGACGGAGTATCCCATGTAATTCACCCCGTGCTCGGCATGGAGGTCCTTCATCCAATCATAAAACCCGATTTCCCGAAGCCGGCCCGGGGTCATGTCGGGATAGTTGGCCGCCACCGCCAGGAAGATGTCGCTTCCGTAAAACGCGGTGGGAAGGCTTGCCATGTCGATGGTTCCATCCTCAACGTATCCGTACAGCTCAAACGGCGGGAAAGTCTCCGGTCCCCCGGCGTGTTCAATGTTAAACATTCCCGGCGATTGTTCCTCCAGGATTTCCGGCAGGATGACCACGGAGTGAGCGCTGATGAAATCCCTCTGGTGCGGGACGAACGTCCCGATCTCCAGGGTGACCTCTTCAACGTCTTCTTCTTGCATTTCGGTCTCCTGGGTTTCCGACTCCTGCATCTCCTGATCGGCTTCCGGTTCCGATCCACCGCAGGCGACCAGGACCGTCACCGTCAGAATGGACACCAGCAAAACCAGCAAGCTCCGGGGAACTACTTCAGCCATACGGACATTCACGTTCGTGCCCTCCATGTCGTTCCGGATAAAAAATTTATTAACCATTCTTCGGGGATTGCACTTACTTTCCTTGTAACTCTCCATCCGGAAATTAAACATTGTGCATCTAAAATCCCGATGGGTTCTCCAATATATAGGAGGGACGAAACGCCCGTCAAGCGAAATGAATAGCCCGCCGGCGGTCGGGAGGAACCTCACCCTTCCTCGCCCGGCCAAAGGGGCGGGAACGGTTCCAAACCGGAATTCAAACGAAGCCCTTCCGAATCCGGCGTCCCGGGTCCCGCTCGAACCCCTGCGGCCAAACGATCGGTCTATGAATTCAGGAATGACTTTTCCTCGAGGAAGGTGGGGAAGGACGTTTAACCCGTCGGTTTTAGTCGGATTGACCGTTACGCCAGCGCCGATCCCACCAGCGAAAAAATCCCCGAAAATGGGCGTCGTCGGTCATCTGGCCGGCGCGCTCGTACGGCGGAAGTCCGTCCTCCTCAACCCGTTCGACTTCCCGGTGAAGCCCCTTCGACAGGTCGTTGTAGGGTGCTTCGGGGGCGTCGCTCGGTCCCGCCTGAATGCCCTCCTGACAGATGTGCAGCGCCACCATGTCGTCCGGCGAACCTCGACCGGCCCCGCCACCGAAAAAGTCGTCCCGGTATTCCTGCAGGGATGATATCTCCTCGGAATCGACCCCTCGCGGATGGAAGAAGTAATAGGTCACTTCCGTTCGGTCCGGAGCCTGTGGTTTCAGTCGGCGAATCAGAAGCCAGTTTCCCAGGATCGCCAGGTTGGGAGCGATGACCAGCTGCACGAGCAACGGCGTGCCGTTGACGGAACCAAAACTCCACTCCCGGAGAACTTTCTTCATAATCTCGGGCATCTTCGGGTGGAGGGGAATCGTGGTGGCGTAGTGTCCCGACCCGATGTTGACCGACTTGGCCAGCCCCGTGGGGTCGAACTCGTAATTTCCGCCGAGGCTCCCAATGGGGGTGGTCGAATGAACGAACGGGACGTGATAGGCATCAACCGTGTTCTCAAGCTGAAGCTTCCAGTTCGACTCAACGGTATACGAAAAGGTCTCGGCGTTCCGAGAAACCACCACATCCCGATCAAAAAACCGTTTGAGGTAGGTCTCGGCGGGACCCAGGTGCTCGGAGAGAGAAGGACCGTCCTCTCGAAAGGTGACGAAAATCAGGCCGTGGAAATTCTCGACCCGGGGTACTTCCAGGAGCCCGAGGGAATCCATGTCAAAATCCGGCGGGTATCCCTCGCGGTCCGGCATGTTCAAAAGCTCACCGCTGTTCTTGTAGGTCCACGAGTGATACATGCAGCGAAACCGGGCCGAGTTGCCCTCCTTGGACCGGCAGACCTTGGCTCCCCGGTGCCGGCAGCGGTTGAGAAAACAGTGAACCGTTCCCGATTCATCCCGCGTGACCAGTACGGGCTGCTTCCCCACCTGGGTGGTGAAGTAATCGTTCGGTTCGGCCACCAGGCTCTCATGGCAGACGAAGGTCCAGGACTGTTCGAACAATTCCTTCATTTCCCAATCGAAGATCGACGGGTCCGTATAGACGTCCCGATGAACCTTGAACCGCCCGTCGATCTCCTCAACCAGCGACCCGGTGGTACCCACGGCCGATCAACTCCCCGAAAGGAATTCGTACAAGTTTAAATCAGGGGAAGATGCCCCCGATGGACGGTATAATTGTTCACAACCGCTTTCTTGAATCGAATCTTCAGGTCCCCGCCGTTCCGGGAAAACTCATACCAGCTGGTTCCCGTGTACGTCATCTCGGCTTCCTGATTGGTTTCCAGCATCCGAAGCAACCACTTCCCCCGACCGCTGGCCGGACCGGTCATCCGGACGTTCGTGTACAGACGATCCGCCTGCAGGCCCTCGAGCGCCCAGGACCGTTCGGTCATGGCCCGTTCGGACACGAAATCGGCCAGTTCCTCTTTCTCCCGGTGGTGGGCGTTGGCAAATTCGCTTGCCGCCTCGAAATCCAGGTCCTTCGAGTCCCGCGAGGGGATCCAGTACCGGGCATCCTCCGCGTACAGATCAAGCCACTTCTGATACTCCTGCGCGTCCAGGTACTCGGCCTCCCGGTAGATAAGGTCCCGCACGTCCTGGATGGTTATGGACTCATCCAACGGCGTTCCACCTCCATCAGCCAAGTATACGCCGGCTTTCCGACCTCGTGAACCAACCCACAGGTCGTCTCCGCTTGAACGTGAGACCGACCGTCCCGGACCGCCGGTCGCTTCGTCCAGTCGGAGACGGAAACCGTTCGAACGTGAATTGACGAATCGGAACTCGACCCGTCACCAGGCACGGTAGGATCATGCACCGGATCCGGAAGGCGAAATCACCTCGGGGACATACGTCGTGCCTCTGGCACCGGTCAGCCTCGGGCTGATCGAAAAGGATGGGAGGAGGCCTTTTGCACACGGTTCGGGACCCAATCCACGGCGACCCGGTTTGTTGTCCCTCCGGGTGGTTTCGTTTAGGCTTCCGGGAGAATTCATTCGGAACCAATTGGTTTGAGGAGGAGCCACCGATGAGCAACGTATCCGGCAAAACAGCGCTCGTAACGGGCGCCGGCCGGGGGATTGGCCAGGCGGTCGCCCGGCGGCTCGCCCAGGACGGAGCCGTGGTGGCGGTGAACGATCTGGTTGAGGACCGCGCCGAAACCGCCTCCCGAGAAATTATGGAAACGACTGAGGGGGAGGCCTTTCCCGCCCCCGGGGACGTATCCGATTTCGACGCCACGAAATCCATGTTTGATCGGGTGGAGGACGAGTCCGGTCCCGTGGAGATCCTCGTAAACAACGCCGGCTTGAATACCATGGGCTGGTTCCTGGAGGAGGATCCGGACGAGTGGCCCAACCTGCTCAAGGTTAACTTGCTCGGGCAGATCCATTGTGCCCGGGTCGCCGCCGAGCGGATGGTGGAAACGGAGACCGAGGGAACCATCATCGGGATCACCTCCGACGCGGGGCGGAACGGAGCCATGGCGCAGGCGGTGTATTCCAGCACCAAGGCCGGAATCATCGGGTTTACCAAGTCCCTGGCTCGTGAACTGTCCCGGTACAACATTACGGCCAACGCCGTGGCTCCGGGGCCGGTCGAAACCGAAGGGGTCGAGGAACTTCAGGAGGACAACGAGCTGGCCGGTTCCATTATGGACGGCATCGAACAACACGTTCCCCTGGGACGACTGGTCACCCCGGAGGACGTGGCCGGAACCGTCGCCTTCCTCGCCGGCGAGGACGCCGAGTACATCACCGGCCAGGTGATCAGCGTGTCCGGCGGCCTGACCATGAACGACTGACCCCCGACGGCCCGGCGGACGGTTCCGATTCCCGGCACAATCAATCCACCGGAGCCCCGGCCGTTCTTTTTCGTTCACGCGGCTTCATGGTAGAATTTCAGTGACGTTGAGGTTGGGTAACTTGAACCATTTTCTTCTGTACCCAGGGAGGTTCACCCGGATCCATGCCCGTGATTAAGAATGAATTCGCCGCGGTAAACGTCGAGGTTGACGAACAGGCCAACGGCCACCGGTTGAAGGTCGAAGACCTTGAAACCGGCAAAACAATTTTTCTTGATCCCCTGGAACTGGAAAACCTGGCCTGGGTTCCCCATAGGGCTCTGGAACCGCTCATGGACCCCTCCGCCTACCGCTGGAAGGGGGACGGAGGGGAACCGGGGACGTTCTTCCTCGGCGAATCGGCTCCCTGACCGATCGGCACCTCCGAAGGCCGTTTGAAGGAATTGGCGAACAGAGTTCACAAGTTCCTTGTTGGATGGTCCTAACAAATTTCGATCCTGCGAATCGAGGATGGTAACCAGTCTCAGTGGGTATCGCCTGGTGACGAACCCGCCAGCCGATGGACCGCTACCCGGAAGGAGATCCCGTTATGGCCGTCGAACCCCCCCGTACTTCAAATTCCGAGGAGGAACCCCCGGATTACGGAACCCTGATCGAGGAGGACCGGGTTCACAGCTCCCTGTACACTCGCCCGGACATCTATGAGGACGAACTACGCAGGATCTGGTACGGAAGCTGGGTCTTTATCGGACACGAAAGCGAGGTGGCCGAACCGGGGGATTACGCCACCCGGCAGATCGGACGAAAACACCTGATCCTGACCCGGGATGAGGACGGGGACCTTCACCTGTTTCACAACCAGTGTACCCACCGCGGAAACCTAGTTTGCAACAACCGGGAGGGCCATTCGAATGTCTTCCGGTGTTCCTACCACGGCTGGACCTTCAACAACCAGGGGGACCTCATCGGCGTTCCTTACGACGACGGCTACGGGGACGACTTCGACAAGAGTGAACTGGGGTTGTCCCCGGTGGAAAACTTTGATCAGTACCGCGGGTTCCTGTTCACCAAACTGAGCCCGGGGGGACCCTCCCTGGAGGAATACCTGGGAGCCGCCACCGACGCCATCGACCGGCTGGTGGACCTATCGCCGGAGGGAGAAATCAGCCTCGACGCGGGATGGGTCAACCAGAAGACCCAGTGCAACTGGAAGATGATCATTGAGAACGAACCGGACGGGTACCACCCGCGGTTCGTCCATCAGTCCCTCTTCAAGGTGATCGAAAGCCGGATGGACGAGGGAACCCGGAAACAGGCGGGCACGGTGACCCGTGACCTCGGGAACGGCCATACCGAGATCGACTTCGGGCCCTGTTACCGTGAATTTGACGAAAAACTCGTCTGGTTCGACCGGGCGGATCCGGAGAAATTTTCCGATTACATCCAGTCCCTGGAAGACGCAGTCGGCGAGGACGAGGCCCACCGCCGACTGGTGGACGGACCCCCGCACGTCATGATCTTTCCGAACCTCTTCCTCGCCGAAATGAACATCCTTACCGTTCGTCCCCAGGGGGTCAACGAAACGATCCAGGCCCAGACCCCGGTCCAGTTGAAGGGCGCTCCTCGCGTCAACAAACGGGCTTTTCACCAGTTCGAAGGAGCCATGGGACCGGCCGGGTTTCTGCTCGGTGACGATGCCGAAATTTACGAACGAACTCAGATGGGGGTCGAGAACCGGTCCCCCGAATGGGTCCAGCTCCGGCGCGGTAAACACCGTGAGAAACAGGACGACAGGGGGTTCGTGGTGGCGGACCTTACCGACGAAACCCCGATGCGAGCCATCTGGAAACAGTACCGGAACCTGATGCTTGACGGTGAAGGGACCCAGGCCAATGGAGGCTGACCACGACCGGATCAAGCAGTTCCTCTATCGGGAAGCCCGGCTGGCTGACGAGCACCGGTACGAGGAATGGGAGTCCCTGTGGACCGACGACGGCCACTACTGGGTTCCCGCCACTCACGAGAACGTGGGTCCCGAGGAACACGTATCGATTATCAACGACATCCGTCCCCGGATCGCCACCCGGGTCGAACAGTTACAAACCGGCGACCGGCACTCCCAGGATCCCCCGTCGGCCATCCGGCGGATGATCTCCAACGTCGAGATCGGAGATCACCTGGAAGAAGCCCATGTGACTCCTTCTCCCCCGGAGGACGGCGACCTCGCCGTCGGCTCCAATTTCCTCCTGATCCACAGTCGTCGGGAAACAACGTTCTGGGCCGGGCG
>CAYPTI010000098.1:0-6729 GCA_964413525.1 uncultured bacterium | reverse complement strand
CCTCGGAGAGCTCCTCCATCCCCAGGATGGCGATGATGTCCTGCAGGTCCTCGTACCGCTGGAGGATGTTCTGCACCTCTCGGGCGACTTCGTAGTGTTCCTCCCCGACGATGTTGGGGTCCAGCAGGTTGGAGGTCGAATCCAGCGGGTCGACCGCCGGGTAGATCCCCTCCTCGGTCAACTTCCGGGACAGCACCGTGGTCGAATCCAGGTGGGCAAACGTAGTGGCCGGAGCGGGGTCCGTGAGGTCGTCGGCCGGCACGTAAACGGCCTGGATCGACGTGATGGATCCCTTGTCGGTCGAAGTAATTCGCTCCTGAAGCTCCCCCATATCGGTGGCCAGTGTCGGCTGGTACCCGACGGCGCTGGGCATCCGTCCCATCAGGGTCGAGACCTCGGCTCCCGCCTGAACAAACCGGAAAATGTTGTCGATGAACAGCAGGACGTCCTGCTGTTTTTCGTCCCGGAAGTACTCGGCCTGGGTCAGGCCAGTGAGACCGACCCGGAACCGGACACCGGGGGGTTCGTTCATCTGACCGAAGATCAGGCAGGCCTGATCGAGCACCCCGGCTTCGGACATTTCGAGGTAGAGGTCGTTGCCCTCCCGGGTCCGCTCCCCCACCCCGGAAAACACCGAGGTTCCCTCGTGTTCGTGGCCGACGTTCCGGATCAGTTCCATGATCAGGACGGTCTTCCCGACCCCGGCTCCGCCAAACAGACCGGTCTTGCCCCCCTCGCGGTAGGGAGCCACCAGGTCCACGACCTTAATGCCGGTCTCGAACATTTCCGGCGTGGTGGACTGTTCGTCGAAATCCGGATCCTCCCGGTGAATTGGCCAGTGCTCCTTGTCCGACAGATCCTCCCCGTCGTCCAGCGGTTCCCCGAGCACGTTCATAATTCGCCCGAGGGACGATTCACCCACCGGCACGGAGATGGGATCCCCGGTGTTCACGGCCTTCATTCCCCTCCGGAACCCGTCGGTGGAATCCATCGCCAGGCACCGAACCCGGTTGTTTCCGAGCTGCTGCATGGTCTCGGTGACCAGGACTTCGTCCTCCCCGTGGAGTTCAACCGCATCGTAAAGGTTCGGCAGTTCCCCTTCCGGAAAGGCAAAGTCCACCACCGGACCGTTGATTTTTACGACTTCTCCCGTCGCTCCGCTTCCGTCTTCCGTGGACACGTTAGGTTCCTCCTCTGGTTTCGTCAAAAAATCTCAAACAATGACTCGTTGAATTCGGTCGTTTCTTGATCGGATCTCAAGCGGGATCGAACCCAAAAATCCCTCACTCCTTCAGGGCTTCAGCCCCCCCGGCAATTTCGGCGATCTGCCGGGTGATGGACTCCTGCCGGACCTGGTTGTATTCGAGGGTCAGGTCGTCGATCATTTCTTCGGCGTTGTCGGTCGCGTTGTCCATGGCCACCATTCGGGCCGCCTGTTCGGAGGCGTAGGATTCCAGCATCGCCTGAAACACCTGGGTCCGAAGGTGCCGCGGGAAGAGGTGATCGATCACGTCCCGGGCGTTGGGTTCGTAGAGAAAATCGACCGGGAGATCGAGTTCGTCCTTCTCAAATTCTTCCCGGGTCAGTGGCAACAGGGGATATTCCCTCACCGTATGGGACATGGCCGTCTCGAATTCAGTGTACACGGCCCCGACCGACGTCAGGGCTCCTCGCTCGTAATCATCGACCAGTTCCCGGGAAACGGTCAGGGAGGTTATGTACTCCAGGTCGTCCCAGAGGTCCTGGTAGGTCTCCTCGATGTGGACGTCTCGCTTCTGGAAATACCGGATCCCCCGCTTTCCCACCACGTAGAGGCTGACTTGCTCGTCCCGTTCCCGGTGGGTTTCGATCAACCGCTCCACCCGCCGAAACACGTTGTGGTTGTAGGATCCGCACAGTCCCCGGTCGCCGGAAAGCACCAGGTAACCGGGGCGTTCTTCTTCTTCCTCCTCGTCCGATTCACCGTCCGACTCAAAATACGGATGCGTGAGGTCCGGATGGCGGGTGATCAGTTCCCGGATGCTGTCCTCGATCTCCCGGGCGAAGGGTCGGGCGTCTTCCATCCGGTTCTGAACCTGATTGAGTTTGGCCGACGCCACCGCTTTCATGGTGCTGGTGATCTTCTTGACCCCGCTGATGCTGTCGATTCGGCCTTTGATCTCTCGCGCGGTGACCATGATTTACTCCCCGCTCTCCTCGTCGCCGGTTCCGGTCAAGAAGGGCTTCCGGTTCCGCTCGATAACTTCCTGAAGGTCCGCTTCGATCTCCTCGGTGAGCTCCTTCTCCTCGTCCAGTCGATCGAGCAATTCCGGCGACTGACTCGTTAAATCCTCAAGCAGAGCCTGTTCGAAGTCCCGAACATCGTCGACCTCCAGGTCGTCCACGTATCCGTTCACCCCGGCGTACAGAATGGCCACCTGTTCGCCGATGGAGAGCGGCTGGTACTGGTCCTGTTTGAGAATTTCCACCAGTCGCTCCCCGCGCTGGAGCTGTTGCCGGGTGGTTTCGTCCAGGTCGGTCCCAAACTGGGCGAAGGCCTCCTTCTCCCGGTACTGGGCGAGATCCAGCCTCAGGGTCCCGGCGACGTCCTTCATGGCGTCGACCTGAGCCGCTCCCCCGACCCGGCTGACGGAAATTCCAACGTTGATCGCCGGTCGAACCCCCTCGTAAAAGAGGTCCGGCTCAAGATAAATCTGTCCGTCCGTAATGGAAATCACGTTGGTGGGAATGTAGGCCGCGACGTCCCCGGCCTGGGTCTCAATAATCGGCAGCGCCGTGAGGCTGCCTCCGCCATGGTCCGGGTGGTATTTGGCGGCTCGCTCCAGCAACCGGGAATGAAGAAAAAACACGTCACCGGGGTAGGCTTCCCGACCGGGGGGACGTCGCAGGAGCAGGCTGATCTCCCGGTAGGCCACCGCGTGCTTGGAGAGGTCATCGTAGACGATGAGAGCGTGCTCGCCGCGGTCCCGGAAGTACTCCGCCATGCTGCAGCCGGCGTAGGGTGCCATGTACTGAAGCGGCGCCGGGGAACTGGCCGGAGCGCTGATGACGGTGGTGTAATCCATCGCGTCCTCTTCTTCCAGCCGGTTCACCACCTGGGCGACGGTCGACTTCTTCTGCCCGATGGCGACGTAGAAACACTTCACGTTCGTGTCCTTCTGATTGATGATGGTGTCGATTCCGATGGCCGACTTCCCGGTCTGACGGTCTCCAATGATCAGTTCCCGCTGCCCGCGACCGATGGGGATCATGGAGTCGATCGCCTTGATCCCGGTCTGAAGGGGTTCCTCCACCGGGGTTCGCTCCAACACGTTGGGAACTTCCCGTTCGATCTCCAGCCGATCGGAGGCCTCGATCTCTCCCTTGCCGTCCACGGCTTCTCCGAGCGGGTTCACGACCCGGCCCAGCAGATCCTCCCCGACGGGAACGTCGGCAATCCGGCCGGTTCGCTCGACTTCGTCTCCCTCCCCGATCTCACGGTCGCTTCCCATGATCACGACCCCCACGCTGTCCTCGTCGAGGTTCAGCGCCAGGCCGTTGACTCCGTTCTCAAACCGGACCAGTTCCGATGCCTTTACGTTTTCCAGCCCGTGTACCCGGGCGATGCCGTCCCCGGCTTCGAGGACGGTGCCCACTTCCTTGATGTCAAGCCGGGATTCCTCCTCCTTCATCGCCTGCTTGAGAACCCGACTCACTTCTTCCGGTTGAATTTGCATAATTCAGGTAAACCTCCTGCGTAACCGTTCCAGTTGATTTTCGACGGAATAGTCAATTCGGTAATCGTCCACGTGCAGTCGCAATCCAGCCAGCAGTGATTCGTTTTGTTCCTGCGAAAGCCGGACGTCCGCGTCGACGACCGACTCCAGCACCCGGCTCAATTCCTCTTCTTCCTCCGGGTGCAGTTCGTAAGCAGTTTCTACATCCACCGGTTTCCGGTTCTGTCGCCGGTCGGCTTCCCGCCGGGCCGCGTCCACCAGTTCCGGAAGAACGTCAAACCGCTGTTTTCTCATCAGAAGGTGACAGAGGGAAGCAATCAAGTTTTCCCCGTCTTCCCCGACGGCCTCGTTCAGCAACTCGCGTTTTCGTTCTTTTCGAATCGACGGGTTGGCAAACAGCGGCTTCAGAGCCGGCTTCAGGGCTTCGACAACCCGATCCAGTTCCTCGACAAACTCGTCCAGCCGGTCCTGCTCCTCAGCCAGATCACAGGCCGCCTGAGCGTACCGGCGAGCCACCGCGGGTTTGCTCATGTCGTGGTCAGTTCCTCCTGCTGAAGATCGTCCATGAACTCCGACACCATCTGCCGGTGAGTTTCCTCGTCGATTTCCCGCCGGAGGATTTGCCGGGCCAGGTCCAGGGAAAGGTCGCCGATCTGTTCCTGCAGGCTCTCCAGGGCCTGCTTGCGTTCGGCCTCGATCTGATTCTCGGCCGATTCGATCATGGACTCCCGCTTCTCCCGCGCTTCCTCGATGATCTCCGTCCGGCGGTCTTCCCCTTTCTCGCGGGCTTCATCGATGATCTCGCGGGCTTCCGAATGGGCCTGATCGAGCTGCTTCTCACGTTCCTGAAGCAGGTTCTCGGCCTTCTCCCGCTGTTTCTCGGCTTCGGTCACGTCCTCCCGGATCGATTCTTCCCGGGTCTGGAGGGAGTCCACGATCGGACCCCATCCGTATTTGACCAGGATCACCAGCATGACCAGAAATATGATCCAGGTAAAAATGGCCAGTCCTGTAGCGGCTTCCATCGTCAACAATCTCCTTTGCGGTACGGACCAGCGATCCAGCCGGTCCGTAATATCAATTCAGCCCGCCGGCCGAGGTCGGATTGATCGGCGGCTCGGTGCTCCGTTGCTACCCCGACCGGACCGGCGGATAAGCCGGTCCGGTCACGATAACGGTTCCGATCGAGCGGGTTCGCTTCAGGCAAGCCCGCTGAGGACGAATACGGCGTATCCAACGACACCGATGGCGACCAGGGTGAAACCCTCGATTAACGCCGCCGCGATAACCATCTGAGTCTGAATATCGTTGGCGGCTTCCGGCTGCCGGGCGGTCGATTCCAGCGCCGCGCGGGCAAGTACTCCGATTCCCCAGGCACCCCCGACAATGATCAAGCCAATACCCAGACCAAACCCGAGACCGAACAAACCAATCGCTAGGTTCATCGTTACAAGCCTCCCAAAAAAATCTTAGTGTGCACTAATCTGCAAATCAATGAAAATTACGGAAAGAATGGTGAAGATATACGCGTGCAGCACCGCGATCAACAATTCGATCGCGTACAGAAACAGCCCGATGGAAAGCGGAACAACCGTGGCGGCCGAGGCCACCACGATGCCCGAGGCGGTGGGTTCCAGCTGGTTCAGAATGATGATGCCGACTTCCAGCAACGCGTACAGCACCGCGTGACCCGCCAGCATGTTGGCGTTTAACCGGACCGCGAGAATGATGTGTTTCAACAGGGTTCCGAAAATTTCAATCGGCCAGATAATCACCCCGATGGCTTTGGGTACTCCGTGAGGGACAAAATGGCCGAGGTAGCCCATAAACCCCATTTTCCAGATTCCGTAGACCATGCCGACCACCAGCACCAGCAGGGCGAGGCTTCCGGTCACGAAGGGTTCCGCGGTGACCGTGGCGCTCGGGTAGAGGGTGACCCCGGTCCACGGGATGGAAATTTCCGGCACGTTCCCCAGCAGGTTGGCCACCAGAAGAAAGCTGAACAGAGTCAGGAAAAAGGGCAGAAACTTGCGGCCGTGCTTCTCCCCCATGACGGGGTAGACCATGACGTCCCGGACGTAAATTACGAATTTCTCGACCGCGTTCATCAGCGGACCCCGGGGGACGTTCGAATCCGTCCGCCGGTACCAGTACCCCACGAGCGACACCAGCGCGATCGTAATGAGGACCACCTGGATCAGGACGAGGCTGTGCTTGCTGAGTTCAAACGCCACCGGTCCCAGGTCAACCAGGGTCTGGTAGCCGTGGTCCACGAGTTTCTTTGGAAAATACACGTCTGCCGCCGGGGCAATCATGATTCCTACCGACTCCTGTGAACTTGTTCAGGTGGGCTCCCCGCCGAGGGAACCAAAATTCCTTCACCCGGTTGCGCGGTAAACGATCCGTCGATTCCTACTTTCCCGACCGAAGCGTGCGTTCCGCGTCGGCCAGGTAAATAGCCACAAAGGTTAATCCAAACAACAGAAAAAACAAGAGAAAACTGTACACTATAACGTCTCCCTCAAGCCAGACAAAGATCGCGAGGGAAGTCAGGAGGATCAGAGCCAGTTTGTAGACCACGGCGACCCCGACCCACAGCAGGGTGGACTTCACGGGACCGAACAAACCCAGCCTGTAGACCTGCCAGAGCAGGGGAAAGCCAAGCACCCCAACAATGACCGCCCACCGGACGCTCCAGCGAACCTCCGGCCACGGAACGAAAAACTCCGACCCGAGAAGCAGAAGAACCAACACACCCCCGGCCCCGATCCAGGTCCCGGGACGCTCACGAATCATCCGCCTCATCCCGTCGTGCCCCTCCCTGAACAAGTTTGATTATCTGCAGAACAAAGTACGTCAATCCCCCCACGACCCCCACGATCAATCCAATGAGCGTTCCCCATGGGGAAACATCCAACCATCCGTCCACCCGGTATCCCGCGTAGACGCAGACCCCGATGAACACCGCCAGCGTCAACCCGAGGTACGTGTGCTGGGCGACTTCCCGGATGGG
>CAYPTI010000097.1:0-6948 GCA_964413525.1 uncultured bacterium | reverse complement strand
CCGGTTGGTTGCGAGGGAAGCTGGACTTGCCTTTCTGCTCAATAGATATTACTGTAGCTGGCTTGCGTACCCCATTGACGCTCGGTGACACATGTCAGCGGGCAGACCGTTCTTCGGACCAACGAACCGTGGTGTGGCTTACCGCGCCTTGAAGAGGGATTGTTATGGCGAACGAAGAGCTTGAAAAACACACGCTCTCCGTGCTGGTCGAGAATCAGCCCGGCGTGCTGGCACGAATTGCCGGCATGTTCAGCGGCCGGGGATTTAACATTTCCTCCCTGTCGGTGGGGGAGACGGCGGATCCGGCGGTCTCCCGGATGACCATCGTGGTCGAGGGCGGCAGCCGGACCCTGGAACAGATCATCAAACAGCTGCGAAAACTGATCGTGACCGTGAAGGTGGAGCATTTCGGAGACGAGGATTACGTTCATTCCGAGCTTCTCGTCCTCAAGGTCAATTCCAGCCGGGAGGAGCGCAGTGAGATCCAGGATCTGGCCAGCGTGTTTAACGGCAAGGTGGTCGACATCTCTCATGATTCCATGACGATCCGGTTCGTGGGCAAAGTCGACAAGATCGAGGACGTGATCCAGCTGCTTCGTCCTTACGGGGTGAAGGAGATGGCCCGGACGGGGTCGGTGGCCCTCCGGAGGGCTCCCAAGTCCACCTGAGCTGATACCCGGGTTCCGAGGAAGGAAGACGTTTCGCCGGATCCCTCGGAGGGGAACGTACGGCAGCCCCGTTCAACCGGACGGAAGGATCAACAAATTCAATTAGGAGGAATACCCGTGGCGGAAATTTTTTATGACGACGACGCGGAACTGGCGGATCTTGAAGGACAGACCGTGGCCGTGATCGGATACGGAAGTCAGGGCCACGCCCATGCGCTGAACCTGCGGGACAGCGGGGTTGACGTGATCGTGGGGTTGCGCCCCGAAAGCTCGTCCCGGCAGAGCGCCGAGAACGCCGGACTCGACGTCTACGATACCTCCGAAGCGGCCAGCCGGGGGGACGTGATCGCGTTTCTCATTCCCGACGAGACCCAGCGGACCGTTTACGAGGAGCAGATCGAACCGGAACTGAACGAAGGGGACATGCTGGTCTTCGGACACGGGTTCAACATCCGGTTCTACCAGGTCGAGCCGCCCGACTTCGTGGACGTGGCGCTCGTCGCTCCGAAGGGACCGGGCCACGTGGTTCGGTCGATGTACGTGGACGGAGTGGGAACCCCGAACCTGGTGGCGGTGAATCAGGACGCCACCGGTGACGCGTGGGACCGAACGCTGGCCTATTCCAAGGGGATCGGAGGCACCGGAGCGGGAGCCATCAAGACCACGTTCAAGGAGGAGTGCGAGACCGACCTGTTCGGTGAACAGACCATCCTGTGCGGAGGGGTCAGCCACCTGATCATGGCGGCCTTTGAGACGCTGATGGACGAGGGGTACCAGCCCGAGGTGGCGTATTTCGAGTGCCTCCACGAGCTCAAGTTGATCACCGACCTGATCCACGAGGGGGGCATCCAGTGGATGCGGGATTCCTGCTCGGACACGGCCGAGTACGGCGACCTGACCCGGGGTCCCCGGGTGATCACCGACGAAACCCGGGAGGAAATGAAGCAGATCCTGGACGAGATCCAGACCGGACAGTTCGCCCGGGAGTGGCTGCTTGAGAACCAGTCGGGCCGGCCCGAGTACAATTCCCGCAAGGAAGCCCACGCGGAGCATCCCATCGAGGAAGTCGGAGAACGGGTCCGCGGGATGATGGACTGGCTGGAGAAACGCCGGACCGAAGAGGGCTAGCTTCCTGACCGACACCGGCGTACCGCGGTTCCGGATTCGTCCCCAGGGCTGGCCGTGGATTTTCGGGACGGGGGTGCCGGCTCTCGTCCTGTACGGGTTCTGGGTCCTGACCGGTTCGACCTGGGGGTACCTGTTCGTTCCCGCCGTCGCCCTGACCCTGTTCGTCGGATATTTTTTTCGGGATCCCCCGCGGACGCCGGCCGAGTCAACGGATGACGTTTGGCTGTCGCCGGCCGACGGCATTGTTTCGGAGGTGGGGCCGGACCCGGACGGACGGACGAGGATCGTGATCTTCCTGACGGTGTTCAACGTCCACGTCAACCGGATGCCGGTGGACGGCTCCCTGGTCGACTCGGAGCACCACGAGGGGGAGTTCCGGCCCGCTTTTGACGACGATATTCTCGATCGAAACGAACGGACACGGCACCTCTGTGAGGACCCGGAGGGCCGCCGGTTTGAAGTCTGGCAGGTGGCCGGGATGCTGGCCCGACGCATCCACGTCTGGATCCAGCCGGGCGACCGGTACGAACGGGGGGATCGTTTTGGCATGATCAGCTTTGGCAGCCGGACGGACCTGGTGCTCCCTGACGACGTGGAGGCCCGGATCGAGGAGGGGGACCTGGTGCGCGGGGGTCGAACCGTGGTCGCCCGCACCCGATGAGTGATCGGGAGGACGAAAATAACCCTGTAAAACAAACCCTGTCCCGGGGGATCTTTCTGGTTCCCACCGTGCTGACCCTGCTCAACATGCTGCTGGGTTTTTACGCCATCCTGATGGCGTTTCAACACGAACCGGTGCTCTCCGGGATAGCGATCGTGGCGGCGTTCTTGCTCGACGGGCTGGACGGACGGATCGCCCGGATGACCGACAACGTCAGCGAATTCGGCGTGGAACTCGATTCCCTGGCCGACATGGTTTCCTTCGGTCTGGCGCCGTCGGTGCTGGCCTTCAACCTCTGGCTGGCGGCGGTTCACTATCACCTGGGAATGCTGGTGGCCTTTCTGTTCGCCAGCGGAGCCGCCATGCGGCTGGCCCGATTTAATGCCTACGACCGTCGCGGGGAGCGATTGAAGTACTTCAACGGACTGCCCTCGCCCTGCGCGGCGGGGGCCGTGGTGGCGCTGGTCTTTCTCGAGCAGCGGTTGCTCCCCGGCCTGGGGCCGGTTCCGGCGAATTTTACGCTGACCTACCTGTATCTTGCTCCCCTGATCGTGGTTCTGCTCTCCTACCTGATGCTGAGCAGCCGTCGGTACCCGTCGTTTAAGAACCTCGGCTGGTTCCGGCACCACCCCTGGCCCGCGGCTGCTCTCGGGGTGGTGTTCGTCGTCCTGGTGGTGCTGGTTCCGATGGCCGTCGTGGTGGTGCTGTTTCTCGCCTACCTGGTCCTGGGGTTTGTTCCCGGCGCCTGGGAGTGGGGACTCGACCCCGACCCGGCCGGTTAACCGGTGGGTCGGCATGAACGGACGGCTTACCCGGACGTTTAGGGACGGACGACCGAATGAATGAAGCTGTGTCCGATTCCCTCGGCGGGACGGTTCAATCACGTTCACGGCATCGTGACCCCCGTTGTTCGGACCTTCTGGCTGGTTCTTTCCGGCAGAATTGGATAGAATTACGGGTTGATTTTTACCCGTTGCTGTGCCGTGAGGGAGCGGATTGGTATGAGTTTTAAGATCATGCTGTTACCGGGGGACGGAATCGGACCGGAAGTTGTAACCCAGGCCCGTCGGGTGCTGGACCTGGTGGAGCGAGAGGCGAGAGACCTCGAACTCAAGGTCGAGAAAGGTCTGGTCGGGGGAGCCTCCCTGGAGGAACACGATACCCCTTTGACCGACGACGTGCTCGCCCGTTGTCAGGAGGCTGATTCCATCCTTCTGGGAGCGGTGGGAGGGCCCAGATGGGATGACCTCCCGATGAATCGCCGGCCGGAAAAAGCCCTGCTTCAATTGAGGAAGGAATGCGAGTTGTTCGCCAACCTCCGACCGGCGAAAGTGTATCCCGAACTGGTGGACAGTTCGCCGTTGAAGAACGAGCTGGCCCGGCGACTGGACCTGCTGATTGTCCGGGAACTCACCGGCGGGGTGTATTTTTCGCTTCCCAAGGGAATCGAGGGGTCCGGCGGGACGCGGCGAGGGTTCAACACCCTCTCCTACACCGCCGCGGAGATCGAACGAATTACCGACGTGGCCGTGGATGCGGCCCGGAAGCGGCAGGGCAAACTGACCTCCGTGGACAAAGCCAACGTGCTCGAAAGCTCCCAGGTCTGGCGGGAGACGGTGATCGACGCGGTGCCGGAGGACCTCGACCTGAACCACCTGTACGTGGACAACGCCGCCATGCAGCTGATTCGCGACCCGGGTCAGTTTGATGTTATCGTGACCGGAAACCTGTTCGGGGACATCCTGTCGGACGAAGCCGCTCAGGTATGCGGCTCCATCGGGTTGCTGCCCTCGGCCAGCCTGGGGGAATCAACCCTGGGTATGTACGAGCCGGTCCACGGGACCGCTCCGGACATTGCCGGAGAGGGTCTGGCCAACCCCATCGCCATGATCCTGTCCGTGGCGATGATGTTCCGGTTCAGCCTGGACCGAACGGACTGGGCGGACCGGATTGAGGAGGCCGTGGCCGACGTCCTGGCGGAGGGGGCCCGGACGGCCGACCTGGCCGGAGAGGACGACCCGGTCTGTTCGACGGAGGAAATGGGGAACCTTATTATTGACAGGTTGACCAGCCGTGTTTCCGGAGGTGTCGCCTGATGGTACGACTGGCCGTGGCCGGTGCGACGGGAGCCGTCGGCCGGGAAATGCTGTCCATACTGGAGGAACGAGACCTG
Organism: uncultured bacterium; assembly: GCA_964413525.1. GTDB lineage: Bacteria > T1Sed10-126 > T1Sed10-126 > T1Sed10-126 > CAYPTI01 > CAYPTI01. The sequence goes on along the minus strand of CAYPTI010000097.1, from coordinate 2,318 downwards.
GAGCTGGAAACCCTCGTTCCCCTCGCGAGTCCCCGATCCAGGGGACAATCGCTGTCCTTCAACGGGGAGGACCTGGAGGTCCGGGTGCTGTCCGAATTTGACTTCTCCGGCATTGACGTGGTCCTCTTTTCGGCCGGTTCCGGGGTGGTCAAAGACCACGCCGACAGAATTCTTGAAGCGGGCTGTGTGATCGTGGACAACAGCAGTGCCTTCCGGTACGACCCGGAGGTTCCGCTGGTGGTTCCGGAGATCAACCCCCATGCCCTGGAGGATCACGACGGGCTGATCGCGAACCCCAACTGCAGCACCACCCAGATGGTGATGGCCCTGGCGCCGGTACACCGGGAACTGGGCATCCGACGGATCGTGGTCAACACGTACCAGGCGGCCAGCGGGGCGGGTCAGAGTGCTCGGGATGAACTGATGGACCAGACCCGCCGGGCGCTGGACGGAGAGGACGTGGAGGCGGGGGAGGAATTTCCCCATCCGATTGCCTTCAATGCGATCCCCGAGATCGGCCCAACGCTGGACGATCACGACCGCTACACGAAGGAAGAAATGAAGATGGTCTGGGAGACCCGGAAGATTCTCGAGGACGACACGATCCAGGTGTCCCCGACCGCGGTCCGGATTCCGGTGGCCAACTGCCACGGGGAAGCGGTAAACGTTGAAACCGTGGAACCCTGTTCGGTGGATGAGGTCCGATCGCTGATGGACGAGTTTGACGGGGTGGAGGTTCAGGACGATCCTCATGCCTCCGTGTATCCGACCATGTTGAGCGCGGACGGACGGGATCCGGTGTACGTGGGTCGAATCCGTCGCGACCCGGGCCTCAAGCACGGGTTCAACGCCTGGGTGGTGGCCGACAACCTCCGCAAGGGAGCCGCCCTGAACACGGTACAGATCGCCGAGGAGCTGGTACGTCGGGGATTGCTGACGCCGGAGCCGGTTTGAGCGGTTCAGGGCGGGAACCATCGTGTCACTGATTCAATTTCATCACGTCAGCAAGGAGTTCGACCGGAATACCGCCCTCGAAGAGGTAACCTTCCAGCTGGCGGAGGGAAGTTTCCATTTCCTCTACGGACCCTCCGGGGCCGGGAAAACCACCCTGATGAGGCTCGTTTACCGGGACCTGGAACCCAGCCGGGGACAGGTGCTCCTGGACGGACAGAACATTGGCAAGCTGTCAGCCGGAGAAATCCCCTACCTGCGTCGACGGATCGGGGTCGTGTTTCAGGACTTTCACCTGATGATGGACCGGACCGTGTTCGAGAATGTGGCGATTGCCCTGCTGGTTCAGGGAAAGTCAAAACGGGAGATCAATCCCCGGGTTATGGACGTCCTGAGCCAGCTCGGACTGTCCGACAAACGCTCCAGTCCTCCCCGTACCCTGTCGGCCGGCGAACAGCAGCGGTTGAGTTTTGCTCGCGCGCTGGTCAAAGACCCTGACATTCTGCTGGCCGACGAACCCACCGGAAACCTCGACCCCAACCTGTCGCGGGACATCCTGGATCTGATGGAACAGATCAACCGGAGGGGAACCACCCTGCTGGTGGCGACCCACGACCGGATGACCGCCGAACATTACGACCATCCCGCCCTCCGATTGGAAGAGGGCCGCCTGGTTGACCAGCCGGATCGGACGCTCGTCCGGAGGGCGGAGGAATCGTGAATTCATGGGGGTACCTTCTCTCCTCGGCCCTATCCAACCTGACCCGGAGGAGGTTGATGAACCTGGTGGCCGTGGGCACCACCGCGCTGGCGTTGATGGTGGTCGGATCGGTGCTTCTGGTTCAGCAGAACCTGTCGGATTTTCTCGAGGATGTAAAATCGGACACGACTGTTTCGGTGTTTCTGGAGGACGGGCTGGATGACCGGACGCTGGACGGCCTCCGCTCGGACCTGGCCGCGGACACCCGGGTGGCGTCGGTTGAATTCATCAGTCAGGATCAGGCGATGGATCGGATGCGATCCATGCTGGGAGAGGACGGGGCCCGAATTCTGGACGGGCTGGAGCAAAATCCGCTGCCGGCCTCCCTGGACCTGAGCATCCGGCCGGATCGACTGGGGGACGTGGAGTCGCTCGTGGAGGAATTGAGCGGCCGGGACGGGGTGCTTTCGGTTGAGTACGGTCAGGCCGAAATCCGTCAGCTCGAGACCCTGGGACAGCTTCTCCAGGGGACGCTGCTGATCCTGGGGATCGTGATCACGCTGGTGGCCGTGGTGATCATCGTCAACGCCGTGCAGCTTGCGGTTGTCTCCCGCCGGAAGGAAATTGATATCCTGCAGCTCGTGGGAGCCACCCGGCGGTTTATCGC
>CAYPTI010000096.1:5181-7025 GCA_964413525.1 uncultured bacterium | reverse complement strand
ACGGTCAGCGAGACGGAGCCGTAGTGATGGATGTTGTCCTGCTCCTCAAAATCGCGGGTGGGAAACACGTGAGTGTAGCTGAGTCGGAAGGTTTCCCAGCTCGTAACCACCCCGACCTGTGCCTCGCCCTGCCAGGGAATCCGATCAACCTCGGGACTGTCATGGAGCAGGTTTCCGTCCAGGAAGATTTCGTACGCCACGGCCCGTCCGATCAGCTGGGTGAAGAGGTACCATTCGAAGGACTGGTTGGGTTCGTAGAAACCGGCTCCCGGAATGTAAGACCGGATCATCGGCGGTCCGTAGTCACCGTCCGAGTAGTCTCCCCAGCGAATTCCTCCCGACACCTGGGCACCGGTATGGATGTTCCCAACGGAGAGGGCCCAGCCGGGCGTGAACTCCAGTTCGGTTGAGTGAGTGACCGGGGTGGTCCAGACAATGTTCTCCCGCCCGTAGGTAAACCGCACCCCGAGTTCGTCCCGGAGTTGATGGTCCCAACCCTCCGGCTCATCTCCCCACAGGTTGTCGTGAACCCAGCGCTGGGTTTCCCCGGCTCGGGCCGACGGACCCACGATGCCGATCTGGAGTTCGTAGGCGTCAAGTCGGTCCCCCCGGTCCTGGATCAGCCCGGCAGCCGTGTACAGCCATCCCGCGTACGGACGATCGCCCTCCGCAGGATTCGGATCGGTGATGTCCCTGGGGGTGAACATGTTCTGGCCCAGGGAGTAGACCATTCGTCGCTCGGCGTCCGGTTCATGGACGTGTATGGCCTGACTCAACTGGTCAAACAGGTGTGGAATGTCGTTGGCTCCGGAGAACCAGTTCACCTTGACTCCGCTGGAGTAATAGCGGTCCTGCCAGGCGAACAGGTCGTTTTCGTGAGTGAAGGTGATGACTTCTTCCGCCTCCGCCGGGGAGACGGAGACCATCAGCAGGACGATCAACCCCCCCACAACGACCCCGCCGAGGATGGAGAATGAAAAAGGGCCGCGGTGAGAGACGGAATCCGGATACGGATTCTCCATCGGGAGATTTCCTTTCAGATAACGGGGCCAAAGGGACGATGAAACAGGGTCAGTTTGAACTGTGGGTCGGGTGCGGACTCAAGTACTTTCCGGTCATCATCCTACGGTATCCAGGGTGGTGGGGGGAAGCCGGAGCCGGGGGAGAAGACTTAGAAGCGGAGGCTGACGGTCACGGCGCCGTAGTCGTCGGTTCGTCGCTGGGATTCAAATTCCCGGGTGGGGAGCACGTGGGTGTAGCTGACCCGGTAGGCGGACCAGCTGACGACGGCGCCGATCTGGGCTTCTCCCAGCCAGGGTTCACGGTCCACTTCGGGACCCTCGTGGAGGGTGTTTCCGTCCAGAAAAATTTCGTGAGCTACGTAGCGCCCGGCCAGGTGGAGGTAGGTGTACCATTCCACCGGTTTGACCAGGGTGTAATACCCCGATCCCGGAGTGAACGAACGAATCAGGGGAGGACCGTAATCCTGACTGGAAAAATTGCCCCAGCGAACTCCACCTGAAAGCTGGGCCGAAGTCTGAATGTTGCCAAGCGATGCAGCCCAACCGGAAAACCACTGAGCCCGGGTGGATCGGGTTACGTCATGGTCGAAAACCAACCGGGTCTGGCCGTAGGTAACCCGGACTCCCACCTCGTCCCGAAGCTGGTGGTCCCACCCGGCCGGGACCTCGGACCCGACCAGTTTGTGGAATTGCTTCTGCACTTCCTCCCCCTGAGCCGACGGACCCACGATCCCGAGCTGAAGTTCGTAGGCTTCGAGCACTCGGTCGAACGCCTGGATGTGGCCCACGGATCCGTACAGCCAGGCTGCGTACGGACGATCC
>CAYPTI010000096.1:0-5081 GCA_964413525.1 uncultured bacterium | reverse complement strand
TCGGTCATGAGAGCAACAGTCCTTTTCGTGTAACCATCAATCCGGCGGAATCGAAATTGAGCACGGAACGAGGACTCGGTCCGGCCGATGGAAACTTCGCGCTTGAGGTGAAAGGACGAGACCGGGACGACCGTAACCTTTCCCGCACGGACGAAAGGAAGCCTATCATGTTGAGGGAGGGATGCCGCAGTTTTCGAGGGGGATCAGGGAGGGTTTGAACCCGGTCGTGATGGGGGCTCCCGGCTCCGTCGGGCTGACCGATCCGATTCCGTCTGATACACTAGGTGGATTCCCCTCAGAGGTGATTGGTATGCTGGCTCCCGACGCTTTGAAACAGCGGATTGAGGACGAACTGAGTGACGTTCACGTTGAGGTCATGGACATGACGGGGGAGATGGATCATTTCCGGGTTATCGTGATTTCTCCGGAATTCGAGGGTCTGCCGATGGTAAAACAGCATCAGCTCGTGTACGACGCCCTGGGAGACGCCATGGACGGGGACATTCATGCCCTGGGGCTGAAAACGTATACCCCCGAAGAATGGGAAACCATCCGGAATTCACAGTCGACCTGAGGAGGCACTGCCATGGAAGAGAAGCTGGAAGAAATCGATCAGCTGGTCACCCAGAATGACGTTGTAATCTTCATGAAAGGCAACCCGGAGCAGCCGATGTGCGGGTTTTCCGAAGCGGCGGTGGAGGTTCTCAACCACCACGGAGTTGACTTTGAGTCCCGGGACGTTCTGCTGGACGATGGCCTGCGCCAGGCCGTGAAGGAATACGCCGACTGGCCGACGGTCCCGCAGATTTACATCGACGGGGAGTTCGTCGGAGGAAGCGATATCCTGAGGGAAATGCACGCCTCGGGGGACCTGGCCGACCGGATCGAAACCCTCGATCAGTAGATTCTCTCCCGAGCCCGGCGTGCATCAATCCTGTGAACCCGTCTGAATTAACAGCCCTTTCCTCTCCAGATTCTTCAGTCCCTCCAGCAGCCGATCCAGGTGTTTTTTCGTGTGATCGGCCCGCAGGCTGATCCGGATGCGTCCGCGGGACCGGGGAACCGTCGGGGGGCGGATCGGAACCGCGTCGAGTCCCTCGTTGCGAAGAATCGCTGCCGCCGACAGGGTGGATTCCGTTGACCCGGTGAGAATCGGGACGATCTGGGAGGCGGGATCGGGCCGGGGAAGATCGCGCTCGTCAAGGAACCCGGCGACCCGGTCCACATGCCGCCGGAGGGTCTCCCTCCCGGAGTCGTCCGAGCGCAGGAGATCGAGTGCCGTCCGGGTGGCTTCCACCAGCGCCGCCGGCAGCGCGGTGCTGTAAATGGCCGGGGTGGCCCGGTTGGTCAGGAAGTCCTTCAGCGGTTTGTTTCCGACCACGTACCCCCCGTAGGTTCCCACCGCCTTGGACAGGGTCCCCATGGTCAGTTCGGGAGGATCCTCGAGGTCGGCGGTCAGGCCGGCCCCGACCGGACCGCAGACCCCGGCCGAATGAGCTTCGTCTACGAACAGCCAGGCGTCGTACCGGCGGGTGATCGACCGCAGACGTTCCAGGGGGGCCCGGTCTCCCTTCATGCTGAAGATTCCCTCGGTGACCACAAGCACGGCGTCGAACCGTTCGCGTTCGTCCTGAAGCTGATCGTTCAGGTCTTCGGGATCGTTGTGCTCGAAGCGCCCGACCTCGGCTTCCGACAGGCGGGCTCCCTCGATCAGGGACCGGTGGGCGAGATCGTCCAGCAGCACGAGATCCCGGCCGGTGGTGACCGCCCGGATCACTCCGAGGCTGGTGAGGTAGCCGGAGCCGAAGACCATGGCTTCGTCCCGTCCTTTCCAGGCGGCTAAATCTTCTTCCAGTTCATGAAGCGCCGGACGGTCGCCGCAGACCAGCCGGCTTCCGCCGCTTCCAACGCCCTCCTTCCCGAGGGCGTCTCCGAGGGCGGACCAAACTTCCGGGTGGGAGGCGAGGCCGAGGTAATCGTTGGAGGAAAAGTTAATGAACCGGCGCCCGTCTCGCTGAATGACCGGTCCCATGGACCCGTCCAGGGGATTCAATCGACGCCGGAGGTCCAGGGAGTCCAGTCGCGTTAGCCGGTGCTCCAACCGGTCGCGGAAGGAGCGTTCGGCGTTCATCGGCGATCCGGTCGGTTCCGTAAGCGAATATACAGGAGATACCCTAAGACGGAGGCGATGATCACGAGGCTAAGAACGCCAAGGATGTCGCCCAGCTCAATGATGGAGTGGAAGGCCTGCCAGACGAGCGGGCCAAACAGATACGCCAGGCCCAGCAGGATCGGGACGGTCACGACGGCCGCCAGGCCGTCGAACTGCAGGAACCGGGTGATCTTCATCCGAACCAGTCCGGCGGAGAAGAAGGTGGGAAACCGGACCCCGGGCAGCAACCGGGCGATCACCAGAACCCACGGACCCCACCGCCGGTAGGAGAGCCGAAACTTGGCCAGTTTGCCGGGGGGGACCAGCCAGCGGCTGAACTTCAAATCCAGCACCCAGCCGGCCCCCCAGCGTCCCAGGCAGTAGGTCGCCAGATCACCTGAGATTACTCCGGCGTAGCAGGTGATCAGGGTTCCGAGCGGATCCATGAGCCCGACCGCGGCCAGGTAGCCGGCCACGAACAGGGATAATTCCTCGGGGATGGGGAGCCCGAATCCCGCCACGAACAGAGCAAGGAAGACCGCCAGGTACTGGTACTGAAGCACCAGGTCGAAAAGGATCGGCTGAACGGTTTCGGTCACGGGGTACGCCCTTCGTGGAACGCGGGATTAAGGCTCGGGAAGTGCCTCCGTCGCCCGGTCGAGTGCATCGGAAAGCCCTTCGAACTCGTCGCGGGACAGAGTAAAGGTTACGAAATTATACTGCACGAAGACCGTTTCGTCCTCGGGATCGAGCGTGACGGCAACGTAATCGCCGTCCTCGTCCTCGATTTCAACCAGGGTTTCCATCGGGATTTGAACTCCTTTCGATCAAACTGGGTTGGCTCGACGAACGGCGCAGGGGATTTTACAATACAGTCCCCCCGGATAGGAAACGCGTCGACGTTTCCGCCTGTCCGATCGGAGCGGTTTCCGTCCGGACCGATCCTTGTGAATTCCGACTGGAGGCGATGAACCATGGTGGACCGCGAATCGATTCGAGAGAAATTGAAGGAATGTTACGACCCGGAGATCCCGATCAACATCGTGGATCTCGGGTTGATTTACGACATCGAGATCGACGACGACCACGTCGACATTACCATGACCCTGACCGCCATCGGGTGCCCGGTGGCGGATCAGATGAAGGCCCAGGTCGAGGCCAAGGCCCAGGAGGTCGAGGGCGTGGACTCAGCGGAGTGCGAGATTACCTTCGATCCCCCCTGGACGCAGGAAATGGTCAACGAGGACGGCCAGGCCGCTCTCTCGGCGATGGGGATCATGTAACGGGCCGAACCCCGCCGTCAGTCCAGCTGATCCCAGGTCAGGCGGGGGTCCCGGGCGGCCTGTGCTTCATCCGGTTGCCGGATCGGGGTGGAGTGAGGAGCGGTTCGGACGGTTTCCGGATCCTCCAGGGCTTCCTCGGTGACGATCCCGAACACCTCCGCTACCCGGTCGAGTTCCCGTTTGCTTAAGGTTTCGGTGGGTTCGATCATGAGGGCTTCGGGCACCACCAGGGGAAAGTACACCGTGGGGGGATGGACACCGAAGTCGATCAGTCGTTTGGCGAATTCCCCCGCCTTCACCGGCAGGTCCTCACAGCTCACCACGAATTCGTGCTGGCAGGGTCCCTCGTGGGAAGGGGGCAGTTCGTCCGGCATCTTTTTACGTAAATAATTGGCCGCCAGCACCGAGTCGGCGCTTACCCGTTCAAGCCCGGTTTCCCCCATCCGCTGGATGTAGGCCAGGGCTCGGACGAGCACCCCCATGTTGCCCTGAAAACTTCGAATTCGACCGATGGACCGGTCGGATTCGTCAGCCCAGACCCATCGATCTCCGTCCTGTTCCAATCGCGGCACCGGCCGGTAGGGGGCTAATTCCCGGCTGAAGGCCACCGGCCCGGCGCCGGGCCCGCCCGACCCGTGCGGGGTGGAAAAGGTTTTGTGGAGGTTGAGGTGGACGACGTCGAACCCCATGGAGCCGGGACGGACGCGGCCGACCAGGGCGTTGAGGTTGGCACCGTCGTAATAGAGCCGGCCGCCGACCTCATGGACCAGCGACTGAATTTCCATGATGTCGTTCTCAAACAGCCCGAGCGTGTTCGGGTTGGTCAGCATCAGGGCGGCGGTGCGCTCGGAGAGTTTCCTTTTAAGATCCTCCACCTTGACGCGGCCCCGGTCGTTGGATTCCACCTCCACGGCGTCGAAGCCGCAGAGGTTGGCGGAGGCCGGGTTGGTTCCATGGGCGCTGTCCGGGATGAGGACGTCCCGGCGGTTCTCGTCACCGTTCGCCCGGTGGAAGGCCCCGATTACCCGGAGTCCGACCCATTCCCCCTGGGCTCCGGCGGCGGGAAGAAGACTGATCTCCTCCAGACCCACCAGGCGCAGCAGCCGCCGACGAAGTTCCACCGCCACCTCAAGCCAACCCTCCAGGGAACGATCGGACATTCTCGGGTGGACGGCGGAGTAGCCCGGCAGGCCGGCGATCCGTTCGTTCAGCCGGGGGTTGTACTTCATGGTGCAGGACCCCAGCAGGTAGGGACCCGTGTCCACCCCGAAGGACCGCCGGGACAGCTGGTGGTAGTGGCGGACGAGCTGCGGTTCCGGGACGTCCGGAAGGTCGGGGGGGTCGGTTCGACGCAGGGCTTTCGGGATGTGATCGGGAGGGTTCGGGGCCTGACCGGTGCCCCGCTCGGGATCCCGTTCCCGCAGGAGGGGACGTTCGTCCCGGCTGTCATCCATGGACGTTGGCCACCACGTCGGCGACGAAGTCGTCAATTTCCTCCGGGGACCGCTGCTCCGTCGCCGCACAGGTATACCGGGATCCCCGGGCAATCCCGCCGATCCAGCCCCGGTCGCGCAATTGCTGGGCAAGGTGCTTCGGCGGTTCGGGCAGGCGGATCGTGACCTCGTTGAAGACGGGTTCCCCCAGCA
>CAYPTI010000095.1:2277-7163 GCA_964413525.1 uncultured bacterium | reverse complement strand
TTCCGATCCGCGACCGCTGAACGCGTTCAGCCGTCCCCGGAAGCTTGAACAGGAAATTCCCTGGCCTCCCGAGGATGATGTCCGGGAAACCCTTGAGTCCCCGGTTCGGGCTCTGTTGGGTCAGCTTGTGAACAGTTGCAGCCTGGCGCACCGGGTGACCCTTTCCTTGAGCACCGATGATGGGACCGTCCATTCCGGCAGCCGGGACGCCGGGGACCCGTTTGACGATTACGAACCGCTCATGCGTCGGCTGGTGCCGTTGATCCGGGACGCACCCGACCTTCCCCCCGCCAGCGGGACGGTTTCCTTGACCGGGATCGTGGCCAACCTTGATGATTTTCACCGCAACAATCTGGAGGACGAGACGAGCCTTGAAGTGTTATAAACTCGTCGGTTTGTTGGTGTTGCTCGCGGTTGGTTCGGGCCTGGCGAACCCCGCTCTGGGACAGGCGGATGTCGGGGATTCCGTCGCTCGGGGTCAGGAACTGTACGAACAGCGGAATCTGTCCTCCGCTCGGCAGCTGTTTGAGACGGTGCTCGAAGTCGATTCGGACAACGAGAGGAGCCTTTACTTCCTCGCTCAAATTGCCCGGACTCAGGGGGATACCCAAGAGGCCGTGGAGTACTTTCGCCGGTTTGCCGATCGTTCCCCGGAGGAATTCCGCCATTACAGCCCCGTGGAGGCGTACCGGCTGGTCGGCGAGTACCTTACCCGCCGGGACCTGTATCGCGAGGCTCTGGACGTGATGGCCCGGGCGGAAGGACTCTCCCTGGCGGAGGCTCAGGAAGAGGAACTGGAGGAATGGCGGCGGAGGGCCCGTTCGGGGCTTGAATCGCAGGAACGCCGCGACCTCCGGGAGGCCTTCCGGGACCATGTCGAGCATGTCAACCGGGTGCGTCGAGAGGAGGGGGCCCGCGCGGCCCTGGATCTGCTTACGAACGAGGAGGAGCGGTTCGGTGAGCTTGAAGAGTACCGGGAGTTAAGGGGGAGTCTGGAGCAGCGGGTTGAGTTGAATTCCTGGCGGGACGAAGCGCTTCAAGTGGACCGTACCGCTTCGGCAGATCGGATGAGTGCGTTGATCGAACGGGGGGAGGAATACCTCGAGCACGACCGGGATGAGTTTCGGGAGCGAACCCGGCCGGTTCTGGAAACCCTGTATTCCGTTCGGGGTCTGCGGGCATACGAGGAGGGGGAACCCGAGGAAGCCCGAACCTGGTTCGAGCGGGCCGAGGAACTGGAATCCCCTCCCAGTTCGGACCGGCTTCACGCCATGGCTTCCCTGGCTTATGACGAGGGCGACTACCGTCAGGCCATGAATCACCTTGAGCGACTGGAGGAGCGGGATCCTGATTACGAGGTGGATGCGAGCCTGGCCTGGATCCTCTGGTTGCGAACGAGTGGTTGGAGCCTCTTTTTCCCGCTTGTCCTGCTCGGACTTCTTGGGGTTGCCGGGTACTTTGGTTGGCCGTACCTCGGTCGGCGATTGACCACGAATCCGGCCCAGCGGTTCGGGACGTATTTGCTTTCCAAAGGATATCCCAACCTGGCCGCCACGGTATTTGGTTGGTTTTGCAACGTGGACGGGATGAAGCGCCATCACGTGATGAACTGGCAGCAGGCACTCCGTCAGACCGATCGGACCGAGCGGCTCGGGGAGGTGCTTGAACAGGCTCACGAACATGACCTTCTGCTGCCGGACGGAATTGTGGATTATGCCTGGTACACTCGAGAACAGGAGGGGGATGAAGCCGCGCGTCCCCTGCTGGAAGACGCGACCGAACACTGGGGGGAGCTGAATCCTTCGAGGCGGGCCCGGCTCGCGAAGGTCTTGAGCCGGATCCTGGTTGACCAGGGAAAACAGGACCAGGCCTTTCGAGTTCTCCACCGGCTTCAGAAGGAGCAGCCCCCCGACTCGCCGCTGGTGCAGAGACTGGTTCGGATGGCGGCCAACGTTGATCGGTGGGACGAATGGTTCGACCTGGGAACGAGCTGGTTGTCCGCCGTGAAGGAGTCCTACGTCCAGACGGATTACCAGATCGGATACTCGGAGGACCAGAGGGAGGAGGACAACGAACTCAAGGATCCCGCCTCCATCGCCCGGTATCTTCACGAGCTTTACCGGGAAAACCGGAAGGTTTCTCTGGAGGAGGAGTCTATAGAGCGGGTGGAATTTTTGCTGGAATTGATTAAAACCTACCGGCAGGACAAAGAACCGATCCGTAAGATGCTCTCCACCCTGGTCGAAAAGCCGCTGTCGGACGACAAACTCCTCCGGTACGGGAAGCAGCTCGCCGACCTTCTCCGGGAACAGAAGAAGATCGATCAGGCGACCCGTCTGTACAACCAGCTCCACGACCGGTTTCCGGACGACCGGACACTGAAAGAAGACCTCGCGGACGTGTTTCTCGACCTGGATCAACGGGAGAATGCCCTGACGCTGTACCGGGAACTCCTGACCGGACAAAGCGATCACATCACGGCCCGGCAGGGAATCCAGCGAATCGGCGAACGGTACGAGAACGAGGGGGATTACCGGAAGGCGGAGGAATGCTACCAGTTTATATTGAACAACAGCCATGTTAAAAAACCCAACACCCTGTTTCGGATGGCAATGGCCGTCTACCGGCAGGGTAGGGTGGAACAGGCCCTCAACCGGCTTCAGGAGATCGATCAGGGAGACGAGGAGTTTCAGGTCAAAGTGATTACCTTCGTGCTTCGCTGCATGGTTGAACTGGAGAAGTACGATGAAGCGGCCTCCCGGGCCCGGGACCTGGACCTTGATAACCCGGGCTTGAAGCCCGAGGTTCGGCGGGCTCTTCGCTACTGGGTGGCTCGGACCCACGAGGGACTGGAGGAGTACCAGACCGCGATGGACCATTATCAAAAAATAACTGCCTCGGACGGGGAGTACGCGGACGTCACCAAACGGGTCGAGAGACTCGAGAACCGGGAGGGAGTTCAGAAGGGGGAGTAACCCCCAACCGATCATGTCCCGATCCACGCTTCCGGAGAGTCCGGTCGAGGGGCTGGAACAGCCCGAGCGTGCCTTTGACCTCCGGAGTTCCTTTGACCCCACCGGCGATCAACCCGAGGCGATCGAGGCGTTGACCCGGGGCCTGGAGGAGGGATTTCGCGATCAGACATTGCTCGGGGTGACCGGAAGCGGCAAGACGTTCACGATGGCGAACGTGATTCAGCAGGTCCAGCGCCCGGCCCTGATCCTCTCCCATAACAAAACCCTCGCCGCGCAGCTTTACAACGAATTTCGGGAATTTTTTCCGGACAACGCGGTCGAGTATTTCGTGAGCTTTTACGATTATTATCAACCCGAAGCCTACGTGCCCCAGTCCGACACCTACATCGAGAAGGACTCCTCTATCAACGACGAGATCAATCGACTTCGACTTTCGGCCACGACCGCGCTGACGCGCCGCCGGGACGTTATCGTGGTGGCCAGCGTCTCGGCCATCTACGGCCTGGGTTCCCCGGCTTCCTACCGGAGGAAGATCGTCCCCCTGGAGGTCGGTCAGGAATTTCCCCGACGGGAACTCTTTTCCCGACTGCTCATCCTCCAGTACGAACGAAACGACGTCGATTTCACGCAGGGGACGTTCCGGGCTCGCGGGGACATGGTGGAAATTTTTCCCGCCCACGAGGAGACCGCCCTGCGGCTTGAAATGTTCGGTGACGAGATCGAATCCATCGTGGAGATCGATCCCCTGACGGGGGAAATCCTCGAGGAACACGAGAGCGTCGTGGTCTATCCGGCCAACCACTTCGTCCTGACCCGGGACCAGCGGGACCGGGCCGTGAAGGCGATCCGGGCCGAACTGGAGGAATGGGAGGAGGAACTGCGTTCCCGCGGGAAGGAACTCGAAGCCGAGCGGATCCGGTCCCGGACCGAGTACGATCTGGAAATCCTTGAGGAAGTCGGCTACGTGAACGGGATTGAAAACTACTCCCGTCACCTGGACGGCCGGGTCCCCGGCGAACCGCCCTATACGCTGCTGGACTACTTTCCCGACGACTTCGTGACCTTCATCGACGAAAGTCACCAGAGCGTTCCCCAGATCCGGGGCATGATCGCCGGCGATCGGTCCCGCAAAGACAAACTCGTTGAACACGGATTCCGGTTGCCTTCCGCCTACGACAACCGGCCGCTTGAGTTTGATGAGTTCCGGGAGAAGACCGGTCAGACCATCTACGTTTCGGCCACCCCGGCGGACTACGAACGGGAGGTTAGCGAACAGGTGGTCGAACAGATCGTCCGTCCAACGGGTCTGGTGGATCCGCCGATTACCGTCAAGCCCACCAACGATCAGATCGACGACCTGATCGACGAGATCCAGCAGGAGACCGAACAGAACCGGCGAGTGCTGGTAACGACCTTGACCAAGCGGCTGGCCGAAGACCTGACCGATTACCTGATCACGATGGGGCTCCAGGTCCAGTACCTCCACTCGGAGGTGGATACCCTGGACCGGATCAAGATCCTCCGGAACCTTCGAAAAGGGGAGTTCGATGTCCTGGTGGGGATCAACCTGCTGCGGGAGGGGCTGGACCTGCCGGAGGTCTCGCTGGTCGCCATCCTCGACGCCGACAGGCGTGGATTTCTGCGGTCGCCCACGACCCTCATTCAGATGATCGGACGGTCCGCCCGAAACGTCGACGGCCGGGTGGTTATGTACGGGGACGAGGTCACCCCGGCCATGCGGCAGGCCATCGAGGAAACGGACCGGCGCCGCGCCATCCAGCAGGAGTACAACGAGGAACACGAAATTGAACCCCGGACGATTGAGAAAGAAATCACCGAACATCTGCCGATGATGGAGGATCCGGAAGCCGACCTCGACGAGAGCCTCGAACGGGCCATCGAGGAGTCGGA
>CAYPTI010000095.1:0-2177 GCA_964413525.1 uncultured bacterium | reverse complement strand
GACATCATCCGTTACATTCGGGAATGCATTAAGATCGCTCACCTGTCGGAGATGAAGTTCCAGGAGACCCCGCTGGGAACCGTGGTTCGGGGTCCGATTGAGGAAGTGTTGAAGGTGGTCAAAAAAATGCACGAACGTCCGTTCGAGATGGGGGTCACCCGGGTGCGAACCCACGTGACCATCGACGATTTCCGGGACCAGGATCTCGATCATCCCCTGGCCCATACCGCCGCGGCAAAGGAGATTGCGCTTGAGCAGGAGACTTACGATTCATAAATAAAAAAAGCCCGGGCACCATAGAGTGCCCGGGCTGATATCGTCAGCGTGTCAAATCTCTCCGCTTACAGATCCTCGGGACGCACGGTTTTTCGACTGTTGGCCTTGGCCCGCTTTACCGCCTTTTCGAGGATCGCCTCGAGACGATCACTGGCCGCGTCCGGAAGATCGCCGTCACAAAGCATGCCGTGGTCGCTGATAAGATCTTTTACACGACTCTTGTAAATAAGATTGCTCATGGATCTACCCTCCTTTCATTTGATGTTTTCATACTAAAACAAATGGGTCCGTTGCCCACTAACAGTGGAATTGTGACTGTAACTTTAATTTCTACAATTACCAAGAGGGTTTTTGAGGAGACGGAACGGGAACCGGAATGAATCTCCTCCGGCCGAAAGCCTTCGGGTGGAAACGTCGACCGAGACCGAACGGTAACTCCGAATGCAACCCTCCGGTTTGATTGCCTTCCCCCACAGGAAACAGACACCATTTCAGGGGTAAATATCGTTTTTTCCGTTCGAGGGCATGGTCGGGTCACGACCATTATTGTGGTAAAACCCGAGGTGATTACGCCTCCCGGATCAGGATGCCTGTCCCGCGTCGATTCAGGCCGTTCGAGACGTTCGGTGGTCCGCGGTTGGTCCCGGGACGTACCCATCGGTCGAAAACGGGCTCCCCTGATCGGGCCACCGATCGGATCGCGCCGCTGGCGGGGGGAGGATGTCCTGATGTCGCACCGCCTTCGATCCGCACCGGGTCGACCGGCGGAACCTCGAGCAAACCTTGACTGTGGCTCGGGGCTTTGAGCGGTTCGGCCGGGATCCCGAACACCGGGTCACGGAATCCGTTCGAAGGTGATTCATTTTTGAAATAATCCGCTATAATTAGGCTGAACGATCTGATTTTGTTCACGGGGACGATGACCATGGAGCTCGAACGAAAACGACAGATGTCGGTTTATCTGCAAAACGAGGCGGGGGAACTGGCCCGGATGTGCCGGGCCCTCGATGACGCCGGGGTGAACATCCTGGCCCTGACGGCCGCGGACACGGTGGACCACGCCGTGGACCGCTTGATCGTGGACGATCCCGAGCGGGCCATGGAAGTGCTTCGGAAGAAGGAATTCCTGGTGGTGGAGGCGGACGTGCTGGCCCTGACCATGCCCGACCGGCCGGGGACGCTGGCGGAACTTTCCGGCACCCTGGAAGAACACGGAATAAACATCGATTACGCGTACTGCACGACCCATCCGGGTCAGGAATCCGGTTACATGATCCTCAGCCCGTCGGAGATTGACGAGGCGGAACGAGTCCTCCAGAAGGAAGAACTCATCCCGTCGGCTTGAGGAACTGACCCGACGATATGGAATGGATCGGTGTCTGGCAGCACGACCTCTCCCCCTTTCTCGTTGAATTTGCCGACGGGTTTGGAATCCGCTGGTACGGACTTTCGTACCTCGTTGGGTTCACGCTCGGCTGGTTCATCCTGGTGTACCAGCACCGGAAGGGCTGGCTCAGGCTTCCCCCGGTCAAATGCCTCGATCTCGTCCTGGTCGGAGCCGTCGGAGGGGTCCTCGGGGCTCGAATCGGCTACGTCTTCTTCTACAACATTCAGACCTTCCTCCGGGACTTCCTGTATTTGTTCCGAGTCTGGGAGGGCGGGATGTCGTTTTTCGGCGGCGTTCTCGGAGCGGTCGCGGGGATTGTTTGGTTTGCCTTTAAAGAAGACGTCCCGTTGTGGGAGTTGATGGACGCCGGAGCACTGGCAACCCCCATCGGATCCTTCTTTGGCCGGATCGCCAACTTCATCAACGGCGAGTTGTGGGGGCGGCCCACCGACGGAAGCTGGGGTGTGATCTTCCCTCACGCCGATCCTCCGGTTCCACGACATCCCTCCCAGCT
>CAYPTI010000094.1:3104-7211 GCA_964413525.1 uncultured bacterium | reverse complement strand
GAACGGAGCCAGGGGATGAACTCCATGCTGGGTGAGCTCACCACGGAGCTCGAATACGCCGTGCTCGACTTTGAAACCACGGGGATGTCCCCGGCTTACGGCCACCGGGTGTGCGAGGTCGGGGTTCAGGTCATCACGCCGGATTTTGACCACGAGCCGAGGTCCTCCAGGGAGGACCATCCCACTTCGACTGACGGAACCGGCCAACTCGTTCGGACCCTGGACGAATTTCAACAACTGATCGATCCGGAACGGGAAATCGACGAAGGCGCCCGGCAGGTGAACGGGATCACCCGGGACATGGTGAAGGGCCAACCCCGGTTCCCCGACGTCTGTGACCGGTTGCTTGAGCTGATCCGGGGCCGGGTTGTGGTGGCCCACAACGCCCCCTTCGATCTGAATTTTCTCCGATCCGAACTGGAGATCGCCGGGCGAGCCCTTCCCGAGGAGCCGGTGGCCGACAGCTGCCGACTGGCCCGCAACCGGTTCCACTTCTCCGGCAACTCCCTGGCCAACGTTGCCCGGGAATTTGACGTGGACCAGCCGTCCCACCGGGCGCTGGACGACGTCCGAACCCTGTCCGCCGTCTGGGGGAGAATGCTGCGGGACGTATCAGACGACGGTGTTCGAAGCCTCGGGGACCTGATTCAGGCCCAGGGCGGTCCCATCCGGCTTCCGTCCCCGTCCGACCCCGAATCCCTCCCCCCTGAGATCAAGCAGGCACTGCTCAACGAGTCCCCCATAAAGATCACCTACGAAAACAGCCGGGGCAATCGATCCAGCCGTCGGATCACCCCGAAACGCACGACCCACAAGGGGAAAAACGACTACGTCATCGCCTACTGCCACCGGAGGGAAGACCAGCGAACCTTCCGCCTCGACCGCATCGTCTCGATACATTCCTGACCGACCGGGGTTCGACGCCGCTAGGCCTCGCCCGGAAATCCCCGCCCGTACCAGTCCGGCGAAACTTCGTTCACCCCCAGGGCATCGGCCAGTCGGTTGATGTAGTTGAAGAAGGAGGCGATTTCGGCCACTTCAAGGATTTCCGCATCCTCAAGCCCCGCGGTTCGCAGGAATTGTACGTCCGCCTCCTCCATGCTGGCCGGAGCCTCGGTCAGCTTGAGCGAAAAGTCCAGGATCGCACGAACCCGTTGACTTAGGTCGAGTTGCCGGTAGTCCTGTTTAAACTGCTCCACCTGTTCTTCACTCAAATCGGAAACTTGACGGAGAAACTCCCCGTGGGTTTCCTCTCAATAAAAACAATCGTTGTAGGCGGAAACCGCCACGGCGATCATTTCCTTGACGGGCCGTTCGAGCTGGCTGCTAAAAAACAGCAGCTTGGTGAATTCGATAAACGATCGAAACGCCCGTTCATTGAGGCTGTGGATCTTGATGATGTCCGACACCGCTCCCCCTCGCTCCACCCCTTCATAAACCGATTTCATGCTTCCCTCAACCTCGTCGGGATCCAGCATCCTGATCCAGGCCAACGTACACCCTCCTCAACAGTCTGTTGTTTAACCAAACGAAATGATTGGTTCACCGGTTTCCGAATCAGGGTAACCCGGTTGTTTCGAACCTCACAAGATTGACCCGATTTCATTCCCCCTGGTTTTCACCCACAGCCTGGTTTCTTCCAAAACCGATACGTCTTTTGTTGACATGGGGTTTGCTGGGTAGTACAACGTATCTGGATGATATGAAGATAACCATAAAGTTAAGCACGTTGGTTTTAGCTCTTCAGGAGGAGATACCTATGAATCAGACCATGCGAACCCTTACGACCGGAATGTTGGCTTTGCTGGTCGTCGGTGTCCTTGCCGGTTCCACGATGCTGACCGCAAACCAGGTTCAAGCCCAGGACGGCAATTCCGAAATCACCATATCCTACTCGAACTTTGCCCCCCGGATTGGGTTTCCACACAGGCATCTGCAGGAGTGGACTCGAAAGCTTGAACAGCGCACCGACGGCCGGGTCTCAGTAGAGCTGCATTACGGTGGATCACTTCTCGGAGCCGGAGAAACGTACTCCGGTGTGAAGGCAGGCATCGCCGACGCCGGATTGAGTTTGACTTCCTACGACCCGCGTAGTTTTCCCCTGATGTCTGCGTTCAGTTTGCCTCTCCACCTGCCGAACTCCACCGTTGCCAGTGAGGTCGCCTCGGACATCGTCCAAGAATTTCAACCCGAGGAGCTGGAAGGGTTGAAGGTAATCGCCGTGTTCACCACGGAACCGGCCTACATTCAAACCACCGAGCCGGCCGACTCGTTGGAGGACCTTGAGGGCCGTGAAATGCGGACACGCGGAGCTTCCATTCCCATCGCCGAAGCGCTCGGGATTTCCGCCCAGGGGATGCCGATGCCCGAGGTACCCGAGGCCCTGCAGCGAGGCATGATCGAAGGAAACATCACTTCCAGGGAAGTTCTTAAAGACTTCAGACTGGCCGAATTTCTACCCTACATCATCGATTATCCCACGGACGTCGGCGTGTTCGTAGCCGTCATGAACCAGGACAAGTGGAACCAACTCCCGGGCGACGTCCAGACCGTCATCAACGAACTGCGGCATGAAATGACCATCTGGACCGGGACTTACAACGACATGATTCACACCAAACAGGCCCTTCGCTGGGCCCGGGAGAACCATGGTACGGAGATCATCGAACTGTCAGAGGAGGAAGAGGAACGGTGGGACCAGCGGCTGGATCCGCTGGTTGAGGACTGGATCGAAGAAAAAGAGGCTCAGGGGTTGCCCGCCCGGGAAGTGATCGAACGGATCCGGGAACTCCGGGACCATTACTCGGAACTCTGGGACCTTGACACCGAATGATGAATCTTCAGCTCAGACGTTCCTAGCGACTTAACACACCGACCCCGGCAGTTACGTTTATGGGCATTGGACTGCGGATTTGTAGAATCCAAAACAGCACGTTTTCAGGGTTTCGTCTCCTGGTAATTCGTCCGGTCGATGGGATCCATCATCTGTCAGGACCGGTAGGGAATACGTTTTCTTTATGAATCTACTCGACCGCATCAATCGATCGGTGAATCGATTTTTTGGGGCCATTGCGGGAATCTGTCTGGTGGGCATCCTGACGGTCATGGTGCTCAACATGACCCTCCGGATCACGGTGTCCCCTCTGCAGGGGACCTATGATTACGTCTCCCTGCTGGGCGCGATATCCATTTCGTTCGGCCTCGGTTACACTCAGCTCAGCCGGGACCACGTCTCCGTACACCTTCTTCTGGACCTGCTACCAGCTCGATTGGCCGGCCTGATCAAGGGCCTCATGATGGCCGGCAGCGCGGTGTTTTTCGGGTTCCTGACCTGGTGGCTGGTTGACTACGCCCACCAGGTCTATCTCGCGGAAGAGGGAACTCGAACCCTCCACTGGCCCGTGTGGCCGTTCGTCTACCTGGTGACCATCGGAACCCTCGCCATGACCCTGGCGTTGCTGGTCGATTGTATCCGGGACCTCCGGGCCGTTATCTGGCCCGAGTCGGCGGAGGATTTCTCGCTGGAAGGGGAGGTCGCCGACGTGGTGGCCCCGGACGATGAATCAAACGAGTCCCACCCGGGGGAAGACGGGTGAGCGGAACCACGATCGCCCTTCTCGGGATCGGTTTTCTGCTCGTCGTTTTGATGCTTGGGAAACCGATCGGAATTTCGATGCTGGTCACCGGTTACGTGGGCATCGTCTTGGTGCTGGGATGGGACCCGGCCTCCCACCTGACGGCCTCGACCGTCTGGGCCCAATTTTCCTCCTACAACCTGATGGTCGTCCCGATGTTCGTCCTCATGGGGACGCTGACCTACCGCTCCGGGATCACGAACGCCCTGTACGAAGCAGCTTATACCTGGGTCGGCTCATTCAAGGGCGGCATGGCCAGCACCACGATTGTGGCCAGCGCCATGTTCGGAGCCATTTGCGGCTCCCTGACGGCCACCACGGCCACCATGGGAACCATCGCGCTTCCGGAGATGAAGAAATACGACTACGAACCCTCGTTCAGCGGAGGAGCGGTGGCGGTTGGAGGGGTGCTGGGGGTCCTGATCCCTCCAAGTGTGCTCCTGATTATCATCGCCGTCCAAACCGGACAGCG
>CAYPTI010000094.1:0-3004 GCA_964413525.1 uncultured bacterium | reverse complement strand
GACTGGGCCCTGGCCCTGCCGGTTCCCACCTGGGGCATCCTGCTGGTCATTTTACTGATTTACCTGATTGGCGGTTGCATCACCGACGCGCTCGGCTTTTTAATCGTATCGATCCCGATCTTTTTCCCGGTTGCCGAAGCCCTTCAGTTCGATTTGCTCTGGTTCTCGATCCTGATCGGCGTGGTTTCCACCATGGGCGCCATTACCCCGCCGGTAGGAATCAGCGTCTACATTGTGGCCGGGCTCGACGAGGACATCCGGGTGGAGGACGTCTTTAAGGGCATCCTCCCGTTCTTCCTGGCGTTCATCCTGTGCGCGGCGATCATTTTTCTGTTTCCCCAGACCATCACCTTTATCCACGGGATCGCGTAATCGGTGTTGATGTCAATTTCCATTCGGAGGATTGAACCGGCATGGAGTCGCTGAAACTTCGTGATTTCGTCCAGCGGTGTGCCCGCACGTGGCCAGACAAAACAGCCTTCATCAGCGGAGACACCAAACGCACCTGGAGGCAGATGGACCGCCGGTCCGACCGCCTGGCTTCGGCTCTCCAGGAGCTGGGCGTCAGCAAGGGAGACGTCGTGGCCTCCCTGGGTCACGAACACCTGGAAAAACCGGAGATTCTGTTTGCCTGTCTCAAGATCGGGGCCGTCCGGACGGGCATTAACTGGCGCTACACAACGAAGAACATGCTGCACATCATTCGCGACTCCGATGCCCGCGTGGTGTTCGCGCAGGGAAACTGCGTGGAATCGCTTTCCGAACACCTCCCCTCCCTGCGGGAGGAAAACCGGACTCTTGTCGGATTTGGCGGAGAACACGACCTCCCCCACGATTACGACGAACTCCTGGACCGGGCGGAGCCGACCCCCGACTATCCGCGGCTGGACAATGACGATCTCTGCATGATCATCTATACCTCGGGAACCACCGGTAAACCCAAGGGAGCTCAACTGACCCAGGAAGCCTTTCGTGAATCGATGATCCAGGGGGTGCTGGGAGCCGGGTTGAACCATGGGGACAGCTGGTTGAACATTACGCCCCACGCCGGGGTGACCTGTGTCTATTCGATGTTCGGATTGATGAACGGGATGACCACCATCCTTCCGGACGGCGACTTCGATCCGGAGGAATTTCTGGACCTGATTGAAGAGCATTCCGTGACCACGACGGCTCTGGTGGTGACCGCCCTGCGACGGGTTATCCAGGTCCAGGAAAAACAACCCCGCGACCTGTCCTCCGTCCGGTTGCTGGCATACGGGTCCGAATCCGCCACGCCGGCCGTCCTGCGGTCGGCCAAACAGGTTTTTCAGTGTCGGCTCCATCAGTACTACGGCATGACCGAAATCGCCGCCCCGTGGGCCTCTATACTGTGGAATGACGACCACAAAAGAGGGTTGGACGAGAATTCGGATCTGCTGAATGCCTGCGGGAAACCAAACCCCTTTGTGGACATGGCGGTTCTGGACGAGAACGGAGAGCCCGTGGAACCGGGCACCCGCGGGGAAATCGCGATTAACACGCAAACGGTTATGACCGGATACCGGAATTTGCCCGAGGTGACGGAGGAAAAACTCCAGGATGGATGGTACCTCACCGGGGACCTCGGTTACTACGATGAAGCCGGATACTATTACCTCGTGGATCGTAAAGATTTCCTCATCATGAGCGGAGCCATGAAAGTGTATCCGTCTCCGGTCGAGAACGTCCTCGACGAACACCCCGACGTCCGAGAAGTGGCGGTCGTGGGGGCTCCCCACCCCGACTGGGGGGAGGCCGTGGTGGCCGTCGTCCGGACCCGGACCGACTCCGACCTCACGTCCGATGAACTCAGATCCTTCGCCCGGGGAGACCTGGCCGATTACGAACTTCCCAAGCACGTCCAGTTTGTCGACAAACTTCCCCGCGGCGTAACCGGTAAGATCAATCGGGTCGAATTGAAACAGACGTTTCGGGAACAACCCGCTCTGCTCCCGTGGGAAACTTGAGAAAATGAATCGATGATATACGTTATCGACCTGTTCGACATGAAGAACGCCCGATGAGGTCTATAACCTCCGTTTTTGAACGTTTCATTGTTCGCCGGAACCAACGTTTATGATTCCATCTTTCTGAAGGAGGCTCTTTTTCATGGCCTGGATTGATACGCTGGAGCAGGACGAGGTGGACGGTTACAGGGAGTCCATCTACAACCATCAGATTAAGAACCGGGGAGGAACCGTCTCCAACATCATCAAGATTCACAGCCTGAACGAAACCGCTTTTAAATCATTTATGGAATTTTCCAAACTGCTGTTCTTCCCCAGCGAACTGAAACGGAAGACCAAGGAAATGATCGCCGTCGCCGTCTCCTCCTACAACGATTGCCATTATTGAGAGGTCACCCACGGGGAGTTTCTCCGTCAAGTTTCGCAGGACCACGAGCTGGTTGAAGAACTGCAGGACGATCCCGAAACCCTTGAGCTGGACGAACGAGAACAGGCCATCCTCGATTACTCCATCAAGGTCACCAGCGACGCCCCGAACATGACTGAAAACGACCTGGAACCCCTCCGGGATGTCGGCCTCAGTGACGCCGAAATTCTGGAGGTCGCCGAGATTTCCAGCTGGTTTAACTACATCAACCGGCTGGCCGACGCCCTCGGTGTGGAGCTGGAGCCGGACTTCGACGAGCGGCCGGCTCCGGCCCTCGACAAGGTGGCCGATTAACGTACTCTTGGAACCGGAACCGAGACCTAACCAGTTCATCTTTCGCGTCTTTTTTTGAGGTGTTGTTGATGAAGCCCCGTCGATCCAACCGTCCGGTAACCTTTACTGTGATGTTGATCCTGTTCATCACCGCGGTCACCCTCCTTCCGACCTCGACCCACGCTCAAACTTCACTTTCCCTCGGCAGCGTCTTCCCGGAAGGAATCAATGAATCTCACAGCGTCCAGACGTTCATGGACGTCGTGGGGTACGAGTTCCCCAACGAATTCAACATTAACTACGCCGGGGGTCCGGA
>CAYPTI010000093.1:1949-7255 GCA_964413525.1 uncultured bacterium | reverse complement strand
ATGTTTCCAGCGCCGTTTGATTACCACCGGGCCGGGACCGTTGAGGAGGCCCTTGAGTTGCTACGGGAAAACCAGGATCGGGAGGCCAAGTTGCTGGCCGGAGGACACAGCCTGATCCCCATGATGAAGCAACGGCTGGCCCAGCCGGACGTGTTGATCGACATCCGGTCGATCGGGGGGTTGGCCGGGATCGAGGAGGAGAACGGGTCCCTCCGGGTTGGAGCCCTGTCTCGCCACGTCGACCTGGAACGGTCCAAACAGTTGCGGGCGAAAGCAACCTGTCTGGCGGAAGCCGCGTCGGAGGTGGGGGACGTCCAGGTACGCAACCGGGGAACGATCGGGGGGAACCTCGCCCACGCCGACCCGGCCTCGGACCTGCCGGCCCCGTTCCTTGCCCTGGGGGGAACGGTTCACGCACGGGGACCGGACGGAACGAGGACCATCCCGGCGGAGGACTTTTTCTACGGACTGTTCATGACCGATCTCGGGGAAGAGGAACTGATGACCTCGCTTGAGCTTCCCGTCCACGACGATTCGACTCACAGCACCTACGTCAAGAAACCATCTCCGTCCTCCGGCTACGCCATGGTCGGGGTGGCGGCGGTAATAACCCTGGACGGGGACCGGGTGGAGAAGGCCCGCCTGGCGGCCAACGGGATGGTAAACTACCCGTGCCGGTTGACCGGGGCCGAGGAGGTCCTGGAGGGTCGGACCCTCGAGCCGGAGGTTCTGGAGGAGGCCTCCGCGGCAGCGGATCGGTCGATCGAGGAGGACGAGGTCCTGAGCGATCTGCAGGCGAGCGCCGAGTACCGTCTTCAGCTTTTGAAGGTGTACACGCGTCGAGCGCTGGACCGATTACATGACCGAATCCAGGAGGAGCGATAACGGTGGAATTTTCCGGTGAATTTGAGCTGAAGGGATTAGCAACAGAGGAAGCCTGGCTTGTGCTGACCGATCCGGTGGCCCTGCGACGGGCCATTCCCGGCTGTCAGTTTCTGGTCTCCGTGGAGGACGAGGACGTCGACGTGGATGCCCTGGAACCGGATTCCTCGGATGACGAGACGATCTGGCCGGAGGCCGATCGGGAAACGATCGAAGCCCGGCAGATCCGGACGGACCAGCATCTCGCATCCGTGATGAAGGTGGGCATCGGTCCCATGAAACCCAGTTTTAAGGTGATGGTGGAGGTGGAACGGGCCGACTTTCCGGAGGTTAAGGCCACCGGCCGGGGAACGGGCGGTGGAAGTGAATTTCAGATGGAATCGGGCATGTCCCTGTCCGAAGGGGAGACCGGTGCGGTGGTTTCTTGGCGGGCCAGCACCAACATCTCCGGCAAACTGGCCCAGATGGGCCAGCGGATGCTGAAACCGGTGGCCAACAAGCTAACCAAGCAATTCTTTACCTCGATTGAGAATCAGGTTCAACCCGAGGAATGAACGGACGAAGGAACGGTTCCCGGTGATGGTCCATGGGATTTTTTGAATCCCTCACCCTCGACGAACTGGAATCGTTGCTGGACCGGGAGGATTACGTGGCGGATCGACGGACCGTGGTCCCGGTATACCTCAGTTTGACGATGGGGAAACCCCTTCTGCTCGAGGGGGAACCCGGGAGCGGCAAGACCGAACTCGGAAAAGTCCTCGCCCGGGCCCTGGACACCCGGCTCATCCGACTCCAATGCTACGAGGGATTGACCCTTGAGCAGGCACTTTACGAGTGGAACTACACCCGGCAGCTGTTGACGATCCAGGCAGGAGAAGCGTCGGTAGACACCGGGTCCGAGTCGGTGTTCTCGGAGGAGTACCTCCAGGAACGGCCCCTGCTGGAGGCCCTGAGACATGAAGGGGACAATCCCCCCGTCCTGCTGATCGACGAAGTGGACCGAAGCGATCCGGCGTTCGAGGCCTTTCTGCTGGAATTTCTCTCCGATTTTCAGGTATCCATTCCCGAACTCGGCACCGTGACGGCCCGGAACCGTCCCGTGGTGGTCCTGACGTCCAATCGGACCCGGGCGTTGAGCGATGCGCTGAAACGGCGCTGCCTGTACCTGTACCTGGAGTTGCCCGATCGGACGAAGGAAAAGGCCGTTATCGATCGGAAGGTTGGCGGACTTTCCGAGGACCGGCTGGAAGCCATGTGCCGGGTGGCCTCGGTCCTGCGGGATCGAGCCCTGCTCAAGCGGCCCGGTCTGGCGGAAATGATCGATTGGGGGGAGGCGTTGAAGGCCCTTTCCCCGGCGAACGGGGACGACCTGACCCGGGAGGAACTGGAACAGACCCTTGGATGTTTGCTGAAAGAGGCCGAGGATGTAAGCACAATTGAGGACGAACTGGAGGACGTACTTATCGAAGCCAGCCAGCTCGACACCGGTGACGAAGCGTCCTCATGAACGCCCGTTCGGTCGAACCGGATCCCCGGGACAGTCGCTGGTTGACCGACCGGGTCCTTTCCCTCGTCCGGTCCCTCCGGGAGGAGGGGGTTTCGATCCCCGCCCACGCCGGAGTGGACGGGCTGGACGCTCTGTCCCGTCTTCCCTCGCTGGATCGCCTGGAGGTCAGGGAGGCTCTTTGCAGCACGTTCATCAGCGATCCGTCCGACCGGGCTGTCTTCGAACGGTTGTTTCGACGGTTCTGGTTTGATCTCTGGAACCGGGGGAAAGCAGCCGGTCCCGAGAACCAAACCGTCTCGACCGAGGTTGAGGACTCGGGGTCCGATTCGGTTGATTCCAGCGCTCCGGACAGGTCTCTGGAAGATAACACGAGTCTCCGGAAGAAGACGGGAGAATGGAATGACGACCGGATCGGATCGGAATCCAACCGTCGGACGGAGGAGCCTGCGGAAGCCGGGGCGTTTTACAGTCCGGCCGGGGACCGGATCGACCCCGATTCGTCTCCGGACGGTGGATTCTCCCACGATCTCGACCGGGAAGCTGTGACGTTTTGCCGGGCTGTGGCCCGTTCGGTGGGCCGCAAACGGGGGACGGGGCGAAGGGACCCGCTCCCCGACGTCCGTCGGGCTCTGCGGGAAAACCTACAAACCGGCGGGGTGCTGCTGGATCTTCCTCGTCGTGAGAGACGGGTTGACCGGTCCGAGTTGGTGATGGTGGCGGACGTAAGCCGATCGGTACTGGACGTCATCCCCCCCGGATATCTTTTGAACCTGCTGAAAACGCTGCACGCAACCGCCCGACAGGTCGATGTGCTCCTGTTCGATCACGACGTTCAGGACATCACGCCACTGCTCGACAGGGAGGACCGTACCCTGGAGGACGTTCGTCACCTGACGGAAGCTCTTCAGCAGTGGGGAGGAGGGACCCGCATCGGTCGGGCGATTGACGACCTCCGGAACAGACTTTACGACCGGATTCACTCACGGTCGTGTGTGGTAATCATGAGTGACGGTCTGGATCAGGGAGAAATTGACCGACTTCGACGCGGAATGGCCTGGTTGCGGAGGAGGAGCGGTCTGTTGCTGTGGTTTAATCCCCTGGCGTCGGACCGACACTACGAACCCGAGACCCGGGGAATGAAGGAAGCCCTTCCTTTCCTTGATGGTTTGTTTGCCCTCCGGGGGCCGGGGGATCTGGCCGAAGTGAGCCGTCAGCTTCCGCGAATGGAACGGGGTCGGGAGGCCGGGTATCGATTCGATCCTCGGCGCCGGGCGTCCGCCTGATGTCCCGGCGTGATTGAAGTGGGGCGTTCGTCCGGAGGGAGTTTGTCCGGTCGTTCGAAGCACGTCATTCCGGTGACAGGAGGGATCGATCATTGACCGAGCTGACGCAGGTCTTTCTTATGGTTCAGGATCGAGACCGTTCCCGCCGTTTCTATGAGGAATGCCTCGGGCTCACTCCCGAGCGGATCGGTGACGAGTCGGTCTCCTACCGGACCGGTTCGGTCGAACTGAAACTCCAGCCGGACTTCGATCCGGAGGTCCTGGCCGAATTCGGCCTCGAATCTCCCGGGGAGCCCCCGCGTGGAAAGGGGCAGGTCACGGTTCTGGAATTCAGCGAGTCGCTGGAGGAACGGGCCGACCGTATCGCCGAACACCTTCGACCGCCGGCCTGTGTCGTTCAGGAACCCCGTGAGGTCCCCTGGCCCCCGGGACGGATGATGCTTGTCCGGGACCCGGACGGGTACCTGTACGAGTGCCGAGGGAACATCGAAAGGTCGTGAGGGAAAGCGGATTTCGAATGGGGTTCGAGAAGGTCGTCTGATTCTCGCACGTCACGCCGGAAATCCGGTCTAAGGCCGGTTGAGAAGGGGATAGAGGAACGAGTGGACAAATTCATCAAAACCGGGAGGACGAACGATGGACCAGGAACTGGCGAACGCGATTCAACGGGAGGACCCGGCTGACCTGATCATTGAAAACGGACGGCTGGTCAACGTATACACCGGGGAGATCCGATCCGATGATGTGGCCGTGATCGGTTCGAAAATCGCCCGGGTCGGGGAGGTGGATCACCTCCGGGGAAACACTACCAAGGTGCTGGACGCAGGGAATTCCTACCTGGTGCCGGGGTTGGTGGACGGTCACATTCACGTTGAATGTTCCAAACTGTCGATGACTCGGTTTGCCGAGCTGGTCGTTCCCAGGGGGACCACCACGGTGATCTCCGGCCTGGATCAGATCCTTGTGGTGAGAGGACTGGAGGGGGTACGGGATTTTCTTGACGAAGCCTGGCAAACGCCAATGAAGGTCTTCTGGGGCGTCCCGTTTAAAACTCCGTACACCCTGCCGCCGTCCACGGTCGGATACGAGGTGACCCCCGAGGACCATCGGGAAGCTCAACACTGGGACGAATGCGTGGGGATCTGGGAGACGGTCCAGGAATTCATCTACGAACGGGACGAGGACACCCTGGAAGCGCTGACCGTGGCGGACGAAAACAACCTGGGGATCTACGGGTGCGCGCCGTACGCCTCCGGGAAGGACCTCGCGACCCTGGCCGCGATGGACATCCGGGCCGACCACGAGAGCTATTCGGCCGACGAGATGGCCGACAAACTTCGCCGGGGAATGTACGTCATGATTCGGGAGTCCTCGGTGGCTCATTTTCTGGAGGAAAACAGCCGGGTGCTGACCGAGTACAATCTGCCCTCCCGGCGGGTGGCGTTCTGCACCGATGACGTTGACGCCGAGGACGTTCTGGACCACGGACACCTGGATCACCTTGTCCGGCAGACCATCCGGCAGGGGGTGGATCCGGTTCAGGCCATACAGATGGCCAGCCTGAACTGCGCGGAGATCTACGGGATCGACAACCTCGTCGGGGGGATCGCACCGGGACGGTACGCGGACGTGCT
>CAYPTI010000093.1:0-1849 GCA_964413525.1 uncultured bacterium | reverse complement strand
GCCGGTGCGTTTGCCACCTCGGCGTCCCCGGACGACAACAACGTACTTTGCGTGGGGACGAACCCCGGCGACATGAAGGATGCCGTCGACCGCATCCGTGACATGGGCGGCGGACAGGTCGTCGTTGAGGAGGGAGAATCGCTGGCAACCCTTGAGTTACCCATCGGGGGGATTGTTTCCGATCTTCCGCCGGACCGGATGGCTGACCGGGAACGGGAACTGGATCGGGCGGTGCGTTCCCTCGGATGTGACTTCCCCAAGCCGTTCATGTACCTGATGTTCCTTTCAATTACGGCCATTCCTGATTTTGCCCTAACCGACCGTGGGTTGGTTGAGGTAGAATCGCTGGATGTTATTGATCCGGTGTTGAATCTCCGGTCCTGAGGTCCGCCCATAAAGGACAATGTTCCGGTCATTCCCAACGATATTGAAGTCCCACCCTGAACCGGTAAACTGCTGATAGACAAGGGAAGGATTTTTTGTGGAGGGTGATTGGTCATGCAGAGTGTGAAGCGTTTTCTGGCCCTGTCGCTGGTGGTACTGTTTGCGTTCGGTGCCGTGATCGGTTGCGGGGGAGAGGAAGTCGACCTGGATGAGCTGGAGGAAGAACTCGACCAGCCGATGGAACCCGCTCCTTCCGACCAGGACAGCAACAACTAGCTCGGTTTTTCTGACAGGGTTCGGGGAACCCTTCCTCGGAACGGGTGGACCGCCTGCGTACGATGCCCCCGGAACCATCCGTAAGGTATCCTGCGTTATAAGGGTTTCCGGATGTAGAGGGGAAGGTGTGCACGCTACCGATCCCTGGGGTCCTCGTTTCTCTCGGATCGTTGAGGCTCTTCGGGATCGGACGGAGCATATCGGCTGAGGTAAGGGAAGGACTCCTTCAATCGCCGGCAAGGCCCCAGCTTACGGTTTGATTTACCTCGATCCGGATGACCGGTCGTTCCTCCAGGTTGTGTTCCCGGTACTGATCGTACTTGTCCCGGAGGGCCCGAACCGCCGGACCGTGATGTTCGTCCGCCGGGAGGAGTAGTCCGGCCCGACCGCGGATCTGGAGCCAGCTCAGGTTGGACCAGTCCTCCCGGTAGCGGTCGGCGATCAGGGCGACCCGTGAATTGTCCCGGATGTCCCGGACCCGACGAAGGTCCGTTGCCTCCACGGTTTGAGGTTTCTCGTCGATGGCGGAGACGATCCGGTCGTTTACCAGCCCGAAGCAAATCGGAACCACGGCCGGTTCGGCCCGGTCGTTTGCCGTGGCCAGATGCCCCACCCGAGTTTGGTTGAGGTACCGCCGTTCGCTCTCATCCAGTGCCATGCCGAAAAAACCCTCCTTTCAGCGCGTTCAATCCGGTCCGTCTTTTGCGTGAATTCGGATAGGACACGCTCCCCTTTCCGCGGAAGAACAGATCGAACAACCCCTCCCGGCGAGGATATCAGATGGGCGTGTCGCTGTGGATCCGGGGCGTAACTTTGGCTGATCCGGGGGAATGATATACTTTTTCAAATGCGTGTTGATCCTTTTGGTCACGTCCATTTTTGGGTTTAAAATCGGCCTCCTCACATCATTCTCGGTCAGCCGGAACCTGAACTCCGAGGTGATTTCGCCTCCCGGTTCAGGAGCCTTATCCCGCGACGATTCAGGTCGTTGGTGACGGTTGGTGGTCCACGGTTTGTTCCGGGATGACAAAATCAAGCCCGTGTGGAGACCGAATTTACACACAATTCGGGACACAATCAGCTTTTGGCAGGGAGTGATGGTGGGTGAGCACCAACGGAAACGGACGCGATGATTTTGTAAAGAAGTCCGCCTCGGCCCGGGACAAATACAAGAAGATCGGAGAAAACG
>CAYPTI010000092.1:0-7570 GCA_964413525.1 uncultured bacterium | reverse complement strand
AACATCGTCGTCTGACCGCCCGGGCGCCGGAACCGGTCGGTCGACAGGGTCGCCCCGGGCCCGTCCAGCCCGAACCGGCGGGCCGATTGTTCAAACAGCTGACGGATCAACTCCGCCAGTTCTCCTTCCCCCTTCATCCGACGGCCGAACTCCACCTCGTTCAGTTGCCCTTCCCTCACGGAACGGATCTGGTTGAGGATCTTGTTCTTCCGGTCGGGGAGTTCGCGCCGCAGCCAGTCGTCAAACAGGTCCTTCACGGAATGGGGAAGCCGCACCATGATGTAGGACGCGGTTCGGGCCCCGTGGTCGGCGGCCGCCTCCAGGATGGCCGGAAGTTCCTCGTCGGTGAGCCCCGGGATCACCGGGGCCGCGTTCACCCCCACCGGGACCCCGGCATCGGAAAGCGTCCGAACGGCGTCCAACCGCCGCTGCGGTCGGGCCGCACGGGGTTCCATGGTCCGGGCGAGGTCATCCCGGAGGGTGGTGACCGACAGGGTGACGGAAACGAGGTTCAGCTCAGCCAGGCCTGACAGCAGATCGACGTCCCGGGTGATCCGGGCACTCTTGGTGATAATGGAGACGGGGTTACGAAACTCGTAAAAGACCTCCAGCGCCTCGCGGGTGAGCCGGAACCGGTCCTCGGCCGGCTGGTAGGGATCGGTGTTGCCGGACAGGGCCACGGACTGGGGCTCCCAGCTCGGGTCCATCAGGTGGGCCCGGAGTTTGTCGGCCAGGTTGGTCTTGACGAAAATCTTGCTTTCAAAATCCAGGCCGGACGACAGTCCGTAGTACTCGTGGGTGGGACGGGCGTAGCAGTAAATGCACCCGTGCTCGCAACCGCGGTACGGATTAAGGCTGTAGGTGAAGGGAATGTCGGGGCTGTTGTTTTCCGCCAGGACCGACTCGGCCTCGTCCCGGTAGTATTCCGTGGGGACGGTTCGTTCGGGTTCCCCCTCCGGAGCCTCCTCCACGTGGAAGGGTTCAAACCGGTTCTCCGGGTTCAACCCGGCTCCTCTGCCCTGTCGGGACGAACCGGACGGTCGGGGTTCCATTATTCCACGCCTCCGGCGTTCAGGGGTATTCTGCCGGTCGTTCAGAGACCTTCCAGCGTTTCCTCCAGTTCGTCAAACGGCGGCAGGTTGGAGGGATCCTCGGACTCCCAGCTGTACCGAATGATGCCCTGCTTGTCGATCAGAAACGCCGCCCGGTTGGCGACGTTGCGGAGGCCGCGAAGTTCGTCTCGTTTGACGTCAAAGGCTTCCACGGCCTCCCGGTTGAAGTCCGACAGCAGAGGGACCCGGATGTCCTCCCGATCCGCCCAGGCCTCCAGCGTGAAGGGGGAGTTCACGCTGATGCCGAGGATCTCGGCCTCCAGGTTCCGGTAGGTTGAAAGATCGTCCGAGGCCCGGCACATCTCCTCCGTACAGAGACCGGTGAAGGCCATCGGGAAGAACAGCAGACAGAAATTGAACCCCTTCGCGTCCTCAAGCGTAATCCGTTCCTCGGGATCGCCCGCGGGAGGCAGGGAAAAGGAGGGAGCCGAAGTACCTTCGGGAAGCGCCATGGATCATTCTCCTTCCGGAAAGGGGTCACATACCGTCCAAAGTCGTCAGGTCTGGTTCAAACCGGGTGGTCGGTGCTCGGAGGTACTACGGAACAGGAGTTTGCTAAAGTCGTTGTTCGATCTCGTCATGAATCGAGCGGGACAGTTCTTCGTCGCCAAACGTACCAACCCGAATTCGGAATCGAATCAGATCGGGGTCATCCTCCAGCCGCTTGGTGCGCACCGTGATGTCCCGGTCGTCGGCCGTCCGAGCCTCGACGCGCCCGGAAATCGAATCCTTCTGTTGGTCCACGATTTCAAACTCCATCGACTCAAGAGACTGAATGGAGGCCTGATGGGCTCGCTCAAGGGTGGTCTCGTTGATGGCCTGAAATTCCCCCTGGTAGTACGCCACGGCTCCGGCGCCCGCACCCGCCCCCAGCAGAAAGGCGGCACAACCGGAAAGCAGAACGGCAGCAATCAACCCGATTCCCACGGCGGCGGGACGAAACGTTTCCAATACAAACATCTCCTTTCGGACGGTTCACCGTCGGCGATCCAACGGGAACCGTTCGTTGATTTCGGAAGGTTACTCGTCTCCCATCCTTGAAGGATAAGGATTTGATCGCGTCCGGGGAAGTTCGGATCGGAGGTCGGTTCCTCGGCTGGGGGAGAGGTTCGGTCACTGTCCTGACTCGCCCGACCTTTCGGAATCGACTCCTTCCATCTATCCTTTTGGTTTCGGTCGATGCCGGTTCAGGTTGATTCCGGTGCACCTTCCATCATAGACAGGTGAATTCGATGAACGGAAACGATTCCGGTTCGAATCCCAATCCCATGCAACAGCTCAACCGGGTCCTGAACTGGCTTGTTACCGAACTTTCCTCCCGTCCATTGCTCCTGTTCGCCGGGTTCGCCCTGGCCGCCCTGCTTTCCCTCGCCCCGACCATGTTTTACACCGTGGACCGGGACGAACAGGGTGTTCTGATGCAGTTCGGTTCCTACCAGCATACCGTTCAGCCCGGCCTCCATTACAAATTCCCCCCGCCCATCCAAACCGTTCGGATCGTGAACACCGAGCGGGTGTTCTCGGAATCCTTCGGGTACCGACCCCGCGAGGGACAGGACGGAACCAACCTGGAACGGAGCGGATACCTGGAGGAATCGCTGATCCTGACCGGGGACCTCGGGGTCGCACGGGTCGGCTGGGAGATTCATTACCGGCGGGAAAACCCCCGGAACGTGGTGTTTAACATCAAGAACGAACAGTCGGTGCTCCGGGACGCCGCTCAGGCCACGGTTCGTCGGGTCATCGGGGACTGGAACGCGACGGACGTCATGACCCGGGCCCGTCAGGACATCCGGCTGGACGCCCGGGAACAGCTTCAATCCATCATGGACCAGTATCAATCCGGAATTCAGATCGACGACGTGGAACTCCAGTTTACCGAACCGCCCGAACCGGTGCTCCCCGCCTTCCAGGAAGTCGACAGTGCCCGGCAGGCCCGGGAACAGCTGCGGCTCGAAGCCGAACGGGAACGGGAACGGATCATTCCGGAGACGCGCGGAGAAGTGGAGGAGCGGCTCGGACGGACCCGCGGTCAGGTGGCCGAAATCGTCAACGAAGCCCGCGGGGACGCCGAACGGTTCAACGAAATCCTTCAATCGTACGAAGCGGCTCCCGAAGTGACCCGAACCAGGCTGTACCTCGATGCCATGAACAACGTGCTCCAGAACAGCGAACGGGTCTTTATCGTCGATCCGGCGGTTCCCGGGGTTTTGCCCCACATGCAGCTGGACGACTTCGAGATTGACGGAGCCGGGGAGGGGAACTCGCCATGAGATACCTCGCCTGGGCTCTGGGAATCATCGGGATCGTGGTTTTGCTGTTCGTGGGCTTGTTCGTCTCGGGGACGGCCTACGTGGTCCCCGAATACGAACAGGTCGTGGTGACCCGGTTCGGGGAGGTCCAGTACGCCGTGATCACGGGGCTCGGCTACACCGAGGAGGGAGAAGTGGGGGATCAGATCGAGTACATGCAGGAACAATATCCCGATCAGGTTTATGTCGACGCCGGACTCTACTTTAAAATTCCGTTCCTCGATCAGGCTCATCGGTTCGACGCCCGGATCCTTGACTGGGACGGAGATCAGCACGAAATTTCCACCGCGGACCTCCGGACCCTGATCGTGGAATCCAGTGCCCGATGGCGAATCCGGGACCCGATCCTGTTCTTCGAATCCGTGGGCAACGAGGCCGCGGCCGATCAGCGGATCGGAGCGATCATTAACTCCCGTCTCGAGGACGCGATCTCCGAGACCCAGCTCATCGAGGTCGTCCGCAATCAGCGCCTGGAACTGGAGGAAGACGTTCAGCGCCAGCTCGAGGAGGTGGAGGAACAGGAGGAAGAAATCCAGGACTTCGACGAAATCCGGTACGGGCGCCAGGACATGGTGGACGGCGTCCTCCAACGAGCCCGGGAGGAAACTCGTTCCCGCTACGGGGTCGAACTCGTGGACGTCCTGCTGACCCGGATCAATTACACCGACCGGGTCCGGGAGCAGGTCTACGACCGGATGATCGCCGAACGAGAACGGATCGCCGCCCGGTTTCGGTCCGAGGGAGAAGAATTAAAACGAGAAATCACCGGAGAAATCGAGGAACGACGACAAACCTTACTTTCCGAAGCCGAACGGCAGATCCGGAGAATGAGAGGAGAAGCCGAGGGACAGGCCATCGATATCTGGGCCGACGCTTACACACAGAATCCCGAGTTCTTCCGCTTCCAGCGCAGTCTGGAAGTCTACGAGTCAGGCATGGAAGAGGACGCCTTCCTGATCCTGTCGGACGATAACGACCTGCTGGAACACTTCACCAACATCGAGTCCTCTCCGGACTAACCGTACTCCCGGCGGCCCGAGTACCGGACGGTCACGAACTCCTCCGTCACGTTACGGTTGACCTGCCGGGTGAACAGCTCCGATCGCAACCGATCGGCCTCCTCCCCGGACACGAGTTTGTGATCGACCACCGTCAGGGACTTGCCGTCCCCGGACGTGTACTGTTCCCCCTTTTCCACGCACTCCGTCTGTTCACCAAAATGTTCCCGAAACCCCTCGTGAATCATCTGCTCCGGGGTCTGGCGCCGGTCTCCGCTGAGCAGGATTTCCCGCTCGGATTCGTCGGTGCCCACGTTGACCCGGTATCTCACGTGCAGATGCCTATCCATCATGATGCCTCGACGTCCATCGGGTCGATCATCTGAGCCACGGTCAACTGGACGTCCCCCACCTTCCGTGACTCGATCTCCTCGAACAGTTTGAAATTCTGAAGCTGGGTGCGGTTAAAGGGACGCTCGGCCAGGATAACCAGACAGTTTCGCTCCAGAAACCGGGTTTCCTTCAGGCCGTTGAGAACGTCCCGGTTGGTGAAGTCAGCTTCGTCCGGAGCGGCCGAATACACCAACCCTACGTCGTCGCCCCGATCCTCCGACAGGACGCTTAACGGGTCGGTCGGAATCCAGATCATCTCGTCCCGTTCGATCCGGTCCTCCGGCGGCTCCGGATCCACGCAGAGGGCCCTCGAGGCCCCCTCGTCCAGCAACCGATCACTGACCTGCCCCCGTCCGGCCCACAGGTCCAGCAGGGTTAATCCGTCCAGCACGTCCTTCAGCAGGGAGGCCAGGAAATTCAACCCGTCGGGGGATGGAACCATCCGTCCCGTGAGCGCCATCATCGTTCACCTCGTTCGGTGGTGTCGAGGAATTGTACGGATCTTCACCGAGGAAAGGAACGAGCCTATCGACGGAGCGGGTGGCGACACTAACGAGCCTCGGTCCGGATCCTCCGTTTGAGCAACGTATTTCGGCGGGTGACGTCGTCGTTGTTGATCGCGATTTGGAGGGCCTTCTTCTGCCCCACGATCACCGCCAGGTCCTCGGCCCGGGTCAGAGCGGTGTACAGGAGGTTCCGCTTCAACAGAATGTAGTGGCTGGTCAGCAGGACCAGAATGACGGCGGGGTACTCACTGCCCTGGCTCTTGTGGATGGTCGCGGCATAGGCCAGCTGAAGGTCGTCCCACTCCCCGGGCTCCAGTTCCAGGGTCCCGGTTCGGGGAAACCGGATCTCGACGGTTGGTTTGGAGGGGTGGAAGGCTTCAATCCGTCCGATGTCCCCGTTGAAGATCCCCCTTTCGTAGTTGTTCCTCAATTGCATGACCCGGTCCCCCTGGCGAAAGGAACGGTTGTCGAAGGGCTCCGGGGGATCCTCCCCCGGGTTCAGACGCTGCTGGAGCACCTGGTTTAACCGGTTGACTCCCCCGGTCCCCCGGTACATGGGGGCCAGAACCTGGAGCTCCCGGAGGGGATCCATGCCGTAGTGATCCGGCAACCGTCGGGAGGCAAGTTCCTCCACGGTGGAAACGGCTTCCCCGGGGTCATCCACCTCCAGAAAAAAACAATCCCCCTCGGGATCATTGGTGAGATCCGGGAAGGTTCCGGCGTTGATCCGATGGGCGTTGGCCACGATGTCGCTTTCCTGAGCCTGCCGGAAAATTTCCTCCAGGTGGACCCCATCGATAGCGTCCGAGGACATCAGGTCCTGCAGAACGTTGCCGGGGCCGACCGAGGGCAGCTGATCCGGATCGCCCACCAGAACCAGCGTTGTGTCCGAATCCAGGGCCCGGATCAGTCGATGGAACAACCACAGATCGACCATGCTCATTTCGTCAATCACCAGCAGATCGGCCTTCAGGGGACGGTCAGGGCCGTGCTTGAAGGAGTTCGGGGGCTGAAACCCGAGCAACCGGTGGATGGTTTTCGCCGGGTGATCGGTGGTTTCTTCCAGCCGCTGGGCGGCCCGACCGGTGGGGGCCGCCAGCTTGACGGTTCGGTCCCGCTCCCGGTGGAGCCGGACCAGCCCGTCGATCACCGTGGTCTTCCCGGTTCCCGGTCCCCCGGTCAGCAACATCACGCCCCGACGAAAACTCATCTTCAGGGCCCGGCGCTGGGCCGTCGAATAGTCAACTTGACTCCCCCGGTCGATCTTCTCATTCAATTTTTCCTCGTTCCTTTCCGGACTCGAACCGAGCAACTCAAGCAGGGCCCCGGCAATGTCCTCCTCCATGTTCCGAAACGCCTTCGTCATCACGGCTACCGTGCCGTCGGAAAGTTCCTCCTCCACAAGCTGATCTTCCGCCACCATTCCGGCGAGAGCCTCGTCCAGGCTGTGCTGCCGGTGAACCTCCAGGATCTCAGCCGCCTGTTCGAGAAGTTCCTCCCGGGGAAGGTACGTGTGGCCGTCCTCGGCGGCCTCCTCAAGGGTGTGTCGGAGTCCCGCCCGCAGCCGGGCCGGACTGGTCCGCTCAAGGTGAATCGAGCGGGCGATCCGGTCTGCGGTGGTAAACCCCACCCCCTCCACGGTCCGGCAGAGCTCGTAGGGTTCCTCCCGGAGGACACGCAGGGCGTCGCTCCCGTACCGTTCGTGCAGCTTTTCGGCCAGGTGGGCCGGCAGATCGTAGGATTGCAGAAACAGATGGAGTTCACGCAGTTCCTGCTGACGATTCCAGTCCTCCCGGATTTTCTCCAGGGTGGATTCCCCGATTCCACGAATTTCGGTCAGCCGTTCGAGGTTGCTTTCCAGCACATCGAAGGTCTCCTCACCGAAGGCGTCGATGATCTGTTCCGCCCTGGCCTCGCCAATTCCCCGGATCTGATCGGAGGCCAGGTAGCTTTCCAGTCCCTCCAGGTCCCGCGGCACCTCCGTCCGGACGGTTTCCGCCCGGAACTGCCGCCCGAACTTCGGATCCTCCTGCCAGCTCCCCTGCAGGGTAACGTCTTCCCCTTCGTGGAGGGCCGGGACGGTCCCGACGACCGTGTGGGTTTCATCGGCCGGGGTGCGGACCACGGCCACGGTGAACCGGCTGGACGGATCGCGATAGCGGACGGAGTCAACGCGACCGGTTAGCTCGGCGGGAGCGGGTTCGTCGATGGATGGACCTCCTGTACCAAGAGTGAACAAAGTCTATCAG
>CAYPTI010000091.1:4982-7570 GCA_964413525.1 uncultured bacterium | reverse complement strand
CGCGATCTGGCCGATGCGTTTTACGAGCGAGAGGAGTGGCGATCGGCGAGGACCTTTTACCGGGAACTGTTGGACACGGAGGACAATCCCCGGATCCGCTATCGCCTGGGACGGATCGCGACCCGGCTGGATCAACCGGAGGAGGCCTGGGACCACTGGAACTCAGCCCTCCGGCAGGACCCCTCCCAGGAGTGGGTTACCGCTCTCATCGGCGGGTTGAGCGAACTGGTGCCGCAGCAGGAGCGGTGGTCGGAAGGAGTCGATCTCCTTGCATCGGTTCAAGTGGACGATCCCGAGTTATCCAACCGGGTGGCTCAGCTCGGGTTGTGGTGGGCGCTGCAGGCCGACGAGTCGGCCGCCGTCGATCGGTACCTCGACCGGGTTGAAGAGCGAGCCTGGGCCTACCACGATCGGATTGGCCGGTTGCTCCACTCGGCGGGAGACTGGTCCCGGC
This sequence comes from uncultured bacterium, assembly GCA_964413525.1. Taxonomy (GTDB): domain Bacteria; phylum T1Sed10-126; class T1Sed10-126; order T1Sed10-126; family CAYPTI01; genus CAYPTI01. The sequence goes on along the minus strand of CAYPTI010000091.1, from coordinate 7,116 downwards.
TGGAACGCTGGCAACGGCAGTCCCGGCAACACGCCACCGACTGGGAGGAACGTGAACTGGCCTACCAAACCTACGAAGGACAGCTTCGACTTCACCGCGGGGAGACCGAGGGGCTGGAGGATTGGATCAACGAACGGATCGATCGGGCGTCGCGGGAAAATTCAGATATGCTGCCTCGATACCACCGGTTGCTCGGCGAATGGGCGGCCGAAACGGGCGATTACGAGATGGCCGCGATCGAGTTTTACCAGGTGGCCAACCAGTTCGACGATTCGTTCGAGCGCGATCTGGCCCGGCTCGGGCTGGCGAGAAGTTACGTCAACCTCGATCAGGTGGAGCGGGCCCGGGCCCAGCTGGAACGGGTGCTGGAGAACGCCCGGAACGCTCACCTTGAAGCCCGGGCTCGCGAGCTTCTGGACGAGATCGAATCATGATTCGATCTCGTGTTTTTGTCGGCGTGGCCGCCCTGATGGTCGGCATGATCCTGGCGTTGTCCCCCGGTTACGCCCAGCAGGATCTCGAGGAGTTTATTATCGAGGGGGTCGAACGTCACCCGGGGTTGAGCGTGTATGACGACAGCCCCCCCGGGGTTGAAACGAACAAGGAATTTCCAACCCGGGACTATCCGCTTCCGGACGAGATCGAACCTCCCTCGGAGGAACTCGAACTGGTCCGCACGGTTCGTTCTCCGCTGGATCAGACCGCGCTGGATCAGCATTATCAGCGGGAAGGCTGGGACGTGATGTCGATCCTCTACATCCTTGTGGGCGTGGGGTTGGGAATTCTCTTACTCTAATGTAATAGCGGACGCAGGAAACGCATGCTGTTGAATCGGAACGAACCATTCAGCCGAGAACCTGGAGGAATCCGTATGTGGGAACTTATCGTGATGGGCGGATGGATGATGGTGCCGATCGGACTCTGTTCCGTGCTGGCCGTGGCGTTAACGGTGGAGCGGTGCATCTACCTCTGGATCAAACGCTCCTCCTTCGAGGACCTGTTTCGCGCGATTCAGGTCCCCCTGCAGGAGGGTCGGGTCGATCAGGCCCGGGAAAATTTGGAACATTACAGCGGGTTGCTACCCGAATTGGTCCGGAAGGGATTGAACGGTCCCCTCAACTCCGATGCGGCCCTGGAACGGATGGAAGAATACGCCCTGCAAATTATTCCGAAGATGGAACGGTCTCTTCCCAGCTTAAACATCATCGCCCAGGTCACTCCCCTGCTGGGGCTGCTGGGGACGGTGGCCGGAATGATCCAGGCCTTCGCCGCCGTGGCGGAGGCGGGACTCGGCCAGCCGGAACTGCTGGCCGGAGGAATTTTTCAGGCGTTGATCACCACCGCGGCCGGACTCAGCGTGGGGATTCCGACCCTGGTGGTCTACCACCTCCTGTCCCGGCGGGTGGATCAGGAAATCCACAAGATGGAACGGGGCACCCGGAGGGTGGTTAATTTGCTGGAGGACCTTCGGGGAGGGAAGCAGTCCTCGTGAACGACCAGAACACTGTATTTCAGCGGACCCGACGCACCCAGGAGGAGGGAGGTCTGTCCCTCGCCCCCCTGATCGACGTGGTGTTTCTGTTGATCATCTTTTTTCTGGTTTCCACCACGTTCACCACCCAGCCGGGACTTCAGGTCTACCTTCCCCAGGCCGGGGGGCAGGTGGATGTGCCGGAGGATCAGTGGATCATCACCGTAACCGAAGAGGGGGGGATCTACCTCCAGGACGACGAACTGACCCCGGAGGAACTCCGATCTCGCCTGCAGCAGGAGCCCCGTCCCGTCGTGGTACGGGCGGACGAACGGGTTCCCCACGGCACGCTGGTTTCGGTGCTTGATCGGGTTCGACAGGCCGGCATCAACCAGGTAAGCATCGCCACACGCCCCCCCGGGACGACTCCTGAGGACGAACCGTGAAACCGCGAACGGTCTCGGGGTTCGTGGTGAGTTTTGTCTTTCACGCCCTGCTTATTCTTCTTCTGCCGGGGCTCCAGACCGTTGAATGGGAGGCCTCCCCGCCCGAGTCGCTCGAGGTCACCTACCATTCGAACTGGCAGCAGGCCGAGTCCATCCCCGAACAGCCCGAGGGACCGGAGGAGCCCGAGCCGGAACCCGCGCCCGATCAGCCGGAGGA
>CAYPTI010000091.1:0-4882 GCA_964413525.1 uncultured bacterium | reverse complement strand
GAGGAGCCCGATCCCGAGCCGGTGGAACCGGAACGGGAACTGATCGATCCGGGGGAACTGGCGGCCGGAGAAGTGGACCCGGCCCCCGCCACCGAAGGGCAGGCCATGGACCGTGAGCTGATGGAGAGGGAGGTACGGTTTGCCCGGGAGGACGGAGACGAGACGCCCACCCAGCAACAACGGCGGGCCCGGGCCGAACTGCTGGAATTGATCGAGGAGGCCGCCGCGGAGGACGGGGACCTCGAACAGATGATGGAATCCGGTCAGCCGCTCACCCTGAAAGCGGTGGAACCGGAGGAAGAGCCGGAGGATCCGTCCCGGCAACCCGTGGTGTTCGAGCTGCCAACTCCGGGCGAGGAGATCGTGGAAGCCGACCAGGAAGCGCCCGCCTCCCCGAGTCCCCAGGACAGGATTACCGACCGTCGAGCGCTTCATCAGCCGCTTCCCCAGATGCCGGCATGGCTGGAAGAGGAGGGGACGTCGGTCCGGGTGCTGGTGGAATTTGAAGTCAACGAGGAGGGGGAGGTGCATCGACAGAGGTTGCGGTCCAGTTCCGGCTACCCCGAACTGGACGATCAGGTCCTCAGCAAGGTGGCCGAATGGCAGTACGAACCCGGGCCGTCCGGGGATACCCGGCTGGTGGCCTTTCGATTTGAACTGAGGCCCGGGGGCGGGGTCGAACCGGGCACGGAATCCTGATACAATGCCCGGTTATGAATTTACTTAAACGCGGTCTGTTTGTATTCGGTCTTTCGCTGCTTTTTCTGGCCACTGCCTCCACGGCTCAGGAGTCAGAACTCGTCCTTCCCGAACTCCCGGATCCGGTCCCGGTTAACGACGTGGTTCTGGAGGGACTGGAGATCTGGTCCGGGGAGGACATTGAAGGGATCCTGCGTCGCACTGGCCTTCAAACCGACCAGACGTACGAACAGCAGGAACTTCAGCAACTCGTCCGGGAGGGGTTGGAACGGCTTCACCAGGAGGACCTGTTTTCGGACATTCAGGTCCGTTATGAGGATCGGCAGCTGATCTTCGAGCTGGTGGAGTACCCGCGCATTACCGACGTGACGTTCGAGGGCAACGAATCCCTTTCGGACGAGGAAATCGGAGAAATCCTGGTCCTGGGCAGCGGCGATCCCGCCAGCGACCGGGCCGTGAACGAAGCCACCCGTCAGATCGAGCAGTTCTACTCGGTCCAGGGTTACGGTCAGGCTCAGGTCAACACGACCATCGAGGAGGTTGAGGAACAGACCGTTGAGGTCATCTTCTCCATTGAAGAAGGTCCCCAGCAGACCATCACCTCGATGGAGTTCGAGCACGTGGATGACATCGGGATCTTCCGCACCGTTCAGCAGGCGTGGAACCTTCGCTGGCGATTGCCGGTGAACGTCGGCAGTCCCTTCTCCCCCCAGGTCCTCCAGCAGGCCGTTTCCGAGATCGAAAACTGGTACCAGGAACGCGGACACATGGAAGTGCAGGTGGTTCCCAGCGCCGAACCGGACCCGGACGCCGAGGGGATGAGGGTGACCTTCGTAATTCAGGCCGGACCGGTGTACGAGATGGGCAACCTGACCATTTCGGGCAACGAGGCCATCGAGACCTCACAGCTCCGCCAGCAGGTTGAGCTGACGGAGGGGGAGGTCTTCGATCGAGCGCTGATGGAGGAAGGGCTTCAGGAGATGGAATTTTACTACAACGACCGGGGGTACGCCGACGCCGAGATCTTTCAGCCGGACCGGTATGAGTACAACCTCGACCGGGAGGACCATGTCGTCAACGTGGACGTCAACGTTCAGGAAGGCGAACCGGTGATCGTGGAGCGGATTGATATTCGCGGCAACCAGTTGACGTACGACAAGGTCATCCGTCGGGAGGTGCTCCTGGAGGAGGGGGAACTCCTGGACGGTCAGCAGCTTCGGCGCACCCAGCGTCGCCTCCGCCAGCTCGGGTTTTTCCAACAGGTTGAAATAAACGTGGATCCCGGATCCGCCCCCGACCGCCGGGTGGTTCGAGTTCGGGTACGGGAAGGGCCCACGGGCCAGCTTCAGTTCGGGGGAGGGTACAGTTCGTCGGTCGGGTTCCTGGGCAATTTTTCGGTCCAGAAGGACAACTTCAGCCTCTGGGATCCGGGAAGCGCCTTCACCGGGAGGGGGCAATCCCTGCAGGCATCGGCGCAGGTCGGCGCCGATCGGTCGAATTACTACCTCTCCTGGGACGATCCCTGGATCAACGACGACGTCGGCGACCCCACCAGCCCGAGTCCGAGTTTTCCGATCTCCTTCGGGTGGTCCGGGTTCAACCAGTCCTACGACCGGGAACAGAACTTCAGCGAACGCCGGGCCGGGGGAGCTCTTCGATCCGGGATCGAGTTCGGGGTCGCCCGGGCCAACATGATCGACGCCGAGTACTCCTTCCGCCGCCTGGAAGCCTTTAACATCGACGAAGACTCACCTGAACGGTACAAATTTGAAGCAGAATGTGACGGATCTTGTTCGGACGATAGCTTCGATCGCCAGATCGGCAGCGTGGAGCTGGGGATTCAGCGGGACCTGCGGGACAGCCGGCGGTTCCCCTCCGAGGGGTACTACATCCGCTTGAGCGGCCTCGTGGCCAGCTCCGATGTGTTTGGTGGAAACTCCGACTACTACCGTCCGCGCCTGGAGGGACGCCAGTACCAGCCCATCTGGGGCCCGCTGTACACGGCGGTGCGGACCAACTTCCGTACCGTGGATACCTGGGAACAGGACCCCGACGCGGCGATCCCGGTGTTTGACGAGTTCTTCCTCGGAGGGTACCGGGACATCCGGGGGTACGAGTACCGGGACCTCGCCGTCCGGGACGACAGCGGAAGCATTATCGGTGGGGGACGGACGGCCTTTTACACCAACGCGGAACTGCGGTTCCGGATGATCGAGGACGGCACCATGCAGCTGTTCACCTTTTACGACCTGGGGAACGTGTACGAGGAGTCCTGGGAGTTTGATGGGTCCGACCTGAAGACCTCGGCGGGGGTCGGGATGCGGGTGTTCACCCCGATCGGACCGATCTCGATCAGCTGGGCTCAACGGTTGAACGAGACCTACGACGGGGCCGGGGACCGGGGGGAGTCCCAGGTTGATTTCAACATCGGGAGCACCTTCTGATGACGTCGGATCTCTGGCGGGGGATCGCCCTGGGGATGATGGCCACGCTGGTGGTGATGCTCGGGGTGGTCTGGATGCCGTCGGGGGGCTGGGCTCCTCAGCCCCTGATCCGGATGGGAATCGTGGACTGGGAACAGGTGCTGCTTGAATACGAGGAATTTCAACAGGACATGGAGGAACTTGAACAACGGGAGCAGAACCTGGGCCGACAGATGGAGGATCGCGTCGGGGAAAACGGCTCGACCGGAGGGGAGGACACCGACGACCTGGGGGACCTTCGGGAAGACCTTCGCCAGCAGCTCGTCGACCGCCGGAGGGAAATCGTTCAATCTCGCCACCGGGAGGTTCTTGAGGCCATTGAGGAGGAAGCCATCCAGCGGGGCTACAGCCTGGTCCTGTCCGAAAACGATGTTCTGTACGCCTCGGAGGACTACACCGACCTGACCCGTGACGTGATCAACCGGCTGAATCAACAGTAATCCCTTCGTACGGTAAGCAGGCCGGGAGCTCTCGAGGTTCCGATAGGAATGCATGACTCTGCTCGACCTTCAAATCCGTAACGCCGTACCTTCCGGACTCTCCCTCCCCGGTCGATTGGGCCGGAGAGGCGGGGAGAATGGGGGAACCCTTTTGTGAGGTGAGCTGTACGATGAGAACGACCACCACGACGGTTTTTGTTGGGCTGTTCATGGCGGTGCTGGTGACGGGATTGTCCGCGCTGCCGGTTCACGCTCAGGAGGAAGAGGAAGTCCCGAGCGTCGATTCCATGCGCATCGGGTACGTCAACCTGGAGTACTTGCTTCGCCGGTTCAGGCCCTATCAGGATGCCCAGGACGAAATGGAGGAATTCGAGCAACAGCTTCAGGAGGAAATTCAGTCCGAGGAACAGGAACTTCAGCAGATGCGCCAGCAGCTCCAGCAGGGAGGGGAAATGTTGAGTCAGGAGGAGCGTCGCCGCCGTCAGCAGCAGTTCAGGCAGCGCGCCCAGCAACTTCAGCAGAGGGCTCAGCAGAGCGAACAGCGTCTGGCCGAACGGCAGCAGGAACTGCTGGCTCCGGTGATGTCCGACCTCCAGGAGGCCGTGCAGGCCGTGGGGGAAAACCGGGATTACGACGTGATCGAGCGCTATGACAGCGGAACACAATCCTCGGTGATCTGGGTGAACGAGCGGGTGGATGCCACCCAGGCCGTGATTGATTACCTCGCCGAACAGGACGAGGAGTTGATCCTTGAAGAACCTCAGGAAGTCGAGAACGTCGAGGAACTGGACCCGGAGCAGGGTCAGGATCAGAACCTCGAGGAGATGACGGAGTGAACCTGACGGAGCTTCTCGAAACCATCCCGGATGTCACGCTTCGAGGGGAGGACTGCGAGGTAACCTCCCTGGTCCGTCCCGGGTACGGGGACGAGACCTCCGGTCGGGTCGAGCTCTGGTTCGAGGGTCCGGTTGACACCGATGCGCCGGTCATCATGGAGGAGTCCCTCACGGTGAACCGGGTCGGAACTCCGTCCGCGAGGGTTCCCGGTCTCAAGGACGTTCTGATCGATGTGCTTGAGGCCTTTCGCCGGCCCTACCTTCACGGACGAGGTTGTGAGGACCGGTCGGAGGTATGGCGGGAGGAGCGACCGGACCTTGACCTGGCGCCGGGATGCATGGTTCCGGGGGAGGTTGAACTGGGGATGAACTGCCGCCTGGGACCGGGGGTCAGCCTTCATCCGGGAACCCGGCTCGGGGACAA
>CAYPTI010000090.1:0-7595 GCA_964413525.1 uncultured bacterium | reverse complement strand
AGGACATCAGGTTTTCATCCTGAAGACAGGGGTTCAAATCCCCTCGGGGACACCACCTTTCCCTCACCTGATTTCACGTCCCGCCTCAAATTGATACCGTCCATGGTCGGACCGTGGGATCCGGCGGTCCCGACCGACGCATGGATTGATCAATCGGTCGAGCAGCAGGACGACGGAAGGCTTCGTTGCCAGCCCGCTTGATAGTGCCACCCGGGAGACGAACCGATGAGCGAACAGTTTTCCGAACGGGACGAAGAATTTGAATTTGAGACAACGGAGGAGATCGGGGTTCCCGAGCGCCTGATCGATCAGGTCATCGGGCAGTCCGAGGCCCGGGAGATCATCGAACTGGCGGCCCACCAGAACCGGTTCGTCATGTTGATGGGAGAACCCGGTACCGGGAAGAGCATGCTGGGCGCGGCGCTCTCGGAACTGCTACCCTCCGGGTCCCTGACCGACGTCCTTTCCTACCCGAATCCCGAGGAGCCCAACCGCCCCGAGATCGTGACGGTGCCGGCCGGCGAGGGGGAGCGTCGGATCGAGGAAGCCAAACAACAGGAACAATCCCGGAGAAACGTGCTTGAGTTTCTGTTCTGGGTGGCCGTGGCCGCCGTAGCGGCGATCGTAATTTACATGGGGATGACCCTGGCGGGTCCCCTGTGGTATTACCTGATCGGCGGGGCTGTGGCCATCGGGATCATGATCTGGGGGCGGAAGTACGTGTTGCCGGACGCCGAGTTGAACCGTCCCAAGCTGCTGATTAACAACGCTGACAGGGAATCGGCTCCCTTCGTCGACGCGACCGGGGCCCATGCGGGAGCCCTGTTTGGGGACGTCCGTCACGATCCGTACCAATCCGGCGGCGCTCAGACCCCGCCTCATCAGCTCGTCGAGGTCGGAGCCATTCACCGGGCTCACGGCGGGGTGCTCTACATCGACGAAGTTTCCACCCTGGGACCCTCCTCCCAGCAGGATCTGCTCACGGCGATCCAGGAGAAAGAATTCCACATCACCGGTCGGACCCCCGGTTCCTCGGGCAGCATGGTCCGTACCGAACCGGTCCCCTGTGATTTTGTGCTGGTGCTGGCCGGGAACCTTCAGGACCTGGAGGACATGCACCCGGCCCTTCGATCGCGGATTCGCGGATACGGCTACGAGGTCCTGACCAACCACACCATCGAGGATTCGCCCGAGAACCACCAGAAAATCGCCCAGTTCGTCGCCCAGGAAGTCCGGAAGGACGAAAAAATCCCCCATTTTGATCCCTCCGGGGTACGAATGATCCTGCGGGAGGCCCACCACCGGTCGGACGTCGACGGAAAACTGACCGGACGCCTTCGGGACCTGGGCGGGCTGGTCCGGGCGGCCGGGGACGTGGCCCGGAAGCAGGGAGACGACGTGGTGACCGAGGACCACGTCCAGCTGGCCCTCTCCAAGGTCAAAACCCTGGAGGAGCAGATGGAGGCCCGGGAGGACTTTCCGGAACCCGAGGAGGTTCCGTCCGCCTGAGCAGCCCGGCTCGGCCACGGTTTGTTCGATCTGGTTTACGTCCCCTACAGGTTACCTTCCGGAGTTCGACCGAAACCCCTCCCTGACGGTTAAAAAATTGCCGAAAGGTGGAATAAACCCCCGGACTGTGGATGTTTATAGATATGAGTGATTGCACCGAACATCCATCAAAAATTTTGGTAAGGAGGGTTTCAGATGGCACTTTCACGACGTTCCCCCATGCGACGGTTGATGAACCTCGATCGGTGGTTTGACGAACTGGATCCGTTCGATCGTGATCGGAACGGTGACACCAGCGTCACGACCTGGACCCCGCGGGTAGATGTCTACGAGCGGGAAGACCGCCTGGTGTTTGAATGTGAGGCCCCCGGTCTCGAGAAGGAGGACCTGGATGTGAGCCTGGAGAACAACCGGCTCACCATCCGCGGCGAACGCCGCGAGGAGCGGGAAGTCGAAAGCGACGATCGGGACTACCTGCGCTCCGAACGGATCTACGGGACATTTCAGCGGACCTTTGCTCTGCCGGACACCGTGGAGCGCGCGGAAATCCAGGCCGAGTACAATGATGGCGTCCTCACAGTATCCGTTCCCGTCCGGAGCGAGGCCCGGAAGAAGTCGATCGAAGTTCAGTAACGATTTCTGTCCTTAGCTTCTGACCTTACGTGGAAGGCCGGCAGGCATGCCTGCCGGCCTTTTTTTGTTGTTGAACGAATCGTCTTCCGACGCTCCAGGGTCCGGCTTCCTCCTCCCCGTGCGCCCATATCCAACTCTGGGTTCAAATCCGATCTCCGAACGGGGTTGATTTCGGCGGCCGGTACCGAACCATCGACCGACGAACGCCGAGCCGGGACGATCGCGGACTAGGTGATGTAAAACAGCCGGCCCTCGTAAATGTAATCCCGGGTGTTTTTTTCGACCTCTTCGGGGTCGAGGGTCCGGCGGGCGATCCCTTCCTCCTGGGCGGCTTCGGCCACGAACCGGGCGACCCGGGGAGCGGTTCGAAAATCCATCGCTTTGGGCAGGATGTAATGACGACGAATTTCGTGGGTTTCCTTCACCAGCGTGGAGAGGGCTTCGGCCGCCGCCACCTTCATGGATTCGGTCACGTCGGTGGCCCGGACGTCCAGCGCCCCGCGGAAGATCCCCGGGAAGGCGATGGCGTTGTTCACCTGGTTGGGGAAGTCGCTGCGACCCGTCGCGACCACGGAGGCCCCGCCCCGATAAGCCTGTTCCGGGTGAATTTCGGGCGTCGGGTTGGCCATGGCAAAGATGATCGGTTCGGGAGCCATCCGTTCGACATCCCCGGCGTCCAGCACGTTGCCGACCGACAGCCCGATAAAGACCTCCGCGTCGACCAGGGCGTCCTGGAGGGAACCCCGGACGTCCCCGGGATTGGTCCATTTCACCACCCGGCGTTTTTCCGAATTCATGCCTTCCTCCCGTCCCCGGTACAGGGTACCCCTCGAATCACACATGATGATCTGTTCGGCCCCGGCTTCCCGGAGGATTTTCCCCACGGCGATGGCGGAAGCGCCGGCTCCGTTGATCACGATCCGGACCTCCGACAGATCAAGATCACGAAACTCCAGAGCATTCATCAGACCGGCCAGGGTGACCACGGCGGTTCCGTGCTGATCGTCGTGGAAGACCGGAATGTCAAGCCGGTCCCGCAGGGCCCGTTCAATTTTGAAACAGGCCGGCGATCCGATGTCCTCCAGGTTGACCCCTCCCAGGCCCGGTTCGAGTCGCTGAACGGTTTCAATGAATTGCTCCGGGTTATCCTCGTCCCGGATGCACAGGGGGAAGGCTTCCACGCCGGCGAAGGTCTTGAACAGGACGCTCTTGCCCTCCATTACGGGCCGGGCGGCCTCCGGTCCGATGTCCCCCAGGCCCAGGACCGCGCTCCCGTTGGTCGCCACCGCCACCAGGTTGCCCCGGCAGGAGAGTTCGTACACCCGTTCGGGTTCGTCCCGGAGGGTCTCGACCACGTGTCCCAGTCCGGGGATGTAGACGATCCCCAGGATGTCCCGATCCTTCAGAGCGATTTTGCTGCGGACGGTCAGGACTCCCCGGTGGTTCTTGTAATACCGCAGCCCGGCCTGGCGGGCTTCCGGTTCGCCGGCGTCGGCCCAGAAGTTCGGATCGGTGGCGGTCGGATCTCCTTCAAACAGGTACTCACGGGTTAAGCCCCGGACCTCGTCCGGGTCGCAGTTCTGCTGAGCTTCGCCGCACTCCACCGCGGAACGGGCCGTGGCGGCGGCCACCTCCGGGCCGACGTTCAAATCCAGCAGATCCGGCAGGATAAACCGTTCTCTCAGGTCCTCGGCCGGGACCACCTCGGCGATGGCCCGGGCGGCGGCCAGCTTCATGTTGGTGGTGAAGGTTCCGGCCCCCGACTCGATCACACCCCGGAACATCCCGGGCAGGGCCAGGGTGTCGGTGACCATGTTGGGGTAGTCGAACCGGGCCGTGCAGACGACGGAGGCTCCGGCTTCGACGGCCGCTTCGGGCGAGATTTCCGGCACCGGGGCCGCTCCGGCAATAATCACGGGATCCTCCTTCATGGATCGGACCATGTCCTTCGAAATGATGTTGGGTGCCGCCAGTCCCACGACCACGTCGGCTCCTTCGAGGGCGTCGGCCAGCGTCTCATCACCCAGCGGGTCCCGAAGATGGGGAAGGGCCCGTTTCCGGGCGGCGTCGAGGTCCGTTCGCCCGGAATGGACGACCCCCTTCTGGTCGCAGAGGGTCAGATCGGGAATGCCGGCGGCGTTGAACAGTTCAACCGTGGCCACCCCGGCCGCCCCGGCGCCGACGATCACCGTTTTGAGGTCGGTCAGTTCCCGTTCGGTTTGCAGCCGGCAGACGTTGTGGAGAATGGTCAGGGCGGTGATGGCGGTGCCGTGCTGGTCGTTATGCAGCACGGGGATGTCCAGTTCCTCCCGCAGCCGTTCCTCCAGGTCGAAGCATCGCGGGGATCCGATGTCTTCCAGCGACAGCGCCCCGATGGTGGGTTCGATCCGCCGGGCCACCTCCACAAGTTCGTCCACCTCGGTCGTGTTAGCCGCCAGGGGGTAGACGTCCAGGCCGGCCATCTTTTTGAAGAAGACCGCCTTGCTTTCCAGGATCGGCATGGTGGCTTCCGGCCCCACCTCCCCGAGTCCCAGAGCGGAGGTGCCGTCCGACAGGATGCCGACGGTGTTGCCCCGCCCGCTGTGGGAGAACGAACGTTCGGGCAGGTCGGCGATGGCCTCGCAGGGCTGGGCCACGCCGGGGGTGTAGAGAATCGAAAGCAGTTCCGAGTCCACGTCCAGGGGTTTGGAGTCGATGGAGATCAGGCCCCGGTACTTTCGCCGGTAGTGCAGGGCCTGTTCCCGCTTGGAATCGGTCATGGAGGGACCGCCTTTCGGGAGGAATTGAGTAAGAACAAATTATAGCGAGATCACAGAGGGATTCACGGACTCCTCACCGTCCCCGTGGAAAGTATTCCGGATCCGTGGATAACAACGGCCTCCACCCATCCTTCTCGGTCAACCGGAGGCCGTCCCCCAGGGTGATTTCCCCTCCCGGATTGGCTCGATTCGCCGGCGTCTATCCAGTTCCGTCGGAAAAATGGACGGTCCATGGCCAATCTTGGATCGGTGCAATCAAATCCGTTCGGAGGACCGAATGGGGTCGCACCAGAAGACTGCAATTGTTCGCGACAGCAAAAGTTCGTTGAGACCGTGGATGATGCCTTGTGGGAGGAACGGTCGTGACACCGAAGGAAGGCGAACAAAGCAATGTTGGAGCCGGCGAGTTCCGTGAGGCCGAAGGGTTGGTCGTTAGTCGGATTCCGGCCGCAGCAGGGGAAAGAGGATGACGTCCCGGATGGAGGGAGCGTCGGTGATCAGCATCACCAACCGGTCGATGCCAATGCCCAGCCCGCCGGCCGGGGGCATGCCGTGCTCGAGGGCCCGCAGAAAATCCTCGTCGAGCTGCTCGTCGGCTTCAATCTGGGCCTCGAGTCGTTCCCGCTGGAGCACCGGGTCGTTCAGTTCACTGTAGGCGTTGCCAAGCTCCATGCCGCCGGCGAACAGTTCGAACCGTTCGCTCAACCGGTCGTCCTCCCGGTGGGGTTTGGCCAGCGGGGAGACCGAAGCCGGGAAATCCTTGATGAAGGTCGGCTGAACGAGGTTGTCCTCCACCGTCTGTTCAAAAATTTCGCACAACTGGGCGCCGGGGTCTTCCTTCGGTTCCACTTCGATGCCCTGGTGGTAGGCCGCGTCGTAGAGTTCCTCGGCGGACATCTCCAGGGACAGGTCGAGTTCCGTCTCCCGTTCCACGGCTTCTCTCAGGGTCAGCCGTTCCCAGGGAGACCTCCAGTCGATGGTCTCGCCCCGGTAGTCGACCTCGGCGGAGCCGGTCACCCGGCGGATGACGGTGGAGAGGGTCTCCTCGGTGAGGTCCATGATCGCCTCGTAATCGGCGTAGGCCCGGTAGAGTTCCATCATCGTGAACTCGGGGTTGTGGTGGCGGGAGAGTCCTTCATTTCGAAAGTTCCGGTTGATCTCGTAAATTTTTTCCATCCCTCCCACCAGCAGCCGTTTCAGGTACAGTTCCGGGGCGATCCGGAGGAACAGATCCATGTCCTGAGCGTTGTGGTGGGTGATAAAGGGTTTCGCCTCGGCGCCCCCCGCCACCGGATGCATCATGGGGGTCTCGACCTCCCGGTAGCCGCGTTCGCCGGAGAGGTACCCTCGAAGCTCCTCCAGGAAGTCGGTTCGGGTCTCGAACCGCCGCCGGGATTCGGGGTTGCTCACCATGTCCATGCTGCGTCGACGGGCCCGGAGGCCCGGATCCTTCAGGCCGTGGAACTTTTCCGGCAGGGGACGCAGTCCTTTTGAGAGCAGGGTCAGTTCCCGGGCCACGACCGAGAGTTCGCCCTCGTTGGTTTCGAACAGTTCCCCTCTCACCCCGGCCCAGTCCCCGGCGTCCCAGAGTTCGTCGACCTGCTCGAACTGGTCTTCCTCCTCCAGGTAATCGGCGGAGATGTAGAGCTGAATGGAGGCGGTTTCATCCTTCAGGTCGGCGAAGATGGCTCCGCCGTGGGTTCGGTGGTTCATGATCCGTCCGGCCACGGTGACTTCGTCCCCGAGCTGGCCCTCCTCCGGGGGTTCCCACCGCTCACGAGCCTCGGCAATCGAGTGGGTCGGCTCGAAGGAGTACGGGTACGGATTGAGCTTTTTGTTCCTCAGTTCCTGACGTTTTTCCCGGCGGATCTGAACTTCGTCCGCGGCGGATGATTCGTCCGATGTCACGCGGGATCAACTCCTTTGGGGACAACGGGGAAACCAACGGATAATCCTGTTTATGCGTACATTGTACGAGGCACGTCCGGGGACGTCCCGGGCCGGCAATCTTTCTCGTTCCTCCGGTTGCTCAGGGGGATCCTGTAATGGTCCGGTGGACCAAAGGGTTTGGTTGCCGGTGCCGGTTCCGAAGCATCCGAAATCATAGCAAACCGGCTCGACCCCCGAAATGCGCCCCTCGGTGTGGAAGGATCCACCCACCCGACTAACGGATGATTGAACGTCGGGGTTCGGCTGCAAGCCCGAAGGTGAATTAGGTGAGAGGTGGTTTCCTCGTTATTCGTCCCAGTAGCCGAGAAACACCTCGCGGGCTTCCTCCTCCAGGGTTGGGCCCTCCACCGTAACCGGTCGACCCCCGCTGGCCAGAACCTCCTCGCAGGTGAGGGAAAGGTGGTCCTCGGAAACCTCCTGCTTGAGGTCGGGGAGGCTCGACGCGTCCAGTCCGTAGACCAGCCGTCCGACGCGGGACCAGAAGATCGTTCCGGCACACATGGGGCAGGGTTCGGTGCTCGCATACAAGGTACAGGTTTCCAGAAGGTCCGGGTCAAATCGGTCGACCGCATCGTGGATAAGGTTGGTCTCGGCGTGGGCGGTGGGATCGGCATCGGTATGGACCGAGTTGAGCGCCTCGGCCAGGATCTCGCCGTCCTCCGACCCCAGCACCGCCCCGAAGGGTTCGTCTCCGTTTTTCCTTGATTGGTTGGCCAGATCGATGGCCCGGCGCAGCAATTCCCG
>CAYPTI010000089.1:0-7604 GCA_964413525.1 uncultured bacterium | reverse complement strand
GAGCGCACCCCTGATAAGGGTGAGGTCGCTGGTTCAAATCCAGCTTGGCCCACCAATAATACAGTTAGCGAGTTAAAGAGTTGGATAGTTGGAAAGTTGGAAAGTTAAAAAGTTAGAAGGTTGAAAGTAGGTAACGTGGAGGGCGAGACGTCGATTTTTTGTGTTGTTTGCTTTCACTTTGCACGTTTAACTTTCAATTTTTAACTGTCGTTTCGGGGACGTAGTGTAGCCAGGGAAACACGCCTCCCTGTCAAGGAGGAGATCGCCGGTTCAAATCCGGTCGTCCCCGCCATTTTTTCCTCTTTTTTTGATCCAACACAGCTCCCCACTGAGGGTTTCGTTCCTTTGTCTTTCATATTTCCGGTGGTTCCGTTTCCTTTCGGTCTGGAGCCGATCCGGAAACCGTGTCGAATGATTACCGGAACTTTTCATCTGAAAAAACATAAGTAATGGGCATCTACCAATAATACACTCTGTATTCAAATCGGCTTCGTTTCCCGCCTGTGATCGAGCCTCCGGGAGTGAGTACAATTCGTCGTTGCGGTCCCGTGGTTGGATTCGGAGCGGTGAAATGAAAGCCCGACTCCCGGCCTCCACAGTCCCGTCCATTTTTTTGTGTGGGTTGGTGGTCCACGGTTGGTTCCGGGACGGTGACATCAAACCCGTTTAACGAACGTCTTTCCACACCCTTCGGGTCACAATCTCCTTCACGCACGGCATGAACACGGGTTCGTCTCGGTATCAGAATTGATAGTTCTTTCCTCATGGATGACTGTCCGGTTGACTTTTTATATAAGCCATCGATGACAAATTTCTCCGGGGGTTTTTCGTCCCGGTTCCGTTTAATACTAAAGGAAGGGATAGATGTGAATCGGGGGGCGTTTGGAAGCATCTGACGGTTGATACAATCGTGGTTTCGATTGAATTTTTGACGAAAGCCGGTGGATATTGACGATGGTTTTGGATGCTCTCCTCCGGATCAATTCCGTCCATGACTGTACCCACGTCTTCAAATCTCCCGGCCAATCGACTCATTCCCCGCGTCCGGCAACAACCTTGACCGATTCTTCCAGTGGCTCCGGTCGCCGCCGGTGGTTCGGTTGACGGGATCACAAGCCTCATCGAGTGCCAGGGAGGTACTCCCGATCAAACACCTGTCCGGTTCCCATCCATGAAGTCAGGAATTCATTTCTTCCGCCGCTCCGCCGACCGACTCGTTGCCATGGGATTGGTTGGCATTGTTCTGGTTCTCTCCGGCTGCACCATGTTCGAGGGGCCCGAGGTGACATCCCCGGCGGAACCGTCCGAGTCGTTCTCCGACACGGGGACGGTGACTCCCCCGGACCGCTGGTGGACGTCGTTCGACGATCCGGCGCTCAACGACCTCGTAGAACGGTCGCTGGAAGGGAACGTAAGCCTCCGACAGTCCTGGAATCGACTGGCCGAAGCGCGGGCGGTGGTTCGGGGGGAGGAGAGCGGATTGTTCCCGTCGGTTGACGTGACCGGTCAGTATCAGGCTCAATCAAGCGATGCTCCGGGAGGCAGTGACAGCTCCCGGTCCGGTCAGCTCGGGCTGTCGGCTCAATACGAGCTGGACCTGTGGGGACGGATCGAGTCGTCCGTGGAGGCGGCCGAATACGAGTCGCGGGCCACCCGTCAGGACCTGAGGGCGTCGGCGGTGTCCCTGACCGCGGAGGTAAGCCGGTCCTGGTTTCAGCTGGTGGAGCAATACGCCCAGCGGTCGGTGCTTCAGGAACAGCTTGAAACCAACCAGCAGGTCCTGGAGCTGGTGGAGACCCGGTTTCAGCTGGGCCGGGTTCGGGCCCCGGACGTTCTGCGCCAGCGGCGCCTCGTGGACTCCACCCGGCAGCAGATCTCTTCGGTTGAATCCACCATCCAGGTGCTTGAGCATCAACTGGCCGTGTTGCTGGGTCGGATTCCCGACGAGCGGGTGAACCCCGTGCGAACGGACTTACCGTCTATCCCCCCGATCCCGGAAACGGGCGTACCGTCACAGGTCATCAACCGTCGTCCCGACGTCCGGGCGGCCTTTCTCCGGATCCGGTCGGCCAACCGGGAGGTCGCGACCGCCATTGCCGACCGGTACCCCCGGTTCACGATCAGCGGTTCGATCACGACCGAGGAAGGGGACCGGTTGAATTTGTTCGACAACTGGATGGAATCGATCGCGGCCGATTTTGCTCTGCCGCTGTTTGACGCCGGCCAGCGCAAGGCGGAAGTCTCCCAATCCAAAGCCGTTCTGGCCCGGCAGATCAACGCCTACCGGGACTCGGTGCTTGTGGCGTACCGGGAGATCGAGGACGCCCTGGCGGAGGAACGTCAGCAGCAGAGGCAGATCGAACTGCTGAACGATCAACTGGAGAACGCCACCCAGACCATGGAGCGGCTGCGCTCCCAGTACGTCAACGGGACGGTACCGTACCTGGACGTGCTGGAAGCCCTTGAGAGTCAGCAACAACTGCGCCGGGACCTCGTGACGGCCCGGGAACAGCTGCTTGAGGACCGCATTGCCCTGTACCGGGCCCTGGCGGGCGGGTTCGAGATGTCAAACCCGATTGAGGATTCGGTGTACCCTGAAGATTTAACGGAACCACAGGACGATGCATGATCAGACCATGAGTGGACGTGATTGAGTCATGACGGATGATGGGCCCGAACAGACCAGCTCCTCCGCCGGGGGGAATCCTTCCGGAGCCGGGTGGATACCGACGGTTCTGATCTGTCTGCTGATCCTGCTGGCCGGAGGCGGCATCGTCGCCTTCGTGTTTTACAGTCAGCCCGAAACCACCCGGGGAGACGGGCCCGACGATCGGGCCGTGCTCGTGGAGACGACCTCCGTGGACACCGGGACCTTCCGACCGAAGATCGAGGCCATGGGCACCGTTAAGCCGGTGGAAGATGTCGTTCTTCGCCCCCGGGTGAGCGGTGAGATCATGGAACGGGATGAACACTTCACCCCCGGGGGATACGTTCAGCAGGGAGACACCCTGGTTCAAATTGATCCCCGTGATCATCGAAACACCCTCGCCCAGCGACGGAGCGAACTGGAGCAGGCCCGTTCCGAGCTTGAAATCGAGCAGGGGCAGCAGGAAGTCGCCCGGGAGGAGTTCGAACTCCTCGGCGAGGAGATCCCGGAGGAGGATCGAGATCTGGTCCTCCGGCGGCCGCAGCTTGCCACGGCCCGGGCCGAGGTTCGTTCCGCCGAAGCGGCGGTGGAACAGGCCGAGCTCGACCTGGAACGGACTTCAATCGAGGCGCCCTTCGACGCCCACGTCCTCAGTCGAAACGTGAGCGTCGGGTCCCAGGTCTCCCAGGGGGACGACCTCGGACGGATCGTGGCCCTGGACCGGTTCTGGGTGGACGCCACCGTGCCGGTCTCGGACCTGCGCTGGCTGTCCATCCCGGAATCCCCGGACGAACAGGGAGCCCGGGTTCGGATTGAAAACGAGTCAGCCTGGAACCCGGAGGAGTTCCGGGTGGGCCGGATATCCGAACTGATCGGTGAACTGAACGAGGAGACCCGCATGGCTCGGGTTCGGGTGGTCGTCACCGATCCCATGGCCTACGACATCGACGACATGAATTCCCCGCCCCTGCTTATCGGTTCGTACGTCCAGACCGTCATGGACGGGATACCGATCTCCAACGCCGCCCGTCTGGATCGGGAATACGTCCGGGAAGGCGACACGGTGTGGGTGATGGAGGACGGACAGCTTGAGATCCGGTCGGTCGACGTGGTCTTCCGGGATCGGAACCACGCTTTCATCCGGAACGGACTCTCAGCCGGGGACCAGGTCGTCACGTCCAGCCTCTCCACGGTGACCGAGGGCATGGACCTCCGGCGCAGCGAGGAAGCGCCCTCGCCGGAGAACGATTCCTCCGCCGACACCGGGGCGTCCTACAGCCTGACGCCCGATTCATCTTCCCCCGGGGGTTCCTGACGTGACCGACGAAACCGAGTCGACCGACGAACGAGGGGGATTCGTGGGTCCCATCGAGTGGATGGCCCGCAACTCCATCGCCGCCAACCTCCTGATGATCATCCTGATCGCGGGCGGCATCTGGATGTACTTCGATATCCAGAAGGAAGTCTTCCCTCAGGCTACCCTCGACGTGGTAAACGTGAGCGTCCAGTACCCGGGTGCGGCGCCGGCCGAGGTCGAGCAGGGAATCCTGCTGCCCGTCGAGGAGGCGCTGCGCGGACTGGAAGGGGTGGACGAAATGACCTCCACGGCCCGGGAGGGGTCGGGTTCGATTTCGCTGGAACTGCTTACCGGAGTGGATCGGCAGCGGGTCTACCAGGACATTGAACAGGAGGTCGGGCGGATCCGGACCTTTCCGGACAACGCCGAGGAACCGGAGGTGGAACTGCAAGCGCGGCAGCGGGACGTCATGGAACTGGGCATCTACGGGGAGGTCGACGCGTGGACGCTGCGGAAGATCGGCGAACGAATACGTGATCAGTTGCTCCAGGAGCCCGCCATCACCCAGCTTGAAATCGGGGGGGTGCCCGATTACGTAACTCATGTCGAAATCTCCCAGCAGCGGCTCCGGGCCCACAACCTGACCCTCCAGGAGGTGGCCGAGCGAATCGCCTCCTCCAGCCGGGACATCCCGGGAGGTGACATCGAGACCCGCAACGGCGAACTGCTTTTGCGGATGAAGGAACGCAAGCAGACCGACGAGGAATTTGCCCGGATCCCGATCATTACCACATCTTCCGGGGCCAGCCTGTCCCTGGCGGACCTGGGAACCGTTCAGGACGGGTTTGAAGAGTCCCCGTTTTTCTCCGCCTACAACGGACAGGAATCCATTGAAATTGAAATCTTCCGGGTGGGGGAACAGTCGCCGCTCCAGATCGCGTCCACCGTGGAGGAAGCCCTGGTTGAGATCGAGCAGGATCTTCCCCCCGGTGTGAACGTCCGGATCGACAGCAACCGGGCGGAGATGTACGGCCAGCGGCTGTCCCTGTTGATGAAGAACGGATTGATCGGACTGGTCATCGTCCTGCTCATCCTGAGCCTGTTCCTCGAGTACCGGCTGGCCTTCTGGGTAATGATGGGGATGGCCATCTCCTTCGTGGGGTCGATGCTGTTTCTGCCCGTGCTGGGGGTCAGCCTCAACATGATCTCCATGTTTGCCTTCCTGGTGGTTCTGGGCATCGTGGTGGACGACGCGATCGTGGTGGGGGAGAACATTTACGAATACCGTCAGCGCGGGCACGACTTTCTCGAAGCTGCCTTCAAGGGGGCCCGGGACATCGCCGGACCGGTCACCTTCAGCATCCTGACCAACATCGTCGCGTTCATCCCGCTGATGTTCGTCCCGGGGGAGATGGGCAATTTCTGGTGGCCCATCCCGGCCGTGGTCATTACCGTGCTCGCGATTTCTCTGCTCGAGGCGCTGTTTGTCCTGCCGGCTCACCTCGGCCACAGCTCCGCCGAATCGTCGACCGTGGTGGGGAAGTGGGTTCATCACTGGCAACAAAAGTTCGCCAGTTGGTTTCATGGCGCGGTGAAGCACTACTTCCGCCCCTTTCTCGAATTCAGCGTGGCGAACCGGTACGTCACCCTTTCGATCGCGCTGGTCCTGCTGGCGGGCGTGGGGAGTTACGCCTGGAGCAGTCACATGGGGATGATCATGATGCCCGACGTGGCCGCCGACGAGATCGAAGCCAGCGCCTCCCTCCCCGAGGACACCACCCGGGAGCGGGCCATGGAAGTGGCCCGGGCGTTGACCGAGCAGACCCAGCGGATGTACGACGAACACGACCTCGAGCACTCCGCGGAAGGCATTGAAACCAACATCTGGGGAACCACGGTGGAGGCGGAAATTATTATGAATCCCCCGGGGGAACGGGAAATGGCCGTCCCGGAGGTCACCGAACTCTGGCGGGGCGCCATCGGGGACATCCCGGGGGTGGATAACCTGACCTTCGAATCGGAGAGCGGCCCGGGCAGCTGGCGGGACGACATCACGGTGGACCTGAGTCATTCCAACATCGGGGTGCTCGAGGAGGCCAGCCAGGCTTTCTTTCAGCGAATGGAGGAATTCACGGCCACCCGGGACGTGAACGACAACTACGAGCGGGGCAAACGTCAGCTGGACTTCCACCTCCTGCCCTCGGGACGGCGGCTCGGGCTGACTCCCGAGGGCGTCGGGAACCAGCTTCGAGGATCCTTTTACGGGATCAACGCCATTCGGCTGTTGCGCGGCACAAACGAGGTGGAGGTCCGGGTCAAACTTCCCGAATCGGAGCGTCAGAGCCTCTACAGCCTGGAGAACCTGATGGTTCAGTCTCCCACCGGGGTGGAGGTCCCCCTGATGGACGTGGCCCGGGTGGAAACCGGTCGGGCGTACAACTCGATCAACCGCCGGAACGGCCGGCGGGTGATCTCCGTCGGAGCCGATGTCGAACCGGAAGGGGAAACCGGCCGGGTCCTCGCGTCCCTGCAGGAGGATGTGCTGCCAGAACTTCGTTCGGGGTTCCCTGGCCTGACCTGGACGTTTGAGGGAAGTCAGGCCGAAATGCGGGAATCGACGGGGGTGCTCTGGGGAGGCTTCATGCTGGCGATGCTGGTCATCTATGCCCTGCTGGCCATCGCCTTCGGAAGTTACCTGCAGCCGTTCATCGTCATGGCCGGCATTCCGTTCGGGATCATCGGGGCGGTGCTCGGTCACATTTTGCTCGGGTACAACCTGTCCCTGATCAGCCTTATGGGGGTCATCGGGCTGTCGGGAATCGTGGTCAACGACTCCCTGATCATGGTTGATTACGCCAACCGTCTTCGGGAGGAGACATCCCCCTTTGATGCCATCGTTCGGGCCGGGGTGCGCCGGTTCCGTCCCATTCTGCTCACGACGTTGACCACCTTCGGGGGGCTCACGCCGATGATCTTCGAGACCTCCCGCCAGGCCCTGTTCATGGTCCCCATGGCGGTTTCCCTCGGGTTCGGCATTCTGTTTGCCACCTCGATCATCCTGCTGATGGTCCCCTGCTTCTACCTCGTAACCGAAGACGTCAAGTCGGTGTTCGGGTTCCGTTCAACCTGACCGGATCCGGGTTCATCCCGGAACTAACGCTTGACTTGAACTCTCCCGGACTCTGACTCGCTGATCGTTTCCGTCCCCTCACAACTCTCCACCACCGGTCCACGGCGCTTCCTTCGTCGGCTGAGATTCGCTACCGTGGATCCGGGCGTACCGGGCCTGTCCAGCCCGATCGGACGGGCCCGAATCAGTTCCCCGCAACCTGGTGTTTCCATCCTTTTCGGGGAGGGGAGAGGGAGGACGAGCCGATGGAACGCGATCGAGGGCTGACGGTTCGTGGCATTATTTGGGGGATGGCCCGGCGGGCGAACCCGTGGTTCGCGGTAGGGGTCGTGGCGATTCCGCTGCTGGCGTTTGTGGTCGCGATTTCCGGGGCGAGCGTCAGGATTCACACCTACGTGCACGTCATGACCGGGGTCGTGTGGACGGGGATCGACGTGTTTATGGCCCTGGTGGTCGGGCCCGTCCTTGGCTCCCTGAGCATTGATGAACGGGCCAGCTGGTTCGAGAAGTTCACCCCGAAGATGGTGTTT
>CAYPTI010000088.1:5871-7609 GCA_964413525.1 uncultured bacterium | reverse complement strand
GTCGCCCAGGTCAACACCACCGTGGGGGACGTCTCGGGGAACGTCGACCGGATGCTGGAGATGGCACGTGAGGCCGCGCGGAACGGCGCCGACCTGATCGTGTTCCCGGAACTCGTGATCCCCGGGTACCCGGCCCAGGATCTCCTGCTTCGGGAGGATTTCGTGCGCGCCTGTGAGGAGCAGCTGGATCGGTTCGAGTCCGAAACCCCCCTGGATGCGCTGGTGGGAACCCTGAAACAAAGCCCCAAAAATTCATTTAAACCCATCTATAACGCGGCTGCTTATATAAGGGGAAATGAAGTCAATTCTTGGTTCTACAAGAGACTCCTTCCGACCTACGACGTGTTTGACGAGGCGCGGTATTTTCAGCCGGGGCCCGCTCGAAAACCGGCGCAAGTCCCGGGACCGGTCACGATCTGCGAGGACGTCTGGAACGATCCGGCCAGCCGGGAGGTAATCCCTGAGACCCCCGAATACGATCACAATCCGGTGGAGGAATTGCTGTCGGGGGGGTCCGGGGAGCCGGGGGTGATGTTCAACCTGTCGGCGTCGCCCTACGAGAAGGGGAAGGAATCCAAACGGATGGAGATGTTGCGGGCGCTGGCCCGGAGTCGTGAAATTCCCGTGGTGATGAGCAACCTGGTGGGGGGCAACGACTCCCTGATCTTCGACGGCCACTCGGCCGTCGTGGGGGCTGACGGGGAACTCCGGGCCCGGGCGAAGGGGTTCGAGGAGGATTTGATCTTTCACGATTTTTCCTCCGATGAATACTACCGGCCCGGGGACCTGAAGGAGCCGCTGGAAAACGTCTACCGTGCCCTGACGCTTGGGCTGCGGGATTATTTTCACAAGTGCGGGTTCACCCGCGCGGTCCTCGGCCTGTCGGGCGGGATTGATTCGTCCCTCACCGCCACCCTGGCGGCGGACGCCCTGGGGGCCGAGAACGTGCTCGCCGTGCTCATGCCTTCGTCAATCTCGTCGGTGGGGAGCGTCGAGGACAGTCGGGAGTTGGCCGACAACCTCGACATCGAGACCCGGTTGCTCCCGATTCAGTCCATCTATGATGAGTTTATGAACCAGCTGGAGGAGGATTTCCGGGGCACGACCTGGGACACGGCGGAGGAGAACCTTCAGGCCCGGATCCGGGGGGATCTTCTGATGGCGTTTTCCAACAAACAGAACCGGCTGCTTCTTTCGACCGGGAACAAATCCGAACTGGCGGTCGGGTACTGTACCCTCTACGGAGACATGAACGGGGGGCTGGCGGTGCTGTCGGACGTTCCCAAGACCATGGTGTACGACCTGGCCCGGCACCGGAACCGCTCCCGGGGCGAGGTGATCCCCGAATCGATCCTCACCAAACCCCCCTCGGCCGAACTGGCCCCGGATCAGCGGGACCAGGATTCCTTGCCCGAATACGAGGTCCTGGACGAAATTATTGAACGGTACGTGGAACGTCGCCAGTCCATTCGGACCATGGTGGAGGCGGGACTGCAGGAAGAGGTGGTCCGGCGAACGGTCCGCATGATCGACCGCAACGAATACAAACGTCAGCAGGCTCCCCCTGGCCTCAAGGTAACGTCCAAGAGTTTCGGGGTGGGCCGGGTCATGCCGATCGCTCAGGGCTACGAACCGGAGGAGAACAAGTAGCCGGAAAAACGGCACTGGATACGGTACAATCATGGGTTGAACGGGATGTGGTCTCGGTGAAGCGGGTTGGCCTTCTCTGTCTCCTGGG
>CAYPTI010000088.1:0-5771 GCA_964413525.1 uncultured bacterium | reverse complement strand
GACCGGGTGGATCTGACTCAATACGTCGGCATGCTGGTCTGGATTCGGGGACGGTTGATCCGGGGGTTTCCCGAGAACGGGGGACCGGAGTTTCTTCAGGTCGAATCGGTCACCCCGCTTCAGATCGGGGTCCTGCCCGCGGTGACCGGTTCCTGATCTCGTTTGAACGGGAGGAAATCCCGTGTTCGTCCCCGCTCGAAGGGATCGTTCGGCCCGGATGATATTCTTCGGTTATCGTGGGGACGGAATTCGTGGCAGAGTTTGAACATTAAACCCGCCAGGCCGTGACGGACCGTCCGGTCGGTCCCGTTGGCCGGCACCCCATTGAACACGAGGAGCCTGAATAATCCATGTCCATTCTGGATCGAATCGTGGATCACAAACGACGGGTCGTCGACCGCCGGAAACGGTCCCGACCCGCTTCGGCTCTGCGGAAGGAATTGAGGAAGGCAAGTCCGGGGCAACTGCTCGACGCCCTCGGTCGGAACGGGGAGGGTCTGACCTTCATGGCGGAGGTCAAGCGGCAGGCCCCCTCCTCCGGCCGGCTGACCGACCTGAGTCCCGGGGCCATCGCCGGGGTCTATGAGCACGCCGGGGTGGACGCCGTTTCGGTCCTTACCGACGAGGAGTTCTTCGGCCAGTCCCTCACTGCCCTGCAGGAGGTCGGCCGGCAGAGTGACCGGCCCCGGCTCCGGAAGGATTTCGTCATCGACGAGTACCAGATCTGGGAGACGGCCCACGCCGGAGCGGAGGGCCTGCTCCTGATCGCCTCGGTTCTGGATCCGGTCCAGCTTCGGGATTATCACGAAATGGCCCGGGAACTGGGGCTGGATCCGCTGGTCGAAATCCATTCGCTTGAGGAATGGGAGCAACTGGGGTTTGCTCCCCCGCTGGTGGGGATTAACAATCGGACCCTGGACGGGGATTTTTCCACCGACCTCGCGGTTACCGAATCGATTGCCCCCGAGCTACCGGAGGAGACCGTGGTGATCTCCGAAAGCGGCATCAACCGTCCCGAGGACCTGGAGCGCCTCCTCCGGACCGAGTCGGTGAACGGAGTTTTGGTGGGAACCGCTTTGACCCGAAACGCCGATTCTCCGGAAGACGTGGCGGCCAACCTGGATCCGCTGCTGAAAGCCGCTCGACCGGATGCACGCGGGACGAGGGCCGGATGAATTCCGACCGGGATCCAATCCTCGATCCGCTCAACGAGGAACAGCGTAAAGCAGTCACCCACGGGGAAGGGCCGTTGCTCATCCTGGCCGGGGCCGGCAGCGGCAAGACCCGCACCATCACCCACCGGATGGCCTACCTGATCCGGGATCGGGGCGTGCCGCCGTACGAGATCCTCGGGGTGACCTTCACCAACAAGGCGGCCGGGGAGATGCGGGAACGGACCCGGGAGCTGGTGGGCCGCAGCCAGATCCAGCCGGAATTAAGCACCTTCCACTCCTTCGGGGCTCAACTCCTGCGGGAGGAGCACCGGGCCCTGAACCGGGACCGCTACTTCAGCATCTATGACGACGCCGACCAGCGGACCCTGATCAAGGGGTGCATGGAGGAACTCGGGATCGATTCAAAGGTCATGAAACCCCGCACCGTGGTCAGCCGGATCAGCCGGTTCAAGGACGACCTTCGAACCCCGGAGGACGTGGCGTCGGAGAACGAGGTCGACGACCGGTTGATCAAGCTCTACCGTCGCTACGACGAGCGGCTGCGGGAGAACAACGCCTACGATTTTGGCGATCTGATCGCGGAACCGGTCTACCTGTTCCGGCGCAACCAGGAGGTCCGGACCCGCTGGCAACAGCGGTTCAACCACCTGATGGTGGACGAGTTCCAGGACACCAACGCCGCCCAGTACGAACTGTCCCGGTTGCTCAGCCAGCAGCACGAAAACTTCGTGGTCGTGGGGGACGACGACCAGAGCATCTACTCCTGGCGGGGCGCCGACATCACCAACATCCTGAACTTCGAGCAGGATTTCCCCGACACCCGGACCATCCGGCTGGAGCGTAACTACCGTTCCACCCAGCCGATCCTGGACGCGGCCCACAGCGTGATCGAGAACAACTCCGCCCGCAAACCGAAGAAACTCTGGACCGCCGAGGAGGCCGGGCAGCAGCCCGTGGTCTACGCGGCCGGCCGGGATTACGGGGAAGCCGAGTACATCGTGGAGACCATCCGGCTGCTGAAAAAAATGCACGGCTTTCAATCCGGCGATTTCGCGGTGTTCTTGCGGACCAACGCCCAGACCCGGGTGCTGGAGGAAGTCTTCATGCGGGAGAACCTGCCCTACGTCATCGTCAGCGGGGTGGGGTTCTACGAGCGCAAGGAAATTAAGGACCTGATGGCCTACCTGACCCTGACGGTGAACCCGGACGACGATCAGGCCCTGCAGCGGATCATCAACGTGCCCACCCGGGGCATCGGCCCCAAGACGCTGGAATCCCTCCGGGAATGGGCCGACGAGCGGGAGGTCTCCATGGCCCGGGCCCTGGAGACCCTGGACGAAAACGAGCAACTGTCCGGTCGGGCTCGGTCCTCCCTGAACCGGTTCGCCGACCTCTATGAAGCCATCTGTGAGCTGGGGGACGCCGCTCCCCGGGAAGCCATCGAGGAGATCCTGGAGATGACCCGGTACGTGGATGAGGAGGTCGAGCCCGAGGAGGAAACGGTCGCCGAGTCCCGGAAGGAGAACATCGAGGAACTCATCCGGGTGGCGGACACCTTCCAGACCGAGCGAGCCGATCCGTCGCTGAATACCTTCGTGGAGGAAATCTCCCTGATGTCCGACGTGGATACCTTCGAGGAGCAGGAGGACCGGGTCAACATCATGACCCTCCACGCGGCCAAGGGGCTGGAGTTCCCGGTCGTGTTCATGGCCGGCATGGAGGAGGGGCTGATGCCGCACTCCAACGCCGATTACGATCAGGATCGCCTGGAGGAGGAGCGACGGCTCTGTTACGTGGGCATCACGCGCGCCCAGGAGCGGCTCTACTGCACCTGGGCCCGGAAGCGCTGGATGTACGGATCGGAACAGCGCAGCCGGCCCTCCCGGTTTTTGAAGGAGGCCAACCTGCTGGACGAACAGGAGGTCCGGGACGACGATCCGTTCCGCTCCGAAGCTCCGACCGCGACCGGTGGATCGGAGACGGAGCCGGCAACAACCCCGAGCACCTCGACCGGAACATCGTCAGGGGGATCCACGAGTTCGCACGAGGAATCGGAGGTTCCCGAGTTGGCCGAAGGGGACGTGGTCCGGCACCCGAAGTTCGGCCGGGGGGAAGTGCTGTCGGTGAACGACAGCGGCCGCCAGGCGGAGATCGAGTTCGACGGCGTGGGAACCAAACGACTTGCCCTTGGTTATGCCCGACTCGAACCGGTGTAAGCATCGAACGCAGTTATTGAGCCTTCGAGCTGAATAAAGTTCATTTCGTACAGACGAAAGGGGTAAAGGATGTCTCATGGAACAACGAGTGAGTGTCATTACGCTGGGCGT
Organism: uncultured bacterium; assembly: GCA_964413525.1. Classification (GTDB taxonomy): domain Bacteria; phylum T1Sed10-126; class T1Sed10-126; order T1Sed10-126; family CAYPTI01; genus CAYPTI01. The sequence continues at coordinate 2,269 of CAYPTI010000088.1, read as the reverse complement.
TGACGACCTCGACCGCTCCCGGCGGTTTTATTCGGAGGGTCTGGGATGGGACCCTGCCATGGCAGCGGAGGAAGTCGTCTTTTATCAACTGAACGGGATGGTTCTCGGGCTGTTTCCGAAGGAGGAACTGAGGGAGGACGCCAGGCTGGATACCGTTCCGGCGGAGGGGGGAGCGGTGGCGCTGGCTTACAACACTCGCCGGCGCGAGGACGTGGATGATGTGCTGGACGAGGCCGTCGAAGCCGGAGCGGACCTTCTGAAGCCGGGCGAAGAAGCGTTCTGGGGAGGGTACTCGGGCTATTTCCGTGATCCGGACGGACATTTGTGGGAAGTTGCCTGGAATCCGGAATGGCCTATTGATGAACAGGGAAATGTTTGGTTTTCATAAGCACTTAGCCATCCATGCCGTTATGGTTCGGATCAGAAACGAATCGGAAACGATTTCTGAACGGGAAAGACAGTCACCTGGTTTATAACATGGGTATGGGTCGTGGGAATTCGAGGAGCTGTTGAGCCTTCAAGCTGAGTACGGAATACGTTGGTGGATGAAGGAAGCCGACCGATGAACGACGTTCCCGCCATATCGATCCGCGGTCTCGACAAAACCTACGACAACGGATTCGAGGCCCTGCGTGACATCAACCTCGAAATTCGATCCGGGGAGATCTTCGCCCTTCTGGGGCCCAACGGGGCCGGGAAAACCACGCTGATCAACGCGATCTGCGGGCTCGTGAAGATCACTGATGGAACGATCGAAGTCGACGGCTACGACAACGTGCAGGAGTACCGCGAAGCCCGCTCCCGGATCGGACTCGTGCCGCAGGAACTGGTCACGGACATGTTTGAAACCGTCCGGGATACCGTGACCTTCAGCCGGGAACTGTTCGGGGAACCCCCGGATCCCGATTACATCGAGAGGCTGTTAACCCGTCTATCCCTGCGGGACAAGATGGATACGGAACTTCGGATGCTATCGGGAGGGATGAAGCGGCGGGTCATGATCGCCAAAGCCCTGTCTCACGAACCGAAGATTCTGTTCCTCGACGAGCCGACCGCCGGGGTGGACGTGGAGCTGCGCAAATCGATGTGGGAACAGGTCCGGGAGCTGCGTGAAACCGGGGTGACCATCATCTTGACCACCCATTACCTTGAGGAAGCCGAAGAAATGGCGGACCGGATCGGTGTAATTGACCAGGGGGAGTTGATGCTCACCGAGGAGAAGACCACGCTTATGACCAATCTGGGCAAGAAGGAACTCGTGCTGGATCTGCGCCGCCCGCTGAGATCGATTCCCGACATCTTTTCCGACTTCGATCTCCGGTTGGATGACCGAGGGAATCAACTCGTGTTTACCTACAACGGTAAGTCGGGGAACCGGGACGTATCGGATTTTATGGATCGACTCGAAACCAGCGACGTGCAGTACAGGGACCTCAGCACCCGGCAGCGTTCCCTCGAGGAGATTTTCGTGGGGCTGGTGAACGGACCATGAATTACCTCGGAATCCTGGCGATTTACAAGTACGAAATGGCCCGGACCTTCCGGACCCTGGGTCAGAGCATTGTTTCTCCGGTGCTCTCCACCGCGCTGTATTTTGTGGTCTTTGGGTCCGCCATCGGCTCGCGGATCAACGACATCGACGGCGTTACCTACGGGTCCTACATCGTGCCCGGATTGATCATGATGACCGTGTTAACCCAGAGCGTCTCCAACGCCTCCCTGGGCATTTATTTCCCGAGCTTCACCGGAACCATTTATGAAATCCTGTCCGCCCCGCTCTCCTACCTCGAAATCGTGCTCGGGTACGTCGGGGCCGCGGCAACCAAGTCCGTCATGATCGGTCTGGTCATCCTGGTGACGGCCAGCTTTTTCGTTTCCATCGAGATTGCGCATCCGATCTGGATGATCGTCTTCCTCGTCCTCACCTGCGTCACGTTCAGTCTGCTGGGGTTCATCATCGGGATCTGGGCCGACGATTTCGAAAAACTTCAGTTGATTCCGAACCTCCTCATCACCCCGCTGGCCTTTCTTGGCGGAGCCTTTTACTCGATTCAGATGTTGCCTCCCCTCTGGCAGAAACTGTCGCTGGCGAACCCGGTCGTCTACCTGATCAGCGGCTTCCGGTGGAGTTTCTACGAAAGCGCCGATGTCAGTCTTGGCGTGAGCCTCGGAATGATCCTTGTATTCCTCACCGCCGGGATGGTTCTGGTGGCCATTATTTTTAAGACGGGCTACCGGTTGCGAGCCTAGGTTGTCCCGATAACGGACG
>CAYPTI010000087.1:0-7611 GCA_964413525.1 uncultured bacterium | reverse complement strand
GGGTCACCAGGTCGTCCACCAGCACCCCGATGTAGGCTTCGGTCCGATCGAGCACAAAGGGCTCCCGGTCCCGGACCCGGGCGGCGGCGTTGATGCCGGCCACGATGCCCTGACCGGCGGCTTCCTCGTACCCCGTGGTGCCGTTGATCTGTCCCGCAAAGTACAGCCCCGGCACCTCCCGCGTCTCCAGGGTCCGCCGCAGCTGGGTCGGCTGGTAAAAGTCGTACTCGATAGCATAGCCCCAGCGGGTGACCCGGGCGTTCTCCAGTCCTTCCACCGACCGCACCATCTTGAGCTGAGTGTCCGGAGGCAGGGAGGTGGACAGGCCGTTGGTGTACAGTTCGTTCGTGTTCAACCCCTCCGGTTCCAGGACGATCCGGTGAGCGTCCTTGTCCTCGAACTGGACCACCTTGTCCTCCACGGAGGGACAGTACCGGACCCCGGTCCCGTCGATCACCCCGGTCCCGTAAATCGGAGACCGGTCCAGGCTGTCCCGGATCACCTCGTGGGTGGTCACGTTGGTTTCCGTGATCCAGCAGGGCCGTTGATTCTCCGGCGGACGGTCTCGAAAGAAGCTAAACCGCGGAGGGGGTTGCTCCCCGGGTTCCCTCTCAAGCCGGTCGAACTCCACGGTGGACCCGTCCAGCCGGGGTGGGGTGCCGGTCTTCAAGCGTCCCCGTTCAAACCCGAACCGGTTCAGGGACTCGGCCAGCGCGGTGGTCGCCGCCTCCCCGGATCGGCCGCCCCCGAAGTTCTCGGTTCCCAGGTGAATGGTTCCCCGCAGGAAGGTTCCGGTACAGACCACCACCGCGTCCAGGTGGTAGGTGTTGCCGAGCTGCGTCCGGAGTCCGGTGACCGAGCGGTCGTCGGTCAGGACTTCGTCCACCCGCTCCTGTTTGACGCTGAGGTTGTCCTGCTGTTCGGCCCGTTGTTTGGCGGCCCGACGGTACAGTTCCCGGTCACACTGGGCCCGGGGGGCCTGAACGGCGGGCCCCTTGCTCCGGTTCAGGGTCTTGAACTGAATGCCGGCTTCCTCGGTCATCCGGCCCTGCCAGCCCCCCAGCGCGTCAACCTCCAGGGCGATTTGCCCTTTGGCGAGCCCGCCCACGGCCGGGTTGCAGGACATCTGACCGATGTTGTCGTAATCGGTGGTGAACATAACGGTCTGAACGCCCATTCGTGCACACGAGGCGGCCGCTTCCAAGCCGGCGTGGCCGGCACCGATCACACCAATCGAGAACTCGTGAATGTCCATCGGTTCCACCTCCGTCCGGGTCCGGGAATCCATCCAAACCCATAAGAGTACCATGGAACGGACGGGTTGTTCCACGGGACCCCAACACCTCGCCCGTCCGGTTTGATATGATGTCAGCCGAAGGATCCGATCCAGATGTCCCCTGCGAAGGAGTGTGAGCCTCCCCGTGAACAAGGCCCCCATGAACCGCTCCCCCGAATCTCCTGTCCGGACCCGATGAAACGGGCCCGGTTGCTGCGCCGGTACAAGCGATTCCTGGTCGACCTGGAGCGTCCCGACGGAAGCGTGATCACGGCCTACTGTCCGGCCACGGGCCGGTTGAGCAGCTGCTACCGGCCGGGTTCCCCGGTTTCCTACTCCCCGGCCGGATCTCCGGATCGGAAGCTGGACTACGACTGGTGGTCCATCCGGATGGAGGAAAGCTGGGTCGTGATCGATCCGCGCCCCGCCGAGGACCTGGCCCGGCGAGCCGGGGTTCAGGGTCTGCTTCCGGGCGACTTCGCTCCCCACACCTGGCAAGCTCAGGCCTCCCCCGAGGGATCCGGACGGCTGGACTTCCTGGAACCCGGCGATACCAAACCCGACCGACGGATCGAAGTGAAGGCGGTAACCTGGCGGGAGGACGGAGCCGGCTGGTTCCCGGACGCCCCCAGCCAGCGGGCCGCCCGGCAGGTGGAATCCCTCACGGAATACGTCCGGTCGGGGGGTCGGGCGGCGGTCCTGTTCGTCGCCATGCGGGAGGATCTCCCCTGCGTCCGGCCGGCGGTCGGTCGGGATCCCGAGTTCACCGAACGGCTGACGGAGGCGTACCACGCCGGGGTCCAACTGCTGGGGGTGGATTGCTCGGTCGGTTCCGAAACCATCCGTCCCCGGGGAAGGCTACCGGTCCAGGTGCCCGACGGAGGGAGTCACCGCGGCGGCTGGAACTGGAAAACCGTTGAACCGGTCGGGGAAGCCCCGGCCTAGCGACCCGGTTTGCACCGGGACCGGTTCCGCGGACCGGTTGGCCGATCGACGGGAAAATGTTCGGAAAATCGGTTCGGACCGGTACCATTCTTCCCCGGGTTGACGAGCGGTCCCTTTACCGGGGTTCTCCGGAACGCAGCGGAACCGTCACCTTTTGATGTCGGGATTGATCCCAGTGAGCGATTACCGGTACTTCAAAACCTCCCAGGTCGTGCCGACCAAGGGGACCTCCTACAGTTACTACGAATGCGACGAGGATTTCGAAGTCCTGCGGTACGTAACCCACATCCCGGAGACCGGGGACCTGGACCAGCTTGAGGTCGACTGGACCATGGAACTTCGCCGGGACGGAGTCGAGGAAATTGACCGGGATGAATTTGAATCGTACTGGAACCTCGATCCCGACGAAGCCTGAGACCCCCGACGGTTTTTCTGCCGCCTCGTTCGATTCCCGGCGGGACGGCCAGCGGCGAGCTCGTTCGCTGGTTTCCTCCCATTACGAAAATTTCACCGTCGCCCTGCCCGGTCTGCCCGCCGACCGCTTCCAGGACCTCTGCAACATCTACTACTTCTGCCGGTTTGCCGACGACTGCGCCGATGAAATCAACGAACCGGATCGAAGCCGCCGAGCGCTGGAGGACCTCCGACGGGCCGTGGACGATCTGTTCGAACGGGGCCGGGCTGACCACCCGGTCACCCGAATTCTCGAACCCACGCTGGAACGACGTCCCCTCTCCAAACAGCCCTTCCTTGATCTGATCTCCGCCTTCCTCCAGGACCTGGACGTGGCCCGGTACGAGACCTTCCGGGACCTGCTGGATTACTGTCGACGCAGCGCCAACCCCGTGGGCCGGCTGGTCCTTCAGGTTTTTGACCGATTCGAACAGCATACCTGTTACTACAGCGACTTCACCTGTACCGCTCTCCAGTTAACCAACTTCTGGGCCGACATCGAACTCGATTTGGACAGAGATCGTGTTTATATCCCTCAGGAAGATCTGGAACGGTTCAACGTCGAGCGGGATTCACTCCATCAACGAGTCATGACGGACGAGTTACAAGCCGTTCTGGCGCTCGAAGTCGAGCGAACCCGGGACTGGTTTCGCTGCGGCTGGAACCTGACCGAAGAGGTCGGCGGAGCTCTGGCGATGATGGTGGAACTGTACAACGCGGGGGGCTGGGCCGTGCTGGACAAACTGGAGGAACGGGAATTTGAGGTCTTCGAACGCCGCTGGACCCTTTCCGGGTACGAAAAATTGCTCCTGGTTCTTCGGGGCCTCTGGCGATTTGGAGGAGGTCGGTCCCATCCCCCCCGCTAACGTCCGGCAGGCGCTCGAAACCTGCCGGAAGGAAAGCCTTCGATCCGGCAGCACCTTCCGCCACGCCCTCCGGCTGTTCCCCGGCGATACCTCCCTGGCCATGCACACCCTGTACGTGTTCTGCCGGCGGGTGGACGACGCCGTGGACGACGACCACCCCGACGAACACGCCCACCGGTTGCTGAACGGACTGCAGGCGGGACTGAACAACTTCCCCGATCAACCCCTCTGGAGGGCCCTCGAATGGGTCATTGACCGCTGGAACCTCCCGCAGCGCTGGTTCGACGACCTGATCGTCGGCGCCCGCGGCGACATCGGCCGGGTCCGGATTCGAGATTACGTTGAATTACAGCAATACTGTTATCGTGTGGCGGGCACCGTCGGGCTCATGTCCCTGCACGTGATGAACAGCCCGGATCCGGCGCTGTATCCCTACAGTCTGTCGATGGCCCGGGCCTTCCAGCTCACCAACATCCTGCGGGACGTGGGGGAGGACCGGGATCGGGACCGCTGCTACCTGCCCGGGGAATGGCTCCAAAATGCGGGGGCACTGTCCGCCTGGGAAAACCGGACCATGACTCCCGAACTCCGGGCGGTCATGCGGCGGGTGGCCTTCCGGGCGCGGCTTAATTTTCGTCAATCCCGACTCCTGTTTTACCGGGTTCCCCGGCGGTTCCGGCTGCCTCTTTCGGTCATGACCGCCTGCTACGGTGAATACCTCCGTCAGCTCGAGGCGGCTGATTTCCCGGCCTTCGAACACCGGACCGGCCTCCGGGCGACGTCCGTGGGTCGAATAGTCCGCAACCTGATGCTTATCCCCCTGAACGGGTACGGTTCGTGCCTCCCGACGTCCTGATCGTCGGCGGGGGGCTGGCCGGGCTGGCAACCGCCCACCGGCTGCTCGAGGCCGGCCGGGAGGTCACCCTGGTGGAAAAACGTCAGCGGCTGGGCGGTCGGGCCTCCTCCTACGACCTGGACGAATTTCCGATCGAAATTGACAACTGCCAGCATCTTTTAACCGGAAGCTGCCGCTTTTGCCTCCGGTTCATTCGAGACCTGGTGGGGGAGGACGCTCTGGAAACCGTGAATCGACTGCCGGTTCTCACGGAGGGCGGAGAGGTACAAACCCTCCGGCCGTCGGGCGCCCCGGTTCCCTTCCACCTGTATCCGTACCTGAGGTCGTTCACCGGTTCGTTTCCGGTCGCCCTCCGGGCCGCCGCCGGGCTGCTAACCCTGCGGGGGGCGGATCCGGAGCGCTACCCCACCGCCGCCGACTGGCTCCGGTCCCACCAGCCCGAATCCCTCACCCGCCGTCTCTGGTGGCCGCTGACCGTCAGTGCGCTGAACGAAACCCCGGAACGCCTCGCCCTCCAGGCGTTCAAGAAATGGATCCTCACGGGGCTGATGGATTACTCCGCAGCTACCAGGATGTACTTTCCGGCCCGGTCGCTGAAGGACCTCTACAGCCGCCGGCTCGGCCGCGCCCTGGAGGACCGGGGCCTGGACCTGCACCGGAACACCCGGGTGGCCCGGATCGATCCGGACCGGCCCGCCGTCAACCTCCAGGACGGCGAGTGGATCGAACCGAACCGACTGGTCGCCGCCCTTCCGGACCGGGTCCTCTGGGCCCGGCTCCCGGAGGAGTTTCGGGATCGTTCACCCTACGACCGGATTCCGACCTGGGACCACGCCCCCATCGTCAGCGTCCATCTTCTGGTGGAGGGAGACTGGGACCTGCCGGAGTTCTTGCTGTTATCGACGGCCGGGCAAAATGAGTTTGAATGGATGTTCGCCCAGCGCCAGCCGGAGGAGGGGACCTACGTCCAGTTCGTCAAAAGCGCCGCCCGGTCCATGGCCTCCGCCGACAAGGATATCCTGGTCGAGCGGGGCCGGGACCGGCTGGAAGCCCTGATCGGGGCCCGACCGGACCTGATGGCCCGCCAGATCGTGAAGGAAAAAAACGCCACCCTTTCCCTGACCCCCGGGACGCTGGCGGAACGGTTCGGTCCCGCCACCCCCCAGGAGAAGTTCTTCGTCGCCGGCGACTGGACCCGGTCCGGCTGGCCCCCCACCATGGAGGGGGCGGTCCGCTCCGGCTACCTGGCGGCCGAAACGATCCTGAATCCGGATGGCGGGGGCCAATCCATCAGGTCGGATCCTCGTCCGGAGGGGTTTCTGAAGCCGTTCCGAGCCGGTTCGATGACCTGATCCGAAGAGGTCCGGGATTCGACCGGGTCGGTTGAGGAGTAGAGTCGATGTCCGGGCCGGGTACAGGGTCGAATGCGTAAGGTGAGCGTGAAATGAAACCATCCCGGAACCTGAACGGAACTCCTCTCCCCGAGGTCAATCCTCCGAGGCCTCGACCATCGAGTCCAGGTAGTCGTTAATCCCCGAGGCAAGCCGGTCGCGACGCCGGGTCAAAAACTCGGCAAAGTTGTCCGCACTCCAGAGGTCGGAGTCCTCCGGGATGAACTGGGAGCGCAGGGCCGACGGGTGGTCGTCGGCCACCTCGGAGAGGTAGTCCGCCGGCGACCGGCCCCGGACCATCGAGGCCGAACCGGGGGGGAGGAACATCCGGTTGGCCAGTTCGTTGACATGACTCGAGTCGAGGGCCGGTCCGTGTTCTTGATACAGCTGACTCTTGGGAAACACGTACACGGGCTCGAGCTCGAACTCCCCGGTAAGCTGGCGGCCGGTCTGCCAGTCGATAGGATTGGTTGCCCGGATCAGAATTCGAACCATGTTGTACAGGTGGTCGCTGTCCTTCCCCTCTCCCTCCAGGTCCCGCGGTTCCAGGGTGAGCCGGCCCCGTTCGCGCTCGATCGCGTCGATGAGTTCCCCGGCCGGATCCGGCGCGTCCAGCCGCCCGAGGTCCTCCTCCAGGGTTGCCTCGGGTTCTCCCGCGTACCGTCTCCAGAGCAGGGCAAGGTTCAACCAGCGGACGAACCGACTTCGTTCGTTTTTCTCCAGCCGGTTGTCGTTCCGGTACAGGTGAACCAGGAACGGAACCAGGGCCATCCGGGAGGCAAGGTGTCGGCGGTCGGGGATTCGAGCCTGCTTCGTGAGGATGGTCAGGAGGGAATCAAACGTTCCCTCTTCTCCGGCCAGCTTCTCCCACGTTGATTGCAGCTCCTCCCCGGCCCAGTCGTGGATGGTTTCGTAGTTCATCCCGCCGGTGACAACCGCCACCAGGCAACGGACGTAAAACCGGAGGGGATAGTCGAACCCCCGGTCGGCCAGTTCCTGCTGTTTTTCCTTGATCGAGCGGCGGATCGTCGGCCAGGCCGCCGACATGTGCGCCAGGGCCAGCTGAGATTCCTCCAGGTGGGTTCCCTGGGAATTGATCCGATCGAACAACCGGATCCCTTCCCGGATGCCGGCCGAAGCGGGAAGCACCTCCACGGGGATCTCGGCCTCCGGAATCCGACGGAGCTTCCCGAGGGTCGACTCATACGTCCCGGCCAGGTCAACCAGCTGTTGAACGGATGTGGAGTCGGATCCGAGTTTATCGGCGGCCACGGCCACCGGACTGAGGCCCTCCGAAAACACCTCCGTCAACCGGACGTACTCCGGATCGGACCGAACCGACTGACTCTCCGCGTGGAAGGTCCCCTCCCGCAAATTGAAGTGGAGGTCCCGGGGATCCTCCTTGATTTCCTCGGGGTTGTAATAGGGAGGAACCCGATCCCGGAAGAACAGATAGAGCACGGTAAGTCGTTGCTGACCGTCCAGCAACACCTGGAAACGGGTGAACCGGTCCTCGGCGATGGCGTCATTTTTGATCGGGGGTGGGTTGTCCGTCTCCCACACGAGGGTGCTGCCGATCGGGTAATCCCGGTAGAGGGACTTCATCAGCTCCCGGGACTGTCCGGCGTCCCAGACGAACTCCCGCTGAAATTCCGGCAGCACGATCCGCCGGTCGGCGATTTCGTCGATCAACTGACGTAGTTTCATTGATCAGCTCCGAATTGAGTTGAGCGGGCGACCCGAACGGAGTCGGGAACCAACTAACCTAAACCGTAGACGCAATCAGTCAACGGCCCGGTTCCCCGTCCGACGCCCGAGCATAGG
>CAYPTI010000086.1:0-7645 GCA_964413525.1 uncultured bacterium | reverse complement strand
CCCCGTTCGTCCATCTGCCGGTAAAATTCAGCCAGTTCCCGCTGGTCCTCCTCCGTGAAGCCATGCCTTGAGTACTGAGTGAAGCCGGAGGTATCGCTGATCGGACGGTAGGGCGGATCGAAGTAGACGAAACTCGTTTCTTCGATGGCCTCCTCGGCCAGTTGGAAGGAGCCTCGCCGGATAACCGCGTCCCGGAGCGCCGCGTGAACCGCCCGCAACCGGTCCTCAAAACAGATGGTCGGTTCGGCGTAGCGGCCGTGGGGAACGTTGAATTCGCCCGACTGGTTCTGCCGGAACAGCCCGTTGAAACAGGTCCGGTTCAAAAAGATCAACAGCGTCGCCCGCTGAACCCACTTCGATCCGTACTCATCATAATCGAATCCCCGCATCTGCCCGTTGTACTCGTCCCGTTTCCGGTAGAAAAATTCCTTCCGTCCTTCCTTCTGCCGGGAGAGGTAGTCCGTTTCAATTTGCTGTAGTTCCTCGATCAGGGCTTCGACGTCCCGCTTGATGGTCCGGTACCCCACGATCAGTTCCCGGTTGATGTCGATCAGGCAGGCTTCGTCGATCTCGTATTCATTCCACAGGTGAAAGTACACCGCCCCGCTGCCCAGGAACGGTTCCACGTAGGATTCCAGGTGACCGTTCGTCCGGATCCGTTCCGGAAAGCGGTGTTCGAACGCATCCAGCAGCTGCGTTTTCCCCCCGGCCCACTTCAAAAACGGTTTGGCCGTGCGGGCCGACTCAGTTCTCGAAGCCTGTTCGGTAGAAATATCAGGTTCCTCCCCGACTCGCTGCGACCGCGTGGTTGGAACAAGTCTTCGTCGCACAGTGGTCACGGAAGTTGGTGAGAGTGTTTTGCTTGTTTAGGCTCGTTTTCTGGTCAACCAACCGGTAGTCAAATGCAGGGTTTCGTTCTCCATTTCTTTCCACGCATTGTAACGTTCGGTTGATCGTTCAACGAGATCGGCGAACACGTTTCGATGATGCAAGCGGAGGGATATATCGGGCGACCCCATCCTAACGGGGTAAGAACCTATCCATCCGCGCTTATATAGTGTAGACTAATATCAGAAACAAAAACTTCTTTGATGTGGCAGGTGTAATTGAACGTTACGGTTGCTGTCGTATGAGAAGTATCTTGTGGTAAAGGAGGCAACCGTAATGAACACGGGAACCGTTAAGTGGTTTAACGACGACAAAGGTTTTGGCTTCATTGAACAGGAACTCGGCGAGGACGTTTTCGTCCACTACTCCGAGATCCAGGGCGAAGGCTTCAAATCCCTCAACGAGGGCGACGAAGTCGAGTTCGACCTGGAGGAGACCGACAAAGGTCTCTCCGCCACGGACGTAACGTCCGTCAGCGCCGCCGTATAAACCCGGCTACCAATCAGGCACCTGCCCTCACGGGCGGGTGCCTTTTTTTATTTCCCCCTCCCACCTCTCAGAACGTCCTTCGACTCCCGGAGGAATCGTCCCAACAAAAACCGACAACACTTTTCAGGTTGGCCCGTTGCAGCCCGAAGTTGACCGTTGATTCCCATCGGGGATCCTCGCCGTATTACCGATCCCCGGGAACCGGGAATCAGGAGGAGCCGTTGGCGAAAAACTTCTCGAACAGCTCCTCGGCCCGTTCCATCCCGTCGGGCGTCAGGCGTACCGACTTCGCTTTGGTCTTGGGATTCGAGATCAGATCCTTCTCGTGCAGACGGTCGGTTACGTCCCAGTCGAATCCCTTCCATACCCGATCCTCGTCGTGCAGGGTCATGTACATCAGGGCCAGGGTCGCCTGATCGACCTTTTCCTCGTCGACGTTCATGACGGTCACCTCCTTCCGTGATGCTACGATCCACGTCTCAGCCTTCAGTGGCCGGCGGTCGTAAGCAGTTCGTCCAGCAGGTCTCCGTAGGTCTGGTCCTCCCCCCTAAGCTCGTCCAGTCTCTCCTTCACGTCCCCCGGGATCGAGATCCGGGCGGAATCGTTCTTCTTCTGGCGAAGGTAGGCCAGGCATCGCCGCCAGCCCTCCTCCGTCACGTATTGTTCCAGGTAATCCTTCAGCCCGGCGGCCCCGCCCGCCCGTGGCACCTTGACGGACTCCATCCCGTCCTCGTGAAATTGCTCGCTGAACACGTTGAACTCCCGGTCCTGACGCTTCGTTTCGAAGTATTCGTAAATCTGACCGTATTTGTCGTCCACCGTCGACAATCGCATCCAAATACCCTCCTTTTTTATTATCGTGATAATAACGGTACTGGATCGAAAACCCCCTGTCAAGAACCAATTCCTCCGGACTGGAATGGGTTCAGAATCGTGAGTATGGTCGGTCTCCCCACATCGTTCTCAGCCGGCCGGGGACCAATCTCCGAGGTGAGTTCGCCTCCCGGATTCGATGAAGGATCCAGGATTAATTTTTGTCATCCCCAGAACGTCCGCACCAGCTCAACGAAGCGCTGGGGTTGCTCGAAGTGAACGTTGTGTCCGGCCCCGGCGATGATTTCGCTGCGAATCCGCGGGAGCCGAGCCTCCATTCGGCTGTGAAGGTTCCGGTGTTTTTCATCCCGTTCGCCCGTCACCAGAAGCACCGGTTTCCGAATCCTTTCCAGCCGGTCCCAGACCGCCGGAACCCGGCCCCGGCTCAGCTGCCGAAGAGCCCTCGCCAATCCGGCGGGGTCGGCTTCCAGTCGGGTCTCCCGGGCCCACCGGCGTTTCTCCTCCGGCAGGTCCCGCTGGGATTCAAACACCGGCGCCTCCAGCCACCGATCCACGAACGCTTCCAGCGAATGGTCCTCCAGGTACCGGGCCAGCTTCCGATCCTTCGTCCTTCGTTTCTCCCGCTCCGTGCTGTCTTCCAGCCCGGCCGTGGTGCTTTCCAGCACGAGGGAGTCCACCCGGTCCGGAGCCTCAAGAGCCAGGTGGAGAAGGATCCGACCGCCCATCGAGTAGCCCACCCAGTCGGCCGCCTCGATCCCTAATTCGTCAACCATGCCGAGCAGCCGGTCGATCACGGAATCAACCCGGTACGGTTCGGATCGTTCGGGGGCTTCGCTTTGCCCGTGACCGATCAGGTCGGGCGCCACCACCGTCCGATCCGGTTCGAGTCGGGACCGCACCGGCTCCCAGTCCCGACCCGACAGCGTCATTCCGTGCAGACATACGACCGGGTGGGAACGATCCTCCGGTCCGTCCGCCTTCACCCGAAGATTGAGTTCGACGTCTCCCGTCCGGATCCTCATGCGTACCACCCTCCCGTCTGAGGCCTGTGGTCCCCGGGCCGTCCGATCATCCTACCCGCCTGCTTGTTTCTGACCCAATCGATGGAGCTTCCCCCGTGTCGGTTCACCGCCGGAGAGACCGTTCATGGTTCCTGGTTTGTCCGACCGATGCGGAGGCCCAGCGTTGCCCCGGCGGTTCCGAGAACCACCGTGACCAGGGCCCCGGCGAGGAGGGTTTCCATGGCGATGTCTCGGTCGATCAGCCACCCCATGAAGAAGGGACTGAGGGAGGTGCTGAACACCATCATGGACGTAAAGATCGAGCGGACCGTTCCGACAATCTTCTGTCCGTACAGTTCCGCCCACAGGGCCGGTCGGATGTTGCTTCCCATGCCCATCGTCATCCCCAGCAAACCCATGTAGGGAAACGCCGCCCACCGGCCCGGGTGGAGGTAAGCAAACACGAAACCAATTCCCATGGGGATCAGATACAGGGGGAACAATCGTCGAGCCGTCCAGCGATCGATGGCCGGACCGATGGCGAGTGAGACGACCACCCGGACCACGGCGTACGCCACGAACCCCGTGGCCAGAAGCTGAAGCGTCCAACCAACGCTGTCCGCCAGGTGAGCCTGGTAGAGAAACAGTCCCGTAAGCCAGAAACCCGGCAGGACCACGGCGGGTGCCAGGAGCCAGAAACGGGGTTCCCTGACGAGCCGGCCGTAGGTTTCGCCGGTGCCGGGAGGATCCGTCGAACCCGGGGAACCGTTTCCCCCATCCCCGGCCTCGCGATCCGTGTGCAGGTCGGAGGTCTCGAGCACGTACCAGAGCAAGGGGACGAAGATCACGCCGACCAGCAGAGCGACCGCCACCCAGGTCAGGCGCCAGGAAAGAACCCCGAGGATGGCCGTGACCGCCAGGGGAAGAAATCCCTCTCCCACCGGCAACCCGAGGCTGGTGATGCTGAGCGCCTTGCCGCGGGCCTGTTCGTAATGTTTGGCCATGGCGGTCTGGGCGGTGTGAGTGCTCAGGCCCTGTCCGGCCAGCCGAATCATGATCAATCCCACGAACAGCATCCACACCGTCCGGGAGGAGGCCAGGGTGATACACCCTGCCAGCAGCCCGAGGACGACCCCCATGCTGTAGAGCTTCAGGGACGATCGATCGATCAGGGCGCCGATGTAGCTGAGCCCTCCCGCGCTCAGCAGGGTCGCCAGGGAATACAGCAACCCGAACCGGGCGTTGGACAGGGCGAACACATTCAAAAAATCCGGCACGAACAGGGAGACCAGGAAGGTCTGACCGAAACTGGACAGGAAGGTAAAGGACAGGCCAAACGAGAGGACTCGTTTTTCCCGCAGGGCAAATCGGAGAAAATCCATAGTGATCCGGGAAGGAAAGGATGGTTACGACTTAAAGCCAAGGAGCAAAGGATAGGAGTTTCCCCGACCCCCGAGAAGCACAAGCCGTGGACGGGACCGCGGGGGCTTAGAGGTAGTTTCGTTCAGGAGCGATACTCGTCGGGCTCGGGTTTGAGCACCCGGTGCATGTCCAGAACCGGGGGTTCCACGTCCATCCGGCAGATCATGTCGTGCACCTGGCCCCGGTGGTGGGTCTGGTGGTTGAACATATGGGGCAGGAGCAGCCGAACGGAATCATCGTACCGGTGTCCTTCGTTGTTGACGTATGAAATCGTTTGCTCCAGAAACGTCTGATCGAGGTCCCCGACGAACGCTGATATCCGCTGGTCCATCTGCCTGCGTTCCTTCCACAGTTGATCAAATTCGACGTACAGAATTTCATCCAGACCCGTGGAGGGTACGGATTGTCCACTGAACCGGGCCATCCAGATCCGGTCTCCGATCAGGATATGGTTGAGGGTCCCGTGGATGCTGTCGAAGAACGCGCCGTGATCCCGCTTGCGTTCCTCGTCGGACAACCTGGTGCAACGTTCATACACACGTTCGTTTGCTCCCTCGTTGTAGTCCGCCAGCCGGCGGTAATGATTCCGGTCAAATTCCATGCTGGTTTCCCTTTCTCCACCGGATGAATTGGTTGCGGATCCAGTGTATAAATCAAGCCCCTCCCGACAAGAATCGGTTCGATGAAGCCGGCTTCGAACAATCGGTTGGTTCCCGGGAGAGTCGTGAGGAGAAAGAAGGGAGCAGGAGCCTCTGAAAACGGGGGAATCTCTCCGGTATCGCACGTAGATTGTTGAACGAACACTCCTTTGGGAGCCGTTACAGGATTGTCCGGGCCATCCAGAGGAAGATGAAGAACCCGAGTACGTCGGTTGCCGTGGTGATGAAAATGGTTGCTGACGTAGCGGGATCGAAATCCAGCGCGTCCAGAAGCAGCGGAATCACCGCCCCGAAGAACCCGGCGATGACCAGGTTCAGGACCATCGAGACGGCCAGGATCAAGCCAAACACAGGGTGCTGGTTGACCAGCGAAGCGATCACGGCCACGAGTACCCCGGTGATGGCTCCGTTCACGGCCCCGGCGATGACCTCGTTCATCACAACCCGGAACCCCGTCGGCAGGTTGACCTGGCCCAGCGAGATGCCCCGCACGGTCACCGCCATGGACTGGGTGCCGGCGTTGCCGCCCATCCCGGCCACGATGGGCATGTAGACGGCCAGCAGGGTGAACGCCTGGATCGTGTCCTCGAACAACCCCACGACCGCGGCCGCCAGGAAGGCCGTTCCAAGGTTCAGGATCAACCAGCTGTAGCGCCGCTTGATTTTCACCATCGGACCGTCAAGGACGCTTTCCTCTTCGGCCACCCCGGTGAATTCGTACAGGGTGTTCCCGGCCTCTTCCTCGATGATTCTCAGCAGATCCTCGGCGTGAATCACGCCCAGGACGCTGGCTTCCTCGTCCACCACCGCGATCGTTTTCTCGGGGTTCGACTCGAACATCTCTACCACTCGCTCGTCCGGTTCCTCGGGGTGGACGAACGGGATTTCCTGAACGTATTCCGCCACGAGTTGATCGCTCGTCCCGGCCAGGGCCAGAATCTCGGGAGGGAGTTGACCCCGAAGCCCCGTATCGTCCTCCACGAGGATTATGGGCAGCCGTCCGGTCCGTTCCTCAAACCGGCGGACTCGCTGGGCCGCATTTTCAAGATTCGCCTCCGCGTCCAGCGTGACGTAATCCAGGTCCATGATGCCACCGGCGCTGTCGGGCTGAAATTGCAGCAGGTACCGGATTTTTTCCCGCCGTCGTTCGGTCAGTTCATTTAAGACGGCGTTCCGAGTCTCGTCGTCCACGAACGTAAGCACGTCGGTGGATTCGTCCGGATCCAGGCGCTGGACAAAGGCTTCCAGTTCCGCCCGGGACATATCCTCCGTAATCCGTTCCCGCACCGGATCGGGCACCTGGAAGAACAACCGTCGGCTTGTTTTCGGGGTCAACGTCCGGAAGATGGAGGCCGGTTCCGTGGAGTTCGCAAGCGCCTGCTGCAGTTCTTCGTCGCTCTGACCGCTCCGGTTTTCGATGGTGAGATCACCCGGCCTTCCGGTTTGCTGGATCCGTACCCGTCAACGTGATCCGTTCGGGGATTCCGCCGGTCGAAAACTGTAATCATGGGGATGTGGTTGGAGGACATCAACTCGACGTACCCGGCTCGGCCCCTCATGAATCCGAATCGCCCTGAACGGTGCGGAGAATCCTACCACGACCGTTCAGGGAACCACGGCCCGTCCGACGGTGTTTTCGTCGGTCCCGAACCAGAGAGCTCCGGTGCCGGAATGGAACACCATGTGCCGGACCGTTCCGCCCCCGGAGGGCACCTCGGCGGTGGTGACGATTTCTTCCGTTCGGGTGTCAAACCCCACGAACCGGTTCGGGTCCCGCCGGACCTCCGATCATCACCAGCATCAGAAACAGAGTCAGGATTCGAGCCAGATGCTTCAACCCAACCTCACCGGTTTCCAATTCAATCGCCCCCCCTTGGATCGCTTTACGGATTGAGGGTTCTCCGAATTCGTTCAGGTTCTCGACGAGATTCTACCATGTCCCCCGAGCCGTGTCCGTGTTTCGATACCAGACCCCCGGGTCCTGACCGTCCGATCCCGGACGTTCGACCGCCCTTCTCCTGCACCTTGGACCTTGCACCTTCTACCTACCAAACGCTCCTCACCCCCCGATCCGTTCCGCCTGTTCCTCGATCTGCTGCCGGATGAACGAACAATCGGTCATGACCACGTTGCCCGCCCGCTGGATTGCTCGCACGTACCGGTTGGCGATCCAGAGCACCTCCACGTCGTGGCCCGCCTCCTTCAGTTTTCGGTGTTGCTGGAGGATGGCCTCCGCGTGGTCCGGTTCGTCCCCCGGGCAGGAGGCCCGGATCGTGGTTAAAACATCCCTGAAAAAGACCACGGATTGCTCCGGGTACTGTTCCTCTCCAAACTGCTCGTCGGCGAGTTTCA
>CAYPTI010000085.1:5795-7768 GCA_964413525.1 uncultured bacterium | reverse complement strand
ATCATGCACAAGGCCGAACCGGTGGTTTTGCTGGCTCATCCGGACAGGGAACTCGTCCGGAAAGCGGTTGATTCTGTTGAACTGGTTGTCGAGGAACAGGACCCCACCCTGACGATCGACGACTCGATCCACTCCCAGAATCCGCAGTACGAAGACGACAATGTGTTCAAGGAAATCACTATTGAAAGCGGCAATCCTCAGAAACAATGGGACGAGGCCGACCTTGTCCTTGAAGAGACCTACCGGACCGGCTCCCAGGAACAGCTGTACATCGAACCACAGGGGATGATCGCCGAGTGCGATCCGGAGGCACCGAAGGTCACGGTGGAGGGTTCCCTGCAGTGTCCGTACTACATTCACGAGGCGCTTGAGGTTCTGTTCGGCCTGGAAGGGGACGAAATCCGGGTGGTTCAGCACGTGACCGGCGGAGGGTTCGGGGGCAAGGAGGATTACCCGGACAACATCGCCGGCCACACGGCGTTGCTTTCGTGGAAGGCGGGCGGACGTCCGGTACGGATGATTTACAACCGGCGCGAGGACCTGCTCTCCACCCCGAAGCGTCATCCCTCCCGGACGAAAGTCAAGGCCGGGTTTTCCAGCGAAGGGGACCTGTTAGGGGTGGCCATCGACTACGTGCTGGACGGGGGAGCGTACTCCACGCTTTCCCCGGTGGTGCTTTCCCGGGGGGTCCTTCATTCGTTCGGCCCCTACCGGGTGGACCATACCCACGTTCGGGGACGGACCGTGTTGACCAACTCCGTCCCGTACGGGGCCATGAGAGGGTTCGGTGCGCCTCAGTCAATTTTTCCGATGGAACTCCACATGACTCGTGCCGCCCATGAGCTGGGGATCGATCCGGCGGAAATCCGGCGGCGAAACTTCCTGGAACGGGGGGACCGGATGCCAACGGGGCAGGTGGTGCGGGAGGACGTCGACCTGGAGATGATGCTGGACCGGGCGCTTGAGAAGTCGGACTACCACGAAAAACGGAAGGAATTCGAACGGTTCAACGACGAACACGACGACGTTAAAAAGGGCATCAACCTTTCCTTCTTCTTCCACGGAGCCGGGTTCAGCGGGGGCGGGGAAAAGATGCTCGGTTCGAAGGTCCGGGTCGGCCTGACCGAGGAGGGGGAGGTGGACGTCATGACCGCCAACGTCGAGTACGGTCAGGGGACCAACACAACCTTCACCCAGATTGCTTCCGAGGCCTGCAACATCCCGACCGAATGGGTCAACATCCACCGGATTGATACCGACGAGGTGCCCAACAGCGGACCGACGGTGGCCTCCCGAACCACCATGGTCGTCGGCCGCCTCGTCGAACGGGCCTGCCAGAAACTTCGGGTTGAACTCCAGCGCCACACGGAGTTGCCGGCCAACTGGGAGCCGGAGGAGTTCCGGCAGTGTGCCGAACAGTACCTGGAGGAGGAGGGGGAACTCGAGTGTGAGGTTCAGTATACCGAACCGGAGGATTCGACCTACGTCGATTTCGACGAAAATACCTATACCGGGGACGCGTACACGGGGTATTCCTGGACCTGCGACGTGGCGGAAGTGGAAGTGGACATGGTTGAATATGTTGCCGAAGTCACGGATTTTGTCTCGATGGTCGAGTGCGGCCGGGTGATCAATCCGGTGCTGGCCGCCGGTCAGATCGAGGGCGGCATCGCCCAGGCCATCGGATTCGCCCTGTACGAGAACGTGGTGGTCGAGGACGGAGTCATGAAGAACAATCAGTACACCAACTACATCATCCCGACCACCGCCGACACCCCGGACATCGACGTGGAATTCGTCGAATTTCCGTTTGCCAACTACGGCGCCTTCGACGCCAAGGGCATCGGGGAATTGCCCATCGACGGGCCGGCTCCCGCCATCGCCGGGGCCGTGGCCCACGCCCTGGGAAACCAGTTCATCAACGAGTTGCCCCTGATTCCCGAGCGCATCATGAACGAAGTCGAGGGCACCGA
>CAYPTI010000085.1:0-5695 GCA_964413525.1 uncultured bacterium | reverse complement strand
ACGGCCAGGGAAAGCTGATCGGCCCATTCCAGCAGGTCGTAATGACGCCAGAGTTGCTCTTCAAAGTCCCTCCGGGGGCCGATCCCGGGATCCCAGACTTGCTGCTTCCATTTGATCCACTGTTCCTCCTGCTCCTGAATTACTCCTGCAAGCGTTTCCCTCTCGTCCTCGGGAATAAAATCCGCCTCCGGACGCAACCCCCAGAACCGGCTGTACAGACCGGTCCAGTGCAAACTCACCAGCAGGGAGGCGTACGGATCTCCCTCCACCCGATCCAGGGCCCGGCCGTAAAAGCTGGCGTGACGGGACCACGGGAGGTGGGAAAATTTCATCGGTCTCCGGCGATCTTCGTCATATAATGGCCGGCCGTCCGGCCGGAACCAACCGCTGTCGTGCGCCGCGGTGGCCCGGCAGAGCGAATCCCAGCGAGCGGTCCGTCCGAAGGGGGGTTGGCCCCACCGGCGAAGGAACCAGCCGGCCAGCCGGCTGTGGTCCCACTGACGGATTAAGTGAAGGGACGAAGAACGTTCGTGGACGATCACATCAAATCACCTTCCCGGTATCCAGGTGTGGTCCGACCGGTCAATTCCAGGCCGTCCGGAGACCGTCCTACCGCGGAGAAAAGGACGTGACGGCATTCAATCGAACCGTGATTGAATGGTTTGGATGACTTCGTACGAACGATTCGTCGAACGAACCGAGGCTACTTACCGGGCGTACGAATGCAAGGAACGTGTTCCGGGTAAAGGGGCCATTGTGTCCCGGAGTACGTATAAGTACGGTCTCCGACCGGGGTTGGTTTCGCCGTTCCGAAACCAACCGGGGACAATCCATCGATACGAACGGCCTGGGCAGAGGCAGGATCATTCACCGGATCGGGAGGCGCTTACGGCACGCCCGGGCTTCGGAGGATCCCCTCTGATTCTGCTGGACGAATCCAGCGGAAAGACCGTATTGTGTTTCCGGACGATCGGTTACGGAACGATCATCATCCGGGAGGGATTCCGCATGCAGGCGGATGAAAAGCTGGAGGATCCCGTGCTGGTCAACGACTGGCACGTGGTTGCCTGGTCGGAGGACGTCCGGGAGGGCGACCCGGTGTCGGCCAGCCTGCTGGGCATGGAACTGGTGCTCTGGCGCACGGAGGAAGAGGTTCTGGCCTGGCGCGATCTCTGTCTTCACCGAGGGACCCGCCTCTCCATGGGAGAGATTGAAAACGGAACCTTGAAATGTCCGTACCATGGTTGGAAGTACAACGACGAGGGTCGGTGCGTTGAAATCCCGGCCCATCCCGATCAGCCTCCTCCGTCCGATTTTACCGTGGAACAGTATGAGGTTCGCGAGCAATACGACATGGTGTGGGTCTGCTTGGGAGACGCTCATCAGGACGTTCCATCGCTTGACGAATGGGGGGACGACGAATTCCGGTTGATCCGCTGCGGCCCCTATCATTTTGACGCCGCCGCCCCCCGCTGCGTAGAAAATTTTCTGGACGTGGCCCACTTCCCCTTTGTTCATGAGGGGACCCTGGGCGACCAGGATCGTCCCGAGATCCCTGATTTCGAGGTGGAGACCCATGAGCACGGGATCCTGGCCCGGGACGTGCCGGTCTGGCAGCCCAACCCCGACGGAACCGGGGAAGGGGGATACGTCCACTATACGTATGAAACGCGCCGGGCGCTGACCGCTTACTTCAAGAAGGGGCGCGGCGACAATCACTTTGCCATCTTTGCCACCGTGACCCCCGTCAATGAAGCCAAAAGCAAGATGTGGATGTGGATCACGATGAATTACGGGGACGAGACCGATGACGAGGAGATCCGGGCGTTTCAGGATCAAATCACCCGGGAGGACATTCCGATCGTCGAGTCCCAGCGCCCGGAGCTGCTCCCTCTTGACCTTCAGGCCGAGCTGCACCGACCCGCCGATCGGTGCAGCATCGCCTACCGGAAGTGGCTGCGGAAGGAGGGGCTCACCTTCGGAACGGCGTGATTCCCCCCGGCTTCGATTGAGGGGGGGAAGGTCGTCCTTGAAGTTTGCAGAGTTCGGTTACAAAATGGTCCACTGTTTGTTGAGTTGATCGGTTCGGCAAGCGGATAGGAGAAACCGATGAGCCAATCAGGTTCACTGAAAGGAATGAGTGTTTTGAAGACCCATAATCGGTCGATGGTCGATGGTTGGACAGGGATCTGTCTTGCCCTGGTTGGGTTGCTGGTTCTGGTTGCTTCGCTCGGGACCCCGGCTGACGCCCAGGAACGAGACTCCATCGAAGTCGGGTTTGTGTACGTTGGACCGGTGGGGGACTTCGGATGGAGCTACGCTCACGATCAGGGTCGAAAGGCCCTGGAGGATGAACTGGGGGATCGGGTGACCACCCGGTACGTCGAATCGGTACCCGAGGTGGACGTTGCCGACGTGACGGAATCCCTTGCCCGGCAGGGTACCGACCTGGTGTTCGGCACCAGTTTTGGCTACATGGACCCGATGCTTGAGATAGCCGAGTTCTGGCCGGACGTGGCCTTCATGCATTCTTCCGGGTTCAAAACCGGTCCCAACATGGGCAACTACTACGGCCGCATGTACGAGGCCCAGTACCTGGCCGGCATGCTCGCCGGATTGCAGACCGAATCGGACGTGCTGGGGTACGTGGCCCCTCATCCCGTTCCCACCATTCTCGTCGACATCAACGCCTTTTTTCTCGGAGCACAAAAAACGAACCCCGACGTGGAAATGCGCCTGGTCTGGACGAACCAGTGGCACGATCCGTCGGCCGCCCGAGAAGCCGCCATGAGCGTGATCGACCTGGGTGCGGACGTGATCGGACACGCTCAGGATTCCCCGGCTCCCGCCCAGGCGGCAGAAGAACGGGGCGTGTACAGCGTGGGGTATCACATGGATCAGTACGAATTTGCTCCCGATGCGATCCTGACGTCCACGGTCTGGGACTGGGGCGTCATTTACGTCGATCAGGCCCGTGACGTTCTCGACGGGACGTGGGAACCGGAGATGATCATGGGCGACATGGCCGACGGCGTGGTTCAGATGACCGAGGTAACTGACAACGCGGTTGAGGGAGCGGAGGAGGAAATTCAACCCGTAAAACAGGACATTATCGACGGTGATTACGAGATCTGGGCGGGACCCATCCGTGACCAGGACGGAAACCTCGTGGTCGAGGAGGGGGAGGTTCTGCCCATGGAGGATATTGGCGACTTCGGTGCCTCCCAGGATTTTCTGGTAGAAGGAATCATCGGCGATCTGCCCGACTAGCACGGCCCGCTAACCGGCTCCGACCCGGACCCCTCAGGCTTACCACGGTTGCCCTCGGGCCGGGGATGGGAGTGCCCGGGGCCGACCATCATTCGTTCGGGACGAATTGAGGCTGGGACGACCGGGGGTTGAGGAACGCCGGCGCCGGAAGGGGTTGGGCGTTTGGTGATGCAGGTTGCAGGAACGGTGTCAGACCGAACATTAGAGTCGAGAAAGGAATCCGAGATGACCGAACAGGATCGACGTTCCGGAGACTCGTCGAACCCTTCCGGGTCTACGACGGCGGTTCAGGAGGAGGGCACCCCGGCGTCCCCGCTGGTTGAAATGCGGAAGATCACCCGTTCGTTCCCCGGAGTCGTGGCGAATGACGCGGTTGATTTTGATCTCAGACAGGGGGAGGTTCACGCCCTGCTCGGGGAAAACGGGGCCGGTAAATCCACCCTGATGAACGTACTGGCCGGGTTTCTGCGCCCGGATTCCGGTCAGATTCGAGTCCGCGGCAGACGAACCATGTTCCGCAACCCGGCCGAGGCAATCGAAGCCGGCATCGGCATGGTCCATCAGCATTTCAAACTGGTGGAGCCCTTTACCGCGGCCGAAAACATCGCCATGGGACACCGGGACTGTCCGAACATCGTCCGGGCCCGGAAACTGGAGGACGAAATTCACCAGATTACCGAGCAGTACGGTTTTGAGGTCGATCTTTCGGCTAAGATCTGGCAGTTGTCGATTGCCGAACAGCAGCAGGTTGAGATCCTGAAGGCTCTCTACCGGGGAGCGGAGGTCCTGATCCTGGACGAACCGACCTCCGCCCTGACTCCGCAGGAGGCTGATGAGCTGTTTGAAACCATGCGGGAGATGCTGGATCTGGGGCACGGGATTATTTTTATTACCCACAAACTGGACGAGGTGATGGCGGTTTCCGATCGGGTTACGATCCTGCGGGACGGAAAGCAGATCGAAACCCTTGAAACGTCCCGCACGAACGAAAAGGAACTGGCCAACCTGATGGTGGGAAGGGAACTTTCCCGTGAATTGAGCCGGTCGGACCGGGAACCGGGTGACGTTTCCCTGCGGTTGTCCGACCTGAAGGTGACGGACAACCGGGGGCTGGTCGCGGTGTCCGGGATGGACCTGGAGGTCCGGGAGGGGGAGATTATCGGGATCGCCGGCATTTCGGGGAACGGTCAGCGAGAACTGGCCGAATCCATTGCGGGGCTTCGGGATTTTAAGGGCGAAATCGCCATCGGGGAGAGATCCTTCACCCGAGCTCAACCCCGGGAGGCCATTGAGGCCGGGCTCTGCTACATTCCCGCGGATCGGACCAGCGAGGGCCTGGTCACCAGCATGGACCTGGTCGAGAATTTCATCCTCCGTGAATACCGAGATCCCCCGATATCGAACTGGTCCGTCCTTGACCGGGAGACCTCGGAACAGCTGGCTGAGCAACACATGGAGAAGTTGGACGTCAGGTACTCCGGCCTCGACAAACCCGTGTCCTCACTTTCGGGTGGCAACCAGCAGAAACTCCTGATCGCTCGGGAACTGTCGACCAATCCCAGCGTCTTGCTGTGCTACTACCCGACCCGGGGACTTGATGTTTCGGCCATCCAGGCCGTTCACGAGACGTTGTTGACCTGTCGTGACGAAGGTCAGGCCATCCTGCTTATTTCCGAGCGCCTGGAGGAGGTCTTCAAACTGGCCGATCGAATTCACGTCCTGTTTGACGGAGAACTGGTGAAGGACTTTCCTCCCGATCCCGATTTGCGGGACGAGGTGGGCCTCGCCATGGCGGGGGAGGTTGATTCGGGTGACTGACCGGACCCGGGAGCAGCTCCAATGAACCTTAACCCGACCAACTTCCGGATCGCTCGGCGGACGGACGCGGGTTTTTTGTTCGCGAACGGAATTCGTCTCGGGGTCGTGGTCCTGGCCCTGGTGATCGCCGGGCTGATCGTCTGGCTGGCGGATTGGGACCCCGTTGAGATGTACATGACGATGTTTGAGGGATCGCTGACCAGTCAGCGGGGGCTTATCCAGACGCTTCTGCGGACGGTGCCCCTCCTGATGTGTGCGCTCGGCATCGCCCTCGCGGCCAAAATGACGCTCTGGAACATCGGGGCGGAGGGACAGCTCCACCTGGGGGCCGTGGCGGCAGCCGGGGTGGCCATGTGGTGGTCGGAGGCCAGCATCTGGATCCTGCTTCCCGCCATGGCCGTGGCCGGAGCGCTCGCCGGCGCTCTCTGGATTTTGTTTCCGGCCCTCGCCAAGGCCTACTGGGGAACCAACGAGATCATCACCACACTGTTGCTGAACTTTGTGGGGATCAACCTGATGCTGTATTTGATCTATGGTCCCTGGAGGGACCCAGAGCAGATGGGGTTTCCCTACTCCCCTCAGTTTGTCGACGCCGCTCAGTTGCCGA
>CAYPTI010000084.1:0-7837 GCA_964413525.1 uncultured bacterium | reverse complement strand
CCTTCCAGCAGCTGAACGTATCCGCCGGAGCCCCCCGCCTGCCCGGCCGACAGCTGCCCTCCCGAAGTATTCAACGGAAATCGTCCGTCATACCGCAGGGACCGGGACCGGACAAACCGGCCTCCCTCCCCTTTCTCACAATAGCCCAGGTCCTCAATCTGCATTAGCACGATAATCGGATAATCGTCGTACAAATGGAACGTGTCGATATCGTCCCGATCGACCGAAGCCTGCTCAAACGCCTCCCGGCCGGCCCGCTGAACGCCGGTCCGGGTGATGTCGTAGTCGTTGGCCGGCTGAAAGTTCCCCAGACACTGCCCGAACCCCCTCATGTACACCGGGGGGTTTGGGGAGGTCGATTCTGACCGGCGGTGGCGGAGCAGAAATCCGGCGCCTCCGTTGACCGGAATCACGCAATCCAGAAGCCGTACCGGATCGGACACGGGGGGCGAATCGCGGTAGGTTTCAAAATCAATAGGGTCTCGCAGGTATGCCAGCGGGTTGAGCGACGCGTGGTGCCGCTGGGTCACCGGAATGGTGCCCAGCTCGCGAAGGGTGGTGCCGTATTGATCCATGTGACGGCGCTGGACCATGGCGATCTGAGCGCTCGGGCCCTGGGCGCCCACCGGATCCATGTAAGCCTGATCAAACCCCCGGCTGGAACGGGGGATCACGGCCGTTTCGTCGTCCCCCGGGTGCAAGGGCGTATCGGCCCCGATGCAGAGCAGGTTCTCCACCACCCCGGATTGAACCGCCATCGAACCCTGGATGAGCAGTTCCAGAGCCCCGGCTCCCCCGTGGTCCGAGACGACCAGCCAGTTCAGCCCGGTGAACCCCAGCGTCTCGGCCAGCACGTTGGAATAAATGATCGGGGTGCTGGTCGCGAGGGGGAGGACCACACCCAGCCCGTCGACGTCGGATTTCTCCATGTCCGCGTCGTCCAGGGTGAGCCGGGCGGCCTTGGCAAAGTACTCCTCAACGTTGTGAAACGATTCCCCCCGAGCTTCCTGTGCCCGGCTCTTTTCCGTTTCACCGATCCCTCCGACGTAGACGTCCGAAAAGGGCAAACTCACCGCAACATCCTCCTTCCGGGGACCGTCCGGATCACGGGCTCAACGAACGGCACCCTGGTGAAGCATGGTATAACAGCCCCTAAGCCTACCTCTATAGGCCGGGGAATAAAGCTTTCAGCGGGTTAAGTCGGTTGTTATTCTCGGTTTTCGTTCTGGCTGGTTACAGGCGGATTCATCCCGATCGGGGGACGTCGTGACCGACCAATAGCTCGTCCCCGCAGGGTAACATTCATCCGATGTTTCCGGTCCAAATCGACACGACGCACAACCATGCAGGAAAAGGACGGTATCGATGACGGAACCGGGAAATTTCAACCTGAACCTGTCAAACTTCACGCGCCACCTTCGGGCCTCCCGTACCTTCACGGTGGGGGACGTTCTTACCAAGGGAGCTTCCGCCTGGGGAGATCGGGTGGCGGTAAAAGGGGGAACGAAGGGTACAACCTACCGGGAGCTCAACCGCCGGGTGAACCGGCTCTCCAACGCCCTCCGGAACCGGGGACTGGGGTATGCTTCCCGGGTCGTGCTGCTGTCCGAAAACCGGCCCGAGTACCTTGAGGTTTTCTACGCGGGAGCCAAGCTCGGGATGCTGGTCGGAGGATTAAACTGGCGACTGGAGCGCGAGGAGATCAAGCACTGCGTTGAACTCCTCGAACCGGACCTGATCGTGGGATCGGAACGGCACGAAGAGACCCGCTCCTGGCTCCAGTCGTCCGTTCGTCCCTCGGCGGAATTTATCTCCTTTGATTCGGAGCAGAAGAACCTTTCCTACGAAACCCTCCTCTCTTCGGCTTCGACCGATGAACCCCAACCCGAATCCCCCGTCTCCCCGGAGGACGGGCTGTCGGTGCTGTTCACGTCAGGCACCACCGGGACCCCGAAGGCGGCCGTCATCAGCCACCGGGCGTTTCTGGCCCGGGCGGCCGTGAAATTTCAGCTCGGGTTTCTCTCGGCGGAGGATCCCGATTTCATCGGCTGGACCCCTCTTTTTCACATGGGAGCCCTCGACCCGGTCGTGGCCGCGGGACTGGGTGGCGGAACCTATTACGCGGTGGACGGCTTCCGGCCCGACGTCCTCGTCGATTGCCTGACGGAATCAAGAACCCGCTTCCTCCCCCTGGTGCCGGCCACCGTGGAACCCTTCCTCGAGCACCTGGACCGCGAGAACCGTTCCGCCGACGACTTCCCCGTTCTCCGGTACGTGGGGGTCATGGCCGATCTGGTGCCCCCCGAACAAATCAAGCGGCTTACGTCCCGCCTAGAAGCCCGGTACGTCAACAGTTTCGGCACCACCGAGACCGGCTATCCGCCGGGCACGGGAAACTTTATCCCGGAGGGGATCGCTCCCGACTCCTCCCTGCTTTCCAAACGGGAGAGTTCCTTCTGCCGGATCAAACTGGTTGACGACTCCGGCGATCCGGTGGATGCCGGGGAGGTGGGGGAACTTCTCGTGAAGGGTCCCACCCTGTTCAGCGGGTACCTCTCGGACCCCGAAGCCACCCGGGACAGCTTTGAGGAGGGGTGGTATTGCTCCGGGGACCTGTTCGCGCGGAACCCGGACGGGACGCTTGATTTTGTGGATCGAAAAAAATACTTAATTAAATCCGGCGGAGAAAACATCTACCCGGCCGAACTGGAACAGCACCTCGTTCGGCACCCGGCCGTCGAGGAATGTGTCGTGATCCGGGTCCCTGACGAAACATGGGGGGAAGTCCCGAAGGCCTACCTGAAGCTCAAACCCGACCGGGAGCTCTCGCCGGCCGACGTAACAGCCTTGCTGGAGGGCAAGGTGGCCCGCTACAAACTCCCCCACTACGTTGAGTTCGTCCGGGATCGATCCTTTCCCCGCAACTCGTCCGGCAAGATCCAGCGAGGGGAAGTCGAGTCCTGGGCTCCGGAAAATCAGCACCGGGTCCGGTCCCCGTCACGATGACCCAACCCACAGGGAGGCCAGGAGCATGAAGATCTGGTACCAGAGTTTTACGGATCCCGAACAGCACGCGGCTTACTTTGAGCGACTCCGGGAGCATCTTGAGCACCTGGCATCACCCGGGGTCGAACTCCGGGTGGAGGGAATGAGCCCGTCGGCCGCCGAACTCCACTCCCTGACTGAGTTCCGTTGCGCCCGGCTGGCCGTGCGCAACGCCATCCGGGCCGAACGGGAAAACTACGACGCCTTCCTGCTCGGACATTTTCAGGACGCGGGATTGGACGTGGCTCGAAGCAGCGTGAGAATTCCCGTCCTGGGGCTGGGAAAAACCAGCCTGTTTTTTGCCCGGCTTCAGGATCGAACGATTGGTCTGGTAACCATCAATCCGGTGTTCATTTCCTGGCACGAACAGCAGATCTCCGCCTACGACCTCCAGGATCAGGTGGTTGGGATCACGGCGATCGACTCGGACGTGGATGACTTCGTGGAAGGGTTCGGTTCCGAATCGGCCGGCCGGCGGATCCGGGACAGCGTGACCCACCAGGCCGAGCCCCTGATCGAACGGGGGGCCGAGATCATCATCCCGGCGGGTGGATTGCCCATGTTGCTGCTGGCCGGTGGGGGTCCCTTCGACATCGAAGGAACCCCCGTCCTCAACGGGATCGCCGTTCTGCTCAACCTGGGGGAGACGTTCGTCAACCTCCGTCAGCTTGAGAACGTCCCCTCCGGTGGGTCCGGAAGCCTCCCCAGCGATGAAGCCTTAAACCAGTTTCTGGCCTCGTTTGGCGACCAACCGGACGGATCGACCTAGACCGGGTCCCGCTCTCCAGCCTGACCTAGGAACCCTCGTAGTCCTCGGGAAAGTAGGTCTCCTGACCGGCGTCCTGCAGGAGGCGGTTTAGTTCCTCCACGTCCTCCCGATCCGCCGTGTCCAGGAGCAACTTCCAAAATTCCTCAAACGAAGCTCGTTCCCAGCGTTCCCGGGCCTCGCCGGTGAACTCGATCACTTCCAGGCCGTCGGCCCGCATCTGGATCCGTTCCTCCGCCGCCTGCTTGCCAAAGTAATAGTGCGTCTGGCGCTCGAGCACCTCGACGGTGTCCATCAGGGCCTCCTGATGGGCGGACGACAGTTGCTCCCAGCGATCAAGATCCATGATCAGAGCCAGCTCCACCTGATAGAAGCCGGGATCAATCACGTAGTTGACTTCCTTATGCCATTCCTGAGCCAGCACGGCCCCCGCGGCCGGCCAGCAGAATCCGTCGATGACGCCCCGTTCCAGCGCCGTGTAAATCTCCGGCGGAGGAACCTGAACGGCGTCCGCGCCGAACCGTTCAAGCAGCGGCCGGTAGTTCGGGGTCGTCCGGATCGACATCCCCTCGAAATCTTCAGGAGACTCGACCCGCTCCTTCGTGTAGCAATGGTACGAAATTCCACCTTCAGTCTGCCCGAGGTACTTGATCCCGTCCCCTTCATGGACCTCTTCGGCCCACTGCTGGATGGAATGCTCCCGCCACTCCCAGGCGGGCATCAGGGGAAGGTTCAACCCCTGGGCGACCGGGATCTCTCCGGAGTAATACGCCGTGGGGACGTTGCCCATGTCGACGGCCCCGCGCCGGACGAAACTGAACAGTTCGAACGGCGGGAAGGTCTCGGGACCTCCGGCAAACTCCACGTCGAACATGCCCGGATGGCGCTGTTCGAGAGTTTCGGGCAGGATGGAAATGAAATGGTTTTCAATCAGCCCCGAGGGAAGAAAACTCCCGACACTCAGTTCCGCCGTCTCGTTCTCCGACGTCTGAGCGGAACCGATACCTATTCCCGCAAACAACATCACCAATCCAACCAGGCAACCAACCATCAACCGTCTCCTCAAGCTATTTCGGTCCACGAATACACCCTCCTAAAAAATTATGTACTTACCAGGTCAAACGTTATCAACAAACCAGACAAACAATCATTTGCCTCCGACTGAACAGGCCGCACCTCCCGTTCGGAATCATCCGTCGATAGACTCCGAGATTCCGACGAATGAACAGCTGGCGGGCAAACGTCACCACATAATGTACTGTCCACCACAGATATAGCGGATTGCCGCAGGGAGTTCAAGCTCGGCGAGGGGTGGAGCCCAAACCGGGTTCACGCAATCGAAAGTCTTTGACCGGTGTAGGCTCCGCTATTATTATGAAAATCAACCGGTCGAGGGTACGTCTTTCCCCGTAGCAACAGAAACTGTGTTCGTATCCGAACGTTCTCGATATTTTTTCGGAGGTGATCAGGGTGGCTCAGGTCCGCTCACCCGACGAAACGGTGGTCAGTGGAACCCAGGAAACGCGAGGCATGACCAACTTTGAGGGCATCTCGACCGAGACGGTTGGAGCCCGGAACATTTACGCCGCCCGCAGCGTCATCCCCCCGGGCGCCAAAGCGGAAGCACACCACCATATTGATTTTGAAACCGGAATTTACGTTCTGGAAGGGGGTCCCATCCGGCTTTACACGGGTCGAGGTCTGGAGGACTACGTTGACGCTCAGAAAGGCGACTTCCTCTACATTCCCCCGGATGAGATCCATCAACCCGAAAACCTGTCGGAGGACGAACCGGCCGTGGCCCTGGTTATCCGGGACGTCCAGGAGGAAACGGTGGTCAACTACGACCCGGAGACGGATACCCTGGAGGAAGTCACTCAGGACGACGTCCGGGAGTCCGTGGCTGAAACGGACGAAGACCTCCGCGGGTAAGGTCCTCCCCCCGTCGTTTCCCGGAACCGACAACAGAAGGGGCTCTGTGCCGGAAATCGTGGATCGCTTCGGAATATACGTTGTATGAAGGTGGAAATCAGTACCGTCCGCTAACCCCGATGGAAAGGGTTGAGTTCATGGCTACCGACTCCCCGGACGTCGAAGACGTCCGGTCCCTTCTGTTCCGGGAGACCAAACTTCTGGACCGGGGGCAGTACGATCGCTGGCTGGATCTGTTCACCGAGGACGCCGTCTACTGGATGCCGTCCGAGGAGACCGAGGATCTCAGTTTCAAAAAAGCCCGCAGCGTGGTGAACCGTCACCAGCGAACCAAGGAATCCCTCGAACAATTTGCCGGCAAGCGGGCCATGTCGGAACGGGCCTGGGCCTTTCAGGGGTTGAAGACCGATCGGTTCCTCAGCAACGTCTACCTCGACGGAGACGTCGAGATCCCCACGGCCCGTGCCAAATGGATGCTCCACCTGGAACAGGACGATATTCAACAGTTCTTCGCCGGGGACGTAACCTACCGGTTGCGGACCGTGGAGAACGAACTCAAAATTTCCTTTAAAAAAGTCCAGGTAACCAACCGGCGGACGGTGCGCGGTCATCTTCCGCTGGTCTAATCGACGGAATTTCTTCAGGAGGGAACTCCCATGGCAGTCGAACCAAGTCACCCGGATTCGATAACAGCTCCCCGGGTCCCTCGTTCGGACCTGATCGAACGGACGGATGATCGGTTCAAACTTCACAAGGACATCTATTCCGATCCGGACATCTTCGAATGGGAAATGGAGGAATTGTTCGAAAAAAACTGGGTGTTCCTGGCCCACGAAAACCGGGTCGAACAGCCCAACGATTACCTCACCCTGAAGGTCGGACGACAACCGGTCATCCTTTCCCGGGACGACCGGGGTGAACTGCATTGCTTCTACAACCGGTGCCGGCACCGCGGAACCATGGTCTGCCGGTCGGATCAGGGCAACACGGCCCGGTTTCGCTGCATGTACCACGCGTGGACCTACTCCAGTCGAGGAGACCTGGTCACGGTTCCCGACCGGGAGGGGTACCCCGAGGACATGGACATGGACGAACTGGGCCTCGTGGAGGTCCCCCGCCTGAAAAATTTTCACGGGTTGGTGTTCGTGAGCCTGAACGAGGACGTGGTTCCGTTCGACGAGTACCTCGGTCAGGCAAAACCCTACCTCGAGCAGTTCTTTGCCGGTCGGAACCTGACCATGAGCCCGGCCCAGACCTTCACCTACGACGGCAACTGGAAGCTCCAGATGGAAAACGGCATTGACGGGTACCACCCACCGTTCGTTCACCCGACCTCCAACGTCGCGGGAAACACCAAGGACACGAGCTCGGGTTACGAGTTCGATCCCGAGGACCTCAACAAGGCCGTTTCCTTCCGCGGAGGGCACGGCGGAGTGATCATGAACATCCCCCGCTCCAACGACTCGGGTCCCCGGTACCGGGCGATGAAACGGTGGGGGTTTGGCACCCCGGAAAACCTGGAGCTGGAGGACTCAGCCCTGTTTGTCCACATGAGTTTGTTTCCGAACCTATCCCTGATCGGAAGCTGGGTGGCCATCCGTCGACCGCAGCCGATCTCGGTGGACGAAACCGAAGTCACCTATTACTTCTATCATCCCGATGACGCGGATCCCGAACTGGTGGAGCAAATTCAGATTGAGCGAGACGAATTCTTCGGCGGAGGGGCCGGCTCGGGGTCCCCGGACGATATTGTCGCCATGCATAACGTTCAGAAGGGCTGTCAGGCCGAGGGCCTGAACGGGTCCGAAGTGGCCTATAACGACCTCTCCAAGGGACTTCACCGGGAGGTCCCGAAACAACCCGACGGTCTTCCCCCTTACCGGCGAGCCGGACACCTGACCGACGATGCCCACTTCCGCGGCATGTACAGCTGGTGGTACGAACGCTGGATCGAAACCCATCAAACCTGATTGAGTGGATCGCTGTCCATGCGATCCACTTCGTTGACCGCTCTTCGGGCCCACCCACGTTTGAAATGGCTCCCGAACCGTGTAGAAACTCGCACCTCCCATCCTGTCCGGTCAACCGGCGGCT
>CAYPTI010000083.1:1451-7939 GCA_964413525.1 uncultured bacterium | reverse complement strand
CCGTCCGGTACGAGGACTGGTGGTTCAACGTCCGTCCGTCCAATACGGAACCGTACCTGCGACTTAACCTCGAGGCCCCCACCGAGGAAGCCTGCGAGGAAAAACTTCAGGCCGTCACCCAGGTCATCGAGTCCCATGTTTCGGCCTAGCGACCTGCGGGAGCGGGAGGAGGCCATCCGCCGCTCCCTGGAAGCCCGGGGGGAACCGGTTGACCCCCTGGAGAAGGCCCTGGATCTGGACGAACAACGGCGGGACCTGCTGGAAGACCTGGAGGCCAACCGGCACCGTCGTAACGAAGCGTCCGAACGGATCGGCGAACTCAAGCGGGAGGGCCGGGACGACGAGGCCGAGGACCTGATCGGGGAAATGACCGACCTGAAGGAGACCATCCAGCGTCAGGAGGACGAACGAGACGAGATCGAGGAATCGTTTCACCGGACTCTGCTGGAACTGCCCAACATCCTGCGGGACACCGTGCCGGAGGGCGAGGACGAATCCGACAACCGGATCGAGGAGGTGGTCGGGGAGCCCCCCGACTTCGATTATGAACCCCGACCCCACTGGGAGCTGGCCGAGGAGATGGGCCTGCTTGACATGGAGCAGGCCCGCACGATCTCCGGCTCCCGGTTCGCCGTCCACCACGGCAACGGCGCCCGGCTGGAACGGGCTCTGATCAACTTCATGCTCGATCTCCAGACGGACGAAAACGGGTACGAGGAGACCCACACGCCGGTGCTGGTCCGACCCGAGACCATGGAGGGAACCGGTCAACTCCCCAAGTTCGAACGGGACATGTTCGCCACCCGGGAGGACGATCTGTACCTGATTCCAACCTCCGAGGTCACCCTGGTGAACCTCTACCGGGACAGCATCCTGGATCCGGGGGATCTGCCGCTGAAGAAGACCGCCTTTACCCCCTGCTTCCGGCGGGAGGCCGGGGCTCACGGTCGCGACACCCGGGGCCTCATGCGCCAGCACCAGTTCAACAAAGTCGAGCTGGTCATGATCACCGAACCGGGGGACTCCGACGACGCCCTGGAGGAACTGGTCGGTCACGCCCGCAGCGTCCTGGACCGCCTGGAGCTACCCTACCGCCAGGCGACCCTGTGTTCCGGGGACACCGGGTTCGCCGCCGCCTACACCTACGACCTGGAGGTCTGGATTCCCTCCCAGGACCGCTACCGGGAGATTTCGTCCTGCAGCAACTGCGAGGCCTTCCAGGCCCGCCGGGCCGGCATCCAGTACCGCCCGGATCCCGACGTCTCCGCCGAGTACTGTCATACGCTGAACGGCAGCGGCATCGCGGTGGGACGGTGCTGGCTGGCCCTGCTGGAGAACTTCCAGAACCCCGACGGAACCGTCACCCTGCCCGACGCCCTGCGGCCCTACATGGACGGTCAGTCAACGCTGACCTGAAGATCCGGTACCGGCGTGCTTGGGTTCCTCGCCGACGATCTCTATACTTCGAACTGTCAGGCTCTTTTTATGAACTCCCGATGAGTTCGGAGAGCGGTTCGCGGCGGTTCCAACCGACATCTCCGCTGAACGAGAGGGGGGTCCGGCATGTCCGACAACGGTTCCGATTCCGAACAGCTTCCCAAGGAGGAAAAGGACCAAATTTTTGAGGAGGAAGCCCTCCCCCACATGGACGCCCTCTACAATTACGCCCGCAGCATCAGCTACAACAAACAGGACGCCGAAGACCTGGTTCAGGAGACGTTCCTGCGAGCCTACCGGTTTTTCCACCAGTACGAACCCGGCACGAACTGCAAGGCCTGGCTGTTTACCATCCTGCGCAACCTCTACAACACGCAGTACAAACAGTACAAGACCTCCCCGGATCAGGTGCACTACGAACAAATGGAAGAAATCTACGAACAGATCGCCGACGACGCCGTGGCCAGCGTGGTCGACGATCCCGAAACGGAATTTTTTGAGAATATTTTGCCGGACGAAATTGTTAATGCTATTGAGGATTTACCGGAGGAGTACAAGTCGGTCCTGATCCTGGCGGACATCGAGGATTTTGCCTACAAGGAGATTGCGGAGATCCTCGATATTCCCATGGGGACGGTGATGTCCCGGCTTCACCGGGCCCGCAACACGTTGAAGAAGAAACTCGTCGATTACGCGGAAGAACGCGGTGTGATCAGGGAATCCGAGGAAGTGGAGGATGCGTCATGAGCCGCCAAACCCTATGCCGGATCATCCGAAAAAAGTACCAGGCTTTTCTCGACGAGGAACTGGAGCGGGAGATGCTCCGAAAAATTCGCCAGCACCTTGAAGAATGTCCGGACTGCAAGGTTCGCGTCCAGTTCGAAGCCCGGTTTCACACCGTGATCCGGAAGCGGGTGCGCCGTCAGGTGAAGCGGGAATCCGTCCCGGACCGGCTCCGCGAACGAATCCGTTCGCAGCTGTTCTAACGCGACGAACCCCGACATGCAATCCATCCCCGACAGCACCATTGAGCGGCTTCCCCGTTACCGCCAGAGTCTGGAAGAACTCCTCGCCACCGGTCGAACCCACGTTTCCTCAGACGAGATTGCCCGACGGCTGGGGCTGTCCGCCGCTCAGATCCGAAAGGACCTCAGTTACTTCGGGAACTTCGGCGTCCGGGGGAAGGGCTACGACCTGAAAAACCTCATTCGATCCATCACCAAAATCATGGGTCTGGACCGGGCGGTTCCCTGCATCCTTGTCGGGGTGGGAAACATCGGTCGGGCGCTGCTGGCCTACCCCGGTTTCGAACAGCAGCGGTTCACCATCCGGGCGGCGTTCGACAGCGATCCCGACAAAGTCGGCACCGCGGTTAACGACGTGACGGTTCGTCCGGCGGAGGAACTGAACCCCTATCTCGAACAGCACGACACCAACATCGCCATCGTCGCCGTCCCCGCGACCGCCGCCCCCGCGGTGCTGGATCAACTGGTCGACGGCGACGTCCGGGCCATCCTGAACTTCGCCCCCGTGGTCTACGAGCCCCCCGAGGACGTGATGATCAAATCCGTCGACCTGACCTCCGACCTGGAGGTCCTGAATTACTTCCTCCACACACCGACCTAGGGGGCCGACCCGCCCTTATCCCTCCACCGGGTCCACCACCTCGAGAATGCTGTCGTCCTCGATCAGGAAGGGCCGGTGCCCCCCCTCCAGGTAGGAATGCTCGTCGGGTTCCTTCACCAGGATCTTGTCCATGATCTGGAGAATCTCCACGATCAATTCTCGACCCTCGTACTCGATCTTCACCAGATCGCCCTCGCGGATTTTCATCCGATTCACCTCGACGTTGCAGGGTGGGGCCCGTCCGAATACCCGGCTGGACCGTCCGGGGCCCCTCAGTCAACCTCCCAGGAGAGTAACCATCGGAGTCAGTGGTTTCCAACCTCCCCGGCCTCCTCCCCTTTTCTCTTCTAACTCTATCGACTTAGTAGATTTAAGGGGAGTTCGTTTGTTATACTATCGATTTGATGAGGAATTTGGGGAGCAAACGAGGTGCTCGCGGGGTTCCGTGGGATGATTCCCACGGTTCCCGCGGGCGGCAAACGGTTTCGAGGTGATCGCGTTGGCGACGATAACCGAATCGGCCCGTCCGGTGGAGGAATTCACCGAAGAGGCCCTGGCGGAATTCGAACACTGGGACGCGGACGAAATCCTGCGCTGGGCCTTCGACGTCTACGGGGACCGGGCCGCCATCGGCACCAGCCTCCAGCAGACCGGCCTGACCCAGATCGACATCACGTCCACCGTGGTCGACGACCCCTTCCGGGTCTTCACCGTCGACACCGAGCGACTTCATGAGGAGACCTACGAATTTTACGACACCGTCCGGGAGCGCTACGACCTGGATCTGGAGGTCTTTCAGCCGGACCCGGAGGAAGTCGAGCAGATGGTGGATCGCCACGGGCTGTACCTGTTTTTCGACAGCCGGGAAAAACAACAACTCTGCTGTGACATTCGTAAACAGCGTCCCTTCGACCGGGCGGTCGAAACCGTCGATGTCTGGATCTGCGGCCTTCGCCGGGATCAATCCCCGGAACGCAGCGACACCCCGAAGGCTCAACTGTCAAAGGAGTCCGGGGAATGGGTGCTGAAGCTGGCGCCGCTGGCCGACTGGACCGAACAGGACATCTGGGACTACACCGACGAACACGACGTTCCTTACAACCCGCTGTTTGACGAGGGATACAGGACGATCTCCTGCCGCATCTGCACCACGCCGGTGCGGGAGGGCGAACCCAAGCGGGCCGGGCGCTGGCGCTGGTTCCAGGATCACGACCGCGAATGCGGCCTGCACTACAAGGACGGCGGCGGGATCTAAGGTAGCCTTCCTTAGCCTTCCCCGTTCCCGATCGTGTGCACGTCCCGGTCAAACAGGTGGCGCTTGATCTTCTGGGTCGGGGTCCTCGGAAAGGGCTCCCAGCGAAGTTCGAAATCCCTCACCCGCTGGTGGGGTTCCAGGTTCTCCCGCCCGATTCGCCGGATTTCCTCCCGGATCCGTTCCGTGACCTCTTCGGCGGCCGGCTCCTCGTTCCCGAAGTGTTCCGCCAGCCGGTCGTCGTTCGGGTACACGATGGCCTTCAGCTGAACCCCGCTTCCGTCGGCCCGTTCCTGCCCCACCACCAGAATTTCCTCAATGAAGGGAGATTGTCCGTACTCCTCCTCCACCTGTTCGGGGAAGATGTTCTTGCCCTCCGCGGTCACGATGGTGAATTTTTTTCGTCCTTCAATGAACAGGTGACCGTCCTCGATGCGGCCGATGTCCCCGGTCGGGAAGGGCTCCTCGGGCGGCTCGTCGGAATTCAGGTACCGTTCCAGCACCGTCGGTCCCGACACGACCACCTCCCCGTACCCCTTTTCGTCCGGATCCCGCAGGCCCACCCGGGTGTTGCTCAGGGGTTTGCCGACCGAACCCGGATGCGGAGACTCCGGCAAATTCACCGCCACCACCGGGGACAGTTCCGTCATCCCGTACCCCTGGATCATCGGAAGCCCCAGGCTGGTGAACAGTTTCGCCACCTCCGGGTTCAACGGAGCCCCTCCGCTCACCATGAACCGCAGGTCCTTAAATCCCCTGTCCTTCATCCGCTTTCGGAGCCGGCTTCGAGCCAGCTTCGATAACCATCCACCCCCTCCGGATAGCGACCGCATGACGTCGAAGACCGTCCGTTTGAGGAGACCCATATCGGAGCGGGCCCGGCGGATCTTGTCGGCCAGTTTTTGATACAGCAGGGGGACCCCCAGCATCAGGGTGATCCCGTCCTCCCGCAGATGCCTCAACACCACGGTGCTGACCAGTTCCTCGGCGTAGACGATGGTGGCCCCGGCGTAGATCGGCATCATCTGACCGCCGGTGAACTCGTAGGCGTGATACATCGGCAGCAGCGAGAGAAACCGGTCCGACCGTTCGAAGTACCCCAGCTGATAGAGCCCGTCCAGGTCGGCCACGATGTTCCGGTGGGTCAGGCAGACCCCCTTGGCCTGACCCGTGGTGCCGGAGGTAAACAGAATGGAGGCCACGTCCCCGGGTTCCAGGTCGTCCCGGGGAACCCCCGCCCCGCCGGTTTCCATGAGGTCGGCCAGCCCCTCCCCCTCCCGGTCCAGCTCGAACAAATCCTCGCCGAGCCGGGCGGACCAGAACGGCAGATTGATCATGGACGGCATCACGAACCCGGCGGCCGGATCGGTCAGCCGCAGGGCCCGCTTCAATCCCTCCTCCCCCCGGTCCGGTTCCAGGGGCACCGCCGTGGCACCCAGCGCCACGGTGGCGAAGTACAGCATCAACCAGTACGGGCTGTTCTTTCCCAGAATAACGACCCGGTCCCCCTTCTCCACCCCGCGGTCCTCCAGCCCGCCGGCCAGGGAGCGGACTCCTTCGGCCAGGTCGGCGTAGGTCCAGGTGTTATCCTGAAACTCCAGCGCGGTCCGTTCCCCCCACCGGTCCTCCCCTCGCCAGACAAGGTGATCCAGCCGGTCCACGGGATCCGGCTCCTCAACGGGCTCGTGGCGTTCAAGCCAGGTGATCGAGGAGTCCGTCATGACGGTCTCCGCTCCAGCACGGTGGCCAGGACTTCAACTCCACGAAAGGCTTCCGGCTCCCCGGCAATGCAACCCGTGACGGTTCGCTGGCCCCGGCCAAGTGCCCCGTGGAGGTGGACCTCGCGGGCCTCTGAATCGTTAAGCAGCGTTCCCCAGGCCGCCAGGTGGCGGTTGCTCGTCAGTTCCTGGTTGATTCGCTGCGCGTCGAGTTTGTTCTTCCGGTAGCCGGAAACCACGTCGGCGAACCGGAGCTGACCCACCACCTGGAGGGTGGCAAAGGAAACGTCGTGCTCGTCGGACCAGTCCAGCAGCCGGGCCTTCACGTGGGACTGATCGTTCATCCTGATTCGGTGGACTTCCCGGGGATCATAAATCTCCACATCCATCGGAATCGCTCCTCGTATGAGGATTCAATTCAGCTCGAAGAAAGAGGGTAGCCTACCCGGGACCGA
>CAYPTI010000083.1:0-1351 GCA_964413525.1 uncultured bacterium | reverse complement strand
TAGTACCCCAGAACGTGGTACCTCCCTCCCCGGATTTCACAGGAAAGCTCCACCCCCGGAACGGCCGCCACCGGGGATTCCGAGGCGGCCTCGACGAACTCCTCAACCCCTTCCACCGTGTCGTGATCGGTCAGGCTGACAAACTCCAGTCCCGCCCGTTCAGCCAGTCCAATCAGTTCGGTCGGCGTGAAGGATCCGTCGGAAAACGTGGAGTGAAGGTGAAGGTCTCCCCCACCGGATTCGGGTTCGGGGGGAAGGGAGTCGGGAAGGGATTGGTTCATAACTTCCCGGTTCCGGCCTCGTCATAGCCGGTTAGCAAAACGAATCCCGGGCCCGGTGGGAACCGACCTCGAAGCCAACCGGAAGGAAACTCTCCAACCCGTTCGAACGGTTTTCGTGGAGAGTTCCCTGGTTCATCGTCAGGACGAGCGCATGAAGGACGCGGTGTTCCACAGGTCGCCCTGCTGGACCTGAGCGTACGCATCGTGGTTATGGATGGATTCAAAGGAAACGCACTCGACCTGGTAATCGCTCATCCGTTCGTCGGCTTCGATCTCCCGGCTGAGGTCCCGAACCACGTCCTCGACGAACTTGGGGTTGTCGTAGGCCACATCGGTGACGTAGGCCTCGTCCTCCCGTTTCAGAAGGGAATAGAGCTGGCTGCTTCCCTGTCGTTCGGTCAGTTCGATGAGTTCCTCCAGCCAGACGTGATCCTCCAGGACGACCTGAGCGGTCACGAGCGCCCGCTGATTGTGGGCTCCCTGATTGCTGTTGGTCTTGCTGCAGGGACAGAGGGTGGTGACGGGGACCTCGGTCACGATCCAGGAATAGATATCGTCCTCGACGGCCATTCCCCCGAGCCCACATCGAAAATCCATGATCCCCTTCTTCCCGCTCAGGGGGGATTCCTTCTCCATGAAGTAATCAAACCGGAAATCAACGTAGGCCGTACTGGACTCCAGGCGTTCGCAGGTGTCGTCCAGGAAGGAAGCGATCGAGTCAAGGTTGATCCGCTTCTGACGGTATTCCTCGGTCATTTCGATAAACCGGCTCATGTGAGCCCCGCGCTGTTCCCGGGGGAGGCTTATCCCGACGTCGACTTCGGCCGTCACGGACTGGGTTTCCTGCTGCCGGTCGGCGAGCACCAGGGGAAGGGTCAACCGCCGGATCCCCACCCGGTTGATGTCAATCCGTCGTTGATCTTCCTCCCCCTGCGTGTCGCTGAGCTTGTAGTCCCGATCCGTCGTGGCCACCGTGATCACATCCCCTGAAGAATCCAAGAAGTCTATCAAACGCCCCGGGGTCCTGAAATGTATGTTTTCCGATAAACGCCTGGCCGGTACACTGAACG
>CAYPTI010000082.1:5105-7960 GCA_964413525.1 uncultured bacterium | reverse complement strand
ATCTGCCGGTACAACGGCTGGGATCACCCGGTCAACCGGTCCGACACGCAGGCCCGGATTCGGGGGACCCTCGAGGAGTGGCTTCGGGAAGCCCCCTCTCCCGGTGAAGTTTCGGAATCCCTCATGGAACTGGGGGCCCTCGTCTGTACCCCCTCCAATCCCGACTGCAAGGTCTGTCCTCTCGGAGACGGTTGCGTGGCCCGCGAACGCGGGAACCAGGAACTCATCCCGGTGCGTCCGGAGTCGGGAGAACGGCCCCACGTGGACCGGATGTCGGGGTTGGTCCTCCGTAACGGATCGGTGCTCGTCCGCCGCCGGCCGGAGGATGCGATGCTCGGGGGACTTTGGGAGCTTCCGGGGCCGAAGATTCAGGAATCAAACGGCGGGACCGGACGGTTAAAACAGGATCTGGAAGACCGGTTGGGAACCGCCGTTACCATCGGGGATCTCCTGCACAGGAGGGACCACACTTACAGTCACCTGGAGGAAACGCTCCACGTGTATGAAGTTGACCCTTCGGCCGAAGTGACGCTTCCGGGGGAAACATGGCGCTGGGTCGATCGGACCGATCTTGAAACTCTCGCGATGCCCACGGTCTATCATCAATTTCGCCGGGAGCTGGTTGCGGGTGAATAGCTCCGGATCGTTCCAGCAGTTCACCCTGGGATCCGTGGATACCAACGGCTACCTCGTGGACGGACGCTGGCTGATCGACCCCGGGGGATGGAATGCCGAGCTGGAGCAGGCGGTTTCCGATGCGGACGTGAACCTGGAGGCCATCCTGCTGACCCACGCCCATTACGATCACATCGCGGGCATCGAGGAGGTTCGTTCCCGCGTTGGGACGATACCGATTTTCTGTCACGAGAGGGATCAATCGATGCTGGAGGATCCGGAGAAAAATATGTCCGACTGGACCGGGCAGTCCGTGGGATTCGAAGCCACCGGCTGCGTCACCGACCTTGAATCCCGGTTCGAGTCCCCGCTTCCGGAGGTCCTGGAACTGCCCGGTCATACGCCGGGTGGCGCCGGGTTTCACTGGCCCGAAAAAGAACTTCTGTTCTCGGGCGACAGCCTGTTTTTGCAGTCCGTCGGTCGGACGGATCTGCCCGGCGGCGACAGGGATCAGCTGCTGCGGTCCATCCGGCAGATCATCTTTTCCCTTCCCGAGGACACCACGGTTTATCCCGGCCACGGTCCCAAAACCACCGTGGGACAGGAGAAACGGTCCAACCCGTTTTTGCGCTAAGGCTCGGGATTCCCGCGGAGGACCACGTGATCGATTGACGTGGACTTGGTACCGTTACCGGGTGGTCTCGCTCGGACTCAAGTCAGCGCGCCGGTTCCGGTCTGCGTTTTTCGTCTCTCGAATTAATCGGCGAGGTTCCGTCCCCGGGGCCATGAATCTTCGCGATCGCGGTTCGGGAGTTCCCCCTTCCGGTCCAACGTTCCGTTTATAGCGCCACCCGGACTATTCTGCTTTCCTGGAGGTCCAATATGAGCTTCACGATGACGATTTCATCCGCTGACCTGAAGGACGAACCCCCGGAGGTGCTGATCGATTTTGTGGCGGAGGACACCGATTCACCGCCCCTTGACGACACACCCGCCTGGAGGGATTTTGAAGCCAAACGAGGCAACACGCTTCGGCTGTACGGGCCGGAGGAAGTGCCGGCCGATCGGTGGATCCTGATCGGACTGGGGGAGGAGACCCCCGAGCTTCACGAAGCCTACGAACTCGGCGGTACCGTTCACGATCAGCTGGACGGGCTTTCCGTCCAGTCCGCGACGGTACGACTGGATGGGTTTCCCAACCGAACCCGGCTGCAGGAGGCGCTGCTGGCGGGAATTCGCATGGGGGCGTACGACTACGAGGAACACAAGTCCAACGGACAAACCGACGATAAGTCGGAGGACGACGATGAAGACGTCGAGCTGGAAGCCCTCTCGATCCTCGGGGGGGTGAACCGGCTCGAGGTGGATTCCCCCGGCTGGATCGCGGAGTCGGTCAACCGGGCCCGGGACCTGGCCAACGCGCCGGCGAACGATCTGACCCCGAACCGGCTGGCCGAGGAGGCCCGGCGCCTGGAATCCGAAGGGGAAAACGTGAGGGTAGAAATCTGGGACGAGGAAAAACTGGCGGAAGAGAACATGAACCTCCACCGGGCTGTCTCGAAGGGCAGCGGTCGACCGGGCCGTCTGATCCACCTGACGTATCAGCCGTCGGACCCCGAAGCCACCCTCGGGCTGGCCGGCAAAGGAGTGACTTTCGACACAGGGGGGATTTCCCTCAAACCGTCCAAGAAGATGCACGAGATGAAGTTCGACATGTGCGGCGCGGCGGCGGTTCTGGGCTTCGTCCGGGCGGCGTCCGGACTGGACCTGCCCGTCCGAATCGAAGCCCTGGTCCCGGCGGTGGAGAACATGCCCGGTGAACGGGCCACCTGCCCGGGTGACGTCATTAAGGGACGAAGCGGCACCACGGTCGAAATCATCAACACCGACGCCGAGGGTCGGTTGATCCTGGCCGATTCGCTCGCCTACCTGACCGAGACCGTCGGGGAGGAGCTGGATCTTCTGGTGGACTTGGCGACCCTGACGGGAGCCTGTGTGGGGGCCCTCGGACATGAGGCGGCCGGACTGATGACACCTGATGAACGATGGGTCGAACCCTTCCGGGAGGCCGGGGAAGCCTGCGGAGAACGGGTGTGGCCGTTTCCCCTCTGGGAGGAGTACGACGATCAGCTCAAGAGCGACACGGCCGACGTGAAAAACACCGGAGGGAAGCCGGGAGCAATCACCGCCGGCATGTTCCTGCGGCGGTTTGTGCCCGAGGAAGTCCGAGATCGGTGGGT
>CAYPTI010000082.1:2319-5005 GCA_964413525.1 uncultured bacterium | reverse complement strand
CACAACCTGGGTCGGGTGTACCACCGCGGATCGGCCGAGGCCTCCACCGGTGTGCCGGGAACCATCGCCGGGAAGGATCGCGAACGGCTGCTTCGAGCGCCGGACGAAGGGGAATTCGAACCGCGGATTGAGATCGGCGACCGGGTGGAAAAGGGTCAGATCCTCGGAACCGTTGATGGGACCGAGGTAACCGCCGGGGTTTCCGGCATCATCCGGGGACTCATTGCCCCCGGGACCCCGGTTCACGAGGGACTCAAAATCGGGGACATCGACCCCCGGGAAGACCCGTCTTTTGTGGATGTGATTTCGGACAAATCCAGGGCGGTGGGCGGTGGAGTTCTGGAAGCGGTGTTCTGGTGGTATCTGCGCCGGCCGCGGCAGGAGGGGGAACCGTCCGCGAAGAATTCCGACAGGGGGTTGCCTTCCGACGGGATCTGACCAGAATTAATTTAAATCTTTCCCGAACGGACGTGATGCGGAACCATGGACTGGCTGGTCGACGTGATAACGCTCCGGATCGCGAACCTGGAGCTGTACCGCTGGATGTTTATCGGGTCGGTGTGGCTTCCCTGGTTGCTGGTTGAGTTGTGGTTTTTTCTTCGTCTTCGGGAACGGTTTGCCCGGGGAGAGGAAATCCTTCCGGCCCCCGACGATGCGACCGACTGAGTTTTTTCTGATCGGA
Source organism: uncultured bacterium (assembly GCA_964413525.1). GTDB lineage: Bacteria > T1Sed10-126 > T1Sed10-126 > T1Sed10-126 > CAYPTI01 > CAYPTI01. The sequence goes on along the minus strand of CAYPTI010000082.1, from coordinate 4,323 downwards.
TCCGACCATGGTACTTGAGTATAATTTTGAGTACATCGTTAAGCTTTCCGTAACCCTCCTTTATTTCCTGATCCTGATCGGGATCGGGGTTATCACCTCCTACTACATCAAGAGCATCGGCGATTTTTTCGTGGCCGGGAAGAAGCTCGGCTACTGGCTGGTCAGTTTCTCCTCCCGGGCGTCCGGAGAATCCGGCTGGTTGCTCCTGGGCCTGACGGGTCTTGGGTTCCTCATGGGAATGCATGCCTACTGGGTCACTCTCGGGGAAGTCCTCGGGGTCCTGATCGCCTGGATGTTCCTGGTTCAGCGGTTCAAGGTTTTTACCGATATGTACGATTCCATCACGATCCCCGATTACCTCGAGGATCGGTTTCGGGACGGCCTCCACATCGTCCGCATCGTGGCGGCGCTGGTGCTGTCGGTGTTCGTGACCATGTACGTGTCGGGGCAATACCTCGCCGCGGGCAAGGCCTTCCAGGGGTTTTTGGGCATCGACGTCAGCGTGGGGATCGTGCTCGGGATGGCCATCGTCATCGTTTACAGCGTGGCGGGGGGGTTTCTGGCCATTGCCTGGTCGGACCTGCTGCAGGGGGCGCTGATGTTTTTTGGTCTGACCCTCGTCCCGGTGGTGGCGGTGATCACGATCGGGGGGCCGGCCGAACTGTTTGAGGCCGTGAGGGCGATCGATCCGGTACTGCTCCACATTTCCGGACCTCCCACGGGGTTCTGGCTTCAACTGTTTTCCATTCTGGGCCTGGTGGCGATCGGCTGGGGGTTCCTGGGCTCTCCCCAGTTGTTCGTTCGGTTTATCGCGGTGAAGAACAACGAGGAACTCGTGAACGGATCGCTGGTGGCGGTCCTGTTTACCATCCTCACCGATTTCGGGGCGGTCACGGCCGGGATGTGCGGCCGGGTGCTGTACGAGAACCTCGACTGGATGGGAATGATGTACGGGGAACTGGACGAGGAAATGGTGTTCCCGCTGATGGTGGACGACCTGCTTCCGCTGGTTCTGTCGGCTGTGTTTCTTGCCGTGGTCCTGGCGGCGATCATGTCCACGGCGGATTCGCTGCTTGTGGTTGCGTCCAGTTCGGTCGTTCGGGACATTTACCAGCAAATTTTCCGGCCCGACGCCAGTCAGCGATGGCTCACGCTGCTGAGCCGGCTGGTGACCCTGGTGCTGGCTCTCTGTGCCCTGTGGTTTACCCTGGCCTTTGGAACCGCCGACATCGAGTACGACAACCGGAACCGCCCCCTGACGCAGCTGGCCTCCTCCTCCGAGGTCGATCGGGATCTCCTCGCCGGAGATCCCCTGGACGGGAGTTATTTTCCCGCGGTGAGGACCGGCCTGGACCACCTGAAACGGAACCTGCTGTCGGAGGCGGACCTTATCCGGACCGCCCGGGAACGTCAGCTTGAGCGCTTGGGAACGGATCCCCTTCCGGATCTACGCTCCACCCTGATCGAATCCTCACCCGAGGATCCCGCCTACAATCGGTTGGCCGCACGGGCCCGTACTCAGCTCGATCATTATCGTCAGAACCTGGAGGAAGTTATGATGCTGGCCCCGGAGGATCCCTGGACGGAGGAACTGGATGAGCGACTCACCCGGCTGGAGGAAACCGGGAATTGGAATCGCTTTCTCTCCTGGTTTGATGGGTTTCGCCCGGAGCTCGAACGATGGCTTGAACCCAGGCGGGAGAGCATACTGAGCCGCCACCGGGACGAAATGATTTCAGTCATGGAACAGGTGGTGGAACGGGAGGAAGACCTTGATCGGCTCCGGACCCTGCATGAGCAGGGGAATCTGACCGTGTCGTCGAACGAATTCGGCCGGTTCCGTGAGAACGTTGCCGGACTGGCCGAACGGGCGGAAGGGATTTATTCACGCGACCTTCTGGTCATGGAGGAGACACCTCCGGTGTTCTGGTTTATCCTGATTGGTTGGGCGGGCATTGCCGCCGCCTTCTGTCCCCTGATCATGCTCTCCCTGTTCTGGAGGGG
>CAYPTI010000082.1:0-2219 GCA_964413525.1 uncultured bacterium | reverse complement strand
TGAACCCCATACATGAGCCCGGAAGCGATGAAGAATTACCTGCTGTACCCGGTGACGACCTTCGTTCTGGCCCTGGTTGGGTTTTCCTACATCCACGGCGAGTTCAACGCGTACACGACTTTGTGGGCCCTGCTGGCGGCGCTGGTCATGGCCTGGAAGGTCAACTCACCCGGCCAGAATTAGCCTCCTTGGGACTTCTCATCCCGGGACCGGTGGGGGACTCATCTTCGGGAAATCAACCGGTAAAACCGGGTGCTTACGGATCGGATTTGATCCCTGGTTGATCCCGTCCGGTACGGAACCAGACGAAGGTTGGTGGATCCTCAAAAAGAAAAAACGGCCCGTCTCGTTTACCGAGACGGGCCGTTAGGGTTTCGAGTTGCACGGACGTCCTTGTCCAACCGGTTACCTGATTCCGACCAGGGGGGACGAACCCGGGTCGGACCCTTTAGTTGATCAGGCGACCTCCTCCTGTTCCGCCATTTCCTGTGCGGACTTGAGGTAATTGAGGTCGAAATCGCCCTGATCCTCGGGTCGGTACTGATAGTAGCCCCAGAAGACCAGCATCACGATCCCCCACACGAGGTACATCACCGCGAAGGGTTCGCCAAAGTTCCATCCGAGTTCTCCCATGTGGATGAACCCGGTCGCCGCCAGTGCGTACCCGACAACGCTTGCCCACATGGCCTTAATCCACTGCCGATCGATCACGAAACAGATCATGGCGCCCCAGACGAGGGCGGTGATAAGCGCCCCTTCGGACAGCGATTCCAGGGCGGGGTACTCGTTGGCAAGACCTTCGAACTGAAAGTTGGTGGTCAGGTAGTTGAACAGGTAGGGCAACATGGCAATGGCGACCGCCGGCGCATGACGATGGGGACTCGACATGAAGGCGTTGGCGATCATGGCGGCTCCGACAAAGACCAGGATCGGAGCGATGACCGGAAGGGGAATTAACTCCGCGATGGCCGCGATTCCGCCGACAAGGGCCAGGATCGCGAACATGGCTCCGTTCCCGATGGAGTACCCTCCGCCGGCCTTCATTTCCTTGGCTCCCACCGAGGCGATGTAGATGGTGGTCGGAAAACAGCCGCCAAACAGGGAACCGAACATGGTTCCGACGCCGTCGACGACCATGCATTCCCGAACGTTGTAGTCGTCGCCGAGGGCCGCGACCGCTTCCACGTTGTTCATCGTCTCGATGAAGTTGTAAATCTGGATCGGAATCAACGCGGCCAGCAGACCGGACATCGCGGTGAACAGTTCACCCATGCCGACAAAGGCGGCTCCGGTCGGCAGGAAGGGGTAGAACCCGAACTGATCCATGCCTTCGGCCACGGCGGACCACTCGGCCTGACCCAGTGCGTAGGCGAGCACGGTTCCGAGCACCAGTGCAACGATCGAGGTCGGGATGCGGAACGGCATTTTGGCCCGCGCAATCAATCCAATTACGATAATGGACAGGACAAAAAAGCCGATGATCGGCATTTCAAAGGTACGGATCAGCAGTTCTCCGCCGATGAAGGAGACGGCCACCCCGGCAAGCGCTCCGAGCATGGCGGCCCGGGGGAGGTTCTCGCGCAACCAGGGACCGATGATGGCCCCCAGCACCTCGATGACTCCACCGAGGAAGGCGGCCGCGACGGTCACCTGCCAGGCGAGGAGATGGTTCCCGTCGGCCATGTCCAGGGCGACGCTCAAGATGGCAAACAGGAAGACGAACATCGGGGGGGTTGATATTCCGTAGGAGAGGGCGGTGACGTCGTCACGCCCCTCCTCTTCGGCCAGGCGTTTGGCCATCCAGGCGTAATACAGGTTCCCCAGCAAGACGGCCAGGGCCGCTCCGGGGATCACGTAGCCAAACACGATCTCCGGAGGAAAATCCATGCCCAGCATAATGATGGAAATGAGGGCGAAATTGGCCAGGTTGTTCTGGAACAGGGCGAAGAATCCGTCCCAGTCCTCGTTCCTGAACATGGTGTACGAGAATCCTGATTTCGATTCTTCCATCGGACGACATCACTCCGTGTGGGTCGGGAATTGGGGTATCGGTCCGATTGCACGTGGGTTCAGACGGCCGGTTCGTGTCCTCCTTCCGTTCCGGGATCCCGTTCGAATAGAATTTGAAAAGAGGTTGGTCGGTGCTGATCCACACCCCTACAAGGTGCACCAGATCTATAAATGATGCAATACCTATCGAGGGTAACCCCAAAAATCAA
>CAYPTI010000081.1:0-7985 GCA_964413525.1 uncultured bacterium | reverse complement strand
ATTGTCTTCTGGTGGCGGTACGCCGCCGGAACCCGCGGGATGCTGGAGGGAGGGCTGTACCGGGTTCAGACGGCCTGGTTTCCGGAACCCCTCGGGGCAACCGTTCACCTCGGGCTGGACGGCATCAGCCTGGTGTTTCTGGTTCTGACGGCCCTGTTAGCGTTCCTGTCGGTGCTCTACAGCTGGGAACACGTTCGGGAGCGGGAACGGGCCTATTACGTCTGCCTGCTTCTGATGCTGTCGGCCATGCTGGGAATTTTCCTGGCCCGGGATCTGCTGCTGTTTTACCTCTTCTGGGAGGCGATGCTGCTGCCGCTGTACTTTCTGGTCGGCATCTGGGGAGGATCCCGCCGGTTGTACGCCTCCATGAAGATGGTCCTGTATACCCTGTCCGGAAGCCTCTTGATGCTGGTCGGCATCGTGGTGGTGTTCTGGCTTCACCTCGAACAGCAGGGATTTGCCTCCATGGCGTTTCAGGATCTGTATCAAATCGGGGTCGATCCGTGGACGGGGTTGCTGCTGTTTGTCGCGTTCGGGCTCGCCTTCGCCATCAAGACGCCGCTGTTTCCGGTCCACACCTGGCTTCCCGACGCCCACGTGGAGGCTCCGTCGGCCGGTTCGGTGATCCTGGCCGGCATCATGTTGAAGGTCGGAATTTACGGGTTCATTCGGCTGTTAATTCCGCTCTTTCCCGCCGAGTCGGCGGGCTGGGCGGGATTCATCGCCCTCCTGGCGGTCATCGGAATCCTGTACGGGGGACTGGTGGCCTGGGCTCAGGAGGACATCAAGAAACTGGTCGCCTACAGCAGCGTCAGTCACATGGGGTTCGTGGTTCTGGGGTTGTTCGCCCTCAACCTGACCGGCGTGACCGGGGGATTGCTTCAGGGGGCCATCCACGGGATCAACACCGGGGCACTGTTTCTGATGGTCGGGATGCTGTACGAGCGGATCCATACGAGGGAGATCGCCGACATTCGCGGGATTGCCCGCCGGATGCCGGTTTATTCGGCCTTCTTCGTGATCTTCGCGTTTGCTTCCATCGGGCTCCCCGCGACCAACGGATTCGTGGGGGAGTTTTTAATCCTCGTGGGCTCGTTTTCCCGCTTTCCCGTGCTGACCGTCTTCGCCGCCCTCGGCGTGATCGTGGCGGCGATCTACATGCTGTCGCTGGTCAGACAATGCGTCTTCGGGACCCCGTCCGAAGCGATCGAAGGGACCTCCGATCTGTCCGGGCTCGAAACCGTTACCCTGATTCCCCTGCTCATCCTCGTGTTCTGGATCGGACTGTACCCCGCACCGTTCCTGGACCGGCTCCAGCCCAGTGTGGATGAACTTCTGGAAACAACATACGAAACCACCGAATACCAGGGGATTACACCTTATGATCCACCCTCGGGTTCAATGAATGTCGAGGAGGATGGATCGTGAGTTACCTGGCCATCCTTCCCGAGATCATTCTTACCGTGATGCTGCTTCTGGTCCTCGTCTGGAAAATCGCCTTCGGGGATCGGGAAACCGTCCTGTACCTGGGAATCCTGGGGACCCTCGGGGCGACGGCGGCGACGGTCGGGCTTCTGTTCCTTCCCCCTGACTCCTACCCGCCGGGGCTCCACGTCGACGGGTTGTCCCGGCTGATCCTGCTGTTGATCCTGCTGACCCTGCTTGGCACGTTGCTGTATTCCGGGCCGTTTCTCGACCGGTTCGATCTGCAGTACACGGAATGGACCTTCCTGCTGCTGACCTCCGCCGTGGGCCTGAGCCTCCTGGTGAGCACCGATCACCTGGTGGTCATGTTCGTCGGTCTGGAGTTGTTTTCCATCTGTTTCTACATTCTGTGCGGCTACCGCCGGGAGGCCCGAACCAGCATCGAATCGTCCCTGAAGTACTTCATCCTCGGTTCGGTGGGTTCGGCGATCTTTTTGCTCGGGATCGGACTCGTCTTCGCCAGTTCCGGCTCGATCCACTACCTCGCACCGGACTTCTGGGCCGAGCCCGACCTGGCCTTCTGGGGCAGCCTGCTGCTGGTTCTGTTCGGGCTGGCTTTCAAGCTGGCCCTGGTGCCGTTCCACGTCTGGGTGCCGGACGTCTACCAGGGCGCCCCGACCCCGGTTACCACCTACATGTCCATCGTGGTCAAGCTGGCGGTGTTCGGGGTCCTGATCCGGTTGTTCGTCACGATGCCGGTGGAACCGGCGATCCGGCTGGACGCGTTCCTCTGGTGGCTGGCCCTGTTGACCATGCTCGGGGGCAACCTGCTGGCCCTGGTCCAGGAAGACATCAAGCGGATGCTCGCCTACAGCAGCATCGCCCACGCCGGATACGCCCTGGTCGGGCTTGCGGCCGGGGTCCTGTCCGGGTACGCCTCGATCCTGTTCTACCTCACGGTATACCTGCTTATGACCCTGACGGCGTTCGGGATTGTCAGCACGCTGACGGACGAAACGGATCGCTGTCGGTACAACGACCTCCACGGTCTCAGTCAGCGGCAGCCGGTGTTAGCCTTCTGCCTGGCCATCAGCATGATCTCCCTGGCGGGGCTGCCGATCACGGCTGGTTTCATGGGGAAGCTGATCCTTTTCTACGCCGCGGTTGAAGCGGGTCTGATTCTGCTGGTGGTGGTGGCGGTGCTTATGTCCCTTGTCTCCGTTGCTTATTATTTCCGAGTAATCGTACACTCCTACATGAAACAGCCGGACGATGAGCGGTCCGGCTCCCCGGAGACGAACCTACTGGGACGCGCGACGGCGGTCGGATGCACGATCCTGATCCTGATCGTCGGGGTGTATCCGGCCGTCCTGATTGAACCGCTAACACGATTGATTACGGTGCTTGCGGGAGGAGGATCCTGACTGATGCTGGAGCAATTGAAGGGACTCTCCCGGAACCTCATCAGCGAAAAGATCGATCGGATCTACGCCCCGATCGAGGAACCGCTCGAGCGGGCGGAGAACCGGCTGAAGACCTTTTTTGACGATGAACCGCGGGACCTGATCCGGCGGGCCAGTCAGTACCTGTCCGAAGCGGGAGGAAAGCGGATCCGGCCCGCCCTCGTCATGCTGTTCGCCCACGCGTCCGGGAGACAGGATTCCGGGTATAATTACCCGCTGGCGGCGGCCGCGGTGGAGATCATCCACAACGCGACCCTGATCCACGACGACGTGGTGGATGAAGCGTACCTTCGACGGGGGGTTGAGACGGTCAACGAACAGTGGGACAACAAGACCGCCGTGCTGGTGGGGGATTACCTGTACAGCCGGGCTCTGGACGAGATCGTCGGTCTCGGCCGGACGGACGTGGTGGCGGAACTGACCCGGGCGACTCGCCAGATGAGCCGGGGGGAACTGGTGAGCCTGGACGATCAGCTGGATCTGGACGTCACCCGGGAGGAGTACTTTGACATCATCCGGCAAAAGACGGCCAGCCTCATGCGGGCGGCCAGCTTTGTGGGAGCCGCGGGGTCCTCGGCGGAACGGGAACAGGCCGCCCGGACGTACGGGGAAAAATTCGGGCTGGCGTTCCAGATTATTGACGACATCATCGATCTGCTGTCAAACGATCAGGAGGCGGGGAAAAATTCCTTCCAGGACCTGGCCCGTGGGAAGTTGACCCTGCCGCTGATCGAGGCCATGCAGACCTCCGAGAACGGTCGCCGGGAAGAGGTCCGGACGATCATGGAGGAGCCCATGAAGCTGGAACAACGACGGGAGCGGTTGATGCCCATCATCCGGGAAGGAAACGGATTCGAGCGAGCCGGGGAGGTGGCCCGTGGGTTCGCGGAGGAAGCCCACGGAGCGCTTGCCGTGTTCCCCGACAATCCGTCCGCCCGGTCGCTGCGCAAGATGTGTGAATACGTGGTCCGGAGAAATTTTTGAGGGTCCGGGACCGGTTCAGCAGGTGAGGTGAAAGGCCCCGGCGACGTTGTCCGATGAGGTTCGTTGCCGGTTGTATTCCTCGATGGCTTGTTCGGTCCGGTGGACCTCCAGGTCGATTCCCTTCTCGTCCAGGTCCCGCTTCGTGTCCTCCGGCACGTTCATTCGCCCGTGCGCTCCGGTGCCGAGGATAATCCGGTCGGGATCCTGCCTGACGACGTCTTCCAGGTCCTCGGGAACGAGGCTGTGGCCGTCCTGGCGCCACCAGTTGTCGTGAATCCAGTCGTCCATCACGATAAGGTCGTTCTCGAAGGCGCTGTCCCCGGCCTCGACGTATCCAAACCGATAATTTGATAGTTCCATAGACTACCGCCCCTTTCCGAGTGGTTTGGCTTCCACCTGACTAGGATAAGATAGCCCGCGTCGGATTTCAGGCTGACTGATTCCCCGTACCGCGAATCCGGATTTCCATTGCGACGACCATGAGCCGTGGCTGATCGCACGGAGAAGAACGACGAGTCCGGTCCGAGCCGGGATTCGCCAACCAAGGAAGGATTTCGGCATGAATCAACGACCACAAACCGGTCCGGTACGAACCCTGTCCGTTGACGCGGGCGGCACGTTTAACGACTATCTCGCCCTCGACGAGGCAGGTTCCGTCGTCCGGTCGGGGAAGCTTCCCTCCAACCCGGAGGATCCGCTGGTGCCGTTTGAACACCTGCTGGAGGAACTCACCTTCACCGGCTCCTGGACCCTGCTTCACGGGACGACCCGGGCCACCAACGCGCTGCTGGAGCAAACCCTGGACGATATCCTGCTCGTGACCAACCGGGGACTGGAGGGGGTTCCGACGATTGGTCGGGGTGACCGACCGTCCCTGTACGATTTGAATCCTCCCCCGGACCGGATCCCGTTCCGGGACCTCCCGGTTATCGGCGTCCCGTACCGTCACGACGCCGACGGAACGGTGGTGCGCCGGCCGGAGCCTGAGGACGCCGAAGCCCTCCGGGACGAGGTCGAGGCCCGAGAACCGGATGGGGTGGCCGTCTGTCTGGTCCACGGGTACCGGTTTCCGGAGGGGGAGCGCTGGGTCCGGGAGGTGCTCGCCGATCGGATCGAGGTCGTCTGTTCCCACGAGATTTTGCCCCGGTTCCGGGAATTCGAACGAATGTCGACGACGGTCATTAACGCCGGCCTTCGCGGAGTGATGGGCGGCTACCTGGGACGGCTACGAGACCTCATTGAGCCGGCCGGCAACCTGCTGGTGATGGGTTCCCGGCGGGGCCTGCGATCGGCCGACGAGATCGTGACGCGACCGGTGCTGAGCTGTCTGAGCGGCCCGGCCGGGGGCCTCATGGCCGGGAAGCACCTGGTTTCGAACGGATCCGATAAGGGATTTATCAGCCTCGACATGGGAGGCACGTCGACGGACGTGGCCCTCGTTCCGGGGCGGATCCAGACCCGGGACAACCACCGGATCGGAACCTATCCGATCGCCGAACCCATGGTTGATCTTCACACCGTGGGGGCGGGAGGAGGATCGATCCTGCGCCGGGACCGGGGAGGCCACCTTACCGTGGGCCCGCAAAGCGCCGGGGCGGATCCGGGGCCGGCCAGCTACGGCAGCGGGGGTCCGGCCACGGTTACCGACCTGGAGTTGCTCCTGGGCAGGCTTCCGGACGATGTCTCCCTGTCCGAGGGACTTCAACTCCAATCGGCCCCGGCCCGGGAAGCGATCGGCTCGCTGGTGGACAGTGATTCTCCGGGGGACTCCTTCCTCCGGCGAGCCCACCGGCTGGTGGTCGCGAAGCTGACCGAGGCGGTGCGGGACGTGACGGTACGGCGGGGTCACGATCCATCGGACTACCCGCTGATTGCCTACGGCGGGGCGGGGGGACTGTTCGCGGCCGAGGTGGCCGATGCCCTGTCGATCAACCGGGTCCTGATTCCCCGGAACGGCGGGGTGTTTTCCGCCCGGGGGTTCCTGGAGAGCGACCGGGTCACGACCCGCACCGCGAGTCCGGTCACCGTGCTGGATGATCCTGATCAACGGCTGCCCGGCCTGGAGGAACTAACGTCTCCTTCCCCGGGGTGGGTGGATGGAAAAACTCGCCTTCGGGCGGAAGCGTCCTGCCGGTTTGTCGGCCAGAGTCACGAACTGTCCCTGCCGGTTGATCCGGACACCACCCAGGACGAATTACGTGACCAGTTCGTTTCGCTGTACGATGACCGGTACGGCTACCTTCCCGAGGCGAACCGCGTCGAACTGGTCCACCTGGACGTCTGGTGGAACCGTCCCCGGACCCAACCGGTCCGTTCGAACCCGGGAGCCGGGGATTCGTTCATGGGCCGGCAGCCGGTCGTCCTCGCCGATCAGGACGGCCGGACGGCCGTGGACCGACACCGCATCGAGTCGCTGGGGGAGGCCCTGGACGGGCCGCTGTTGCTGGTGGGGGAGACCCTGACGGCCTTCGTGCCTCCGGGGGACCGGGTCGTGCCCCGGGATGACCACGTGGAGGTGGTCCTGGCGTGAATGATCTTGAGCTGGCGATTCACCGCCACCGGCTGGAGGGCATCGCCGGGGAAATGGGCCAGGTGCTCAAGCGGACCGCCTTCAGTCCGAACATCCGGGAGCGGGAGGACCTCTCCTGTGCCATCACCGACCCGGAGGGGAACCTCGTGGCCCAGGCGGCCCACATTCCCGTTCACCTGGGGGCCGTCCCGGAAATCATGGATGATTTGCTGTCCGAGGTGAATCCGGAGCCGGGAAGAGGCTACCTCACGAACGACCCGTACTGCGGGGGAACGCACCTGCCGGACATTACCTACGCTCGCCCCTGCTACCGGGACGGGGAGCTCGTGGGCTGGGTGGTGAACCGCGCCCATCACACGGACGTCGGCGGGGACGTGGCCGGGTCGATGGCTCTTTCCACGCACATCGATCAGGAAGGGGTCCGGATCCGTCCCCGTCCGGTGAGTGAACACGGGACCCTGCTGCCGGACTCCGTGCGGGACCTGCTGGAGGCAACCCGGACCCCGGAGATGCGACGAACCGACCTGGAGGCCCAGGTCGCCGCGGCCGAGCGGGGGGCGCAGCGACTTCGGGCCTGGTCACGGTCGGTGGAACCGAACGCTTCGGTCGTGTTCAACGACCTCCGGCAGTACGGGCGACGGTTTATGAGCCGCCTGATCTCGGAATTCGGTCATGGAACAACCACCGCCGAGCTGGAGATGGACGGGGACGGCTGCGGCCGGGAGTTTCTTCCCCTGCGGGTGACCGTTCACGTGGAGGATGAGCACCTTGAGCTGGATTTCCGGGACAACTCCGACCAGGTGACGGGCAACATCAACTGTCCCCGCAGTGTTACCGTCTCGGCCTGTTTCTACGTCCTGCGGTGTTTGGTCGAGGACGACGTCCCGGTCAACCAGGGCATCCTGGACCCGGTAACCGTCCGGACCCGAGCGGGGACGGTTCTGGAGGCGGAACCGCCGGCCCCGGTCGCGGCGGGCAACGTGGAGACCTCCCAGCAGATCGTCGACCTGCTCTTCCGGGCCTTCGGGGAACTGCTCCCCGGCAGGATCCCCGCCGCCTCCCAGGGCACCATGAACAACGTGACCTTTGGCTGGACGGCCCCCGGCGGGGAGGGAACCTACTACGAAACCCTTGGTGGCGGAGCCGGGGGAGGACCCGAGCATCCGGGGGTCTCGTGCCGGCAGGTCCACATGACCAACACCCGGAACACCCCGATCGAGGATTTCGAACGGTCCGCCCCCCTGCTGGTCACCCGCCTGCAGCGCCGGACCGGTTCCGGGGGTGACGGCGAGCGCCGGGGAGGCGACGGCCTGATCAAACGCTGGCGCAGCCGGTCGACCGTTCAGACGGGCCTGATTACCGAACGCCGCCGGACCCGTCCCTACGGTCTGCAGGGTGGGGAACCCGGTCAAGCCGGAGAGAACCGGTTGCGCCGGTCCGACGAGGACGATTTCCGAGTCCTTCCCGGCAAGACCACCCTGACCCTCGAGGACGGCGACGAACTGGAACTTCGCACCCCCGGCGGCGGAGGCCACGGGTAAGGGGGGAATTGTAAGGTACTGAGTTATTGAGCTATTGAGCCT
>CAYPTI010000080.1:0-8485 GCA_964413525.1 uncultured bacterium | reverse complement strand
CGGGGTCCGGATGTCGACCGTTTCTCCCCGCACCCGGATCTCACCTTTGTCCCGGCTGTAAAGTCCGAACAGAATGTTCATCAGGGTGGACTTTCCGGCTCCGTTCTCCCCGAGCAGAGCGTGGATTTCCCCCTCCGCGACCTCGAAATCCACGTCGTCCAGGGCCTGGACGCCGGGGAACCGCTTGGAGATGCCCTGCATGGAGATGACCGGGGACTCGGACGTCATCATGTCGCCTCCATTGATTCTTCGGACAGCCTGTAGGATAGAACGGAACCAAGTGGCCGGTCGCCAAAATCGAACCGCCGGTAGGAACGAATTCGAATGAGAACCTACAAGATTGACGATTCGGTGTAAAGATGAAATCGAGAGTTGATTAAGCCGGGGGACGGGTGAATCCGGATAACATACTACGGTAAGTATTCGATCATCAAACCAACATTCTCCACCGATCTCACTTTCGCAACCATCGGTTCGCGAAGGAGCCCTAAAACCGCTTCCATCCAATGATTCCTGCCTCTGAAAGATGTTCCCTGCGAACATGTCACTAGCCTCTTTCGCACGTCAACTCAACGGCGGCTTACGCCCGCCTGAGCCTGAATGAGTTCATCCGGTCCCGGTCGTCGGTGGTGTAATTCGTCATCTCCGGAGGGACTCGCCGGTCGGCAGCGTCAAACAAGTGAGAGCAGTCAGTTGGGGGGACGCCGGGGACCGGACTTCAAACAGACGCCTGATGAACATGTAGATTTCTTGTGTTGCTTCCGCTACCGTTCTATACCGTTCAACATCGAGGTTTGAAGGAGAACGTGGTCGATGCTCCTCGGTTTGTTTGAATTCGATTCACGGTCCCATCGGTGGTTGTCAAAGCCAGCGGCCGTCGAATGAGTTTCCATTCGGGGAGACAATCCAACGTTGCTCGTTAAGCCGTCGACGCCCCCTATTAAAAGGAAGGTCGATAGCGTGAAAGAGCCGATGGTTGAGATGAACTTCCGTCCCGGGATGTACGACATCGACGCCATGGGAATCGTCAGCAACATCACCTACGTGCGCTGGCTGGAGGACCTGAGGTTGCGGTTCCTCGATGAGTACATTCCCTGGGAACGATTAGACGAACTGGGCATGGGTCCGGTGCTGGCCGGCACCGACATTCACTACCACAAACCTCTCCGACTCAAGGACCGCGCCCGGGGCCTGATGAATCTTCTGGACATGGGTCGCAGCTCGTGGGAACTGGAGTTCGAGTTCCTCCGGGATAGTGACGGGGAAACCGTCTCCACCGCCACCCAGTCGGGTGTTTTCGTGGACCGGGAGACCACCCGTCCCCGACCCCTGCCGGAGGACCTCCGAAACCGACTGCTCAACGAGAAATCCTAGCGGATGAATCCCTCAGTTGATCCATCTACCATCCGTGTTCATTTGTGATGGACGAATTTTAACCTATATTGCAGAAGTATGTTTGGATGAATCTCGAAATTTCACGCTCATCACCACATTCTGAGGTGACGGACCATTGCTTAAGGAACGACTGAAGAGTATAAAGGAAAAAATTAACAGCCATTTACCTGAGGAATCCATACGAATTATGAACGATGCTATTGATAAATTAGAACAAGAGGGAATAGCTGATCGGGCCCATGATGTCGGCGATCGGGCACCCGAATTCTCGCTTGATAGTACCGATGGCCAAACCATTTCGCTGCAGCAATTAACTTCGGACAATCCGGTTGTGCTCACGTTTTACAGGGGCATGTGGTGACCGTACTGTAATGCAGAGCTGGATGCTCTGAACGACAGCTATGAAGATTTCAAGGCGCTGGGTTCGGAACTCGTAGCCATTTCGCCTCAGCTCCCGGAGTACAATCGAAAAATGAAACAAAAGCATAATCTTTCCTTTGACATTCTGTCCGATCGTTCCAATAGGGTGGCTGGACGGTTTGGCATCGTTCACAGCCTTTCAGAGGAACTACAAAAGCTTTACCTTGAACTCGACAGCGATTTGACCGAGTTCAACGGTTCCGGGGACTGGACCTTGCCACTGCCGGCCAGATACATTGTGGATCCCGATCAAATCATTCAATACGCTCGGGTGAATGCCGACTACAAAAATCGACCCGAGCCCGCCGAAACACTAACGCATCTGCAGGAAATCAGTGATTCGGGAGCGGAATAAACCCACCCGGTTCCTCTGATTTCGCCTGCATGCTTTTCCGGTGCAATAATGAAGTAGACGGACAAACTGGATTTCCCCTCCCTTCCACGAGGTGATTGGTTTGAATATTCAGCAGATGTTTGACTGGTCAGTCGACCGTAATCCGGACAAGCTTGCTCTTGATTGGGTGGCCGGTGATCGATCATATTCGTACGCGGAATTGCTGGCTGAGACTCAGCGGATCGGCCAGGGACTAAACCAGAACCTTGGCCTGAAAAGTGGAGACACCGTAGCAATCTTTGCTCCGAATATTCCCGAATTCATTCTGACGCTGATAACCAGCTGGCGATTTGATCTCACGGCGGTTCCACTCAACTTTCGCTCGGCTGCGGGCGAGCTTCCTTATTTTTTGAACCATTCCGAAGTCGATGCACTAGTATTCCACGAATCCCTCCGGGACAAAGTCGATTCAGTCCGAGGACAGCTACCAATCGATCGTTTCGTTGAGATCGGGGACAACCCACCGGAATGGGCGATCAAGTTTGATGCCCTCCAGACGTCCGAGCCGGCGAAATCCCCTCCCGATGTAACGGACACTACCCTGGCGAACCTTGTTTTTACCGGAGGAACCACTGGACAACCCAAATGTATACCCGTAGATCATGCCACTCGATTTTACCGCTCAAATGTATTTCTGTACCGTGACGGAATTCGTGAAGGGGACAACGTCGGCCTGTTGCTTCCCCTTTACCATTCCCTTGGTCTAACGGTTTTGCTCGCAACTTTTCAGGCCGGAGGCACCCTGACCCTGTTTCCCAAACCGGATCCCGAACTGGTTCTCAAGTCCATTGAGCAACGAGAGATCAACGCCATCCAGGGAGTCCCTTCCATTTTCAAAGGACTTCTCGAATCCGACGCCATCGACAAATACGACACGTCCAGCCTGCACGAGATCACGACGGCCGGGCAGGTCATCACGGAAAACGTTTTTAACCAGGCCACGCAAAAACTGTGCAGCCGATTCCGAAACATCTACGGAACCACCGAAACCATGCACATCTGTTACACCCGGGAATCCATCCCCGCGGTAGGGAAACCCTCCCCCTTCCAGAACATTCGGATCGTCGAACCGCATTCGAACGACCCGGACGCCATCGTGAATACCGGAAACATAGGTGAGGTGATAGCCCGCATGGACGGTCCGGAAAGTTTCGACGGGTACTGGAAGGACCCCGAAACAACGAACCGTGTAGTCCACGACGGATGGTTCTTCACAGGCGATCTGGCTTACCGCGACGAGGAGAACCGCCACTGGGTGGTCGGGCGAACGGACGACATGATCATCAGCGGGGGCGAGAACATCTCTCCCAGTGAGGTAGAAAACGTCCTGCTTACTCACTCAGGGGTTCAGGATGTCGGAGTCATCGGGGTGCCTTCGGATGCACTGGGCGAAGAGGTGGTTGCGTTTGTGGTGGCCACCAATGACGTAGATGAGGAATCCCTGGACCGGTACTGCAAGCAACAGGAGGATTTCGCTGATTTTAAACGTCCCCGACAGTACCGGTTTGTTGACCAAATTCCGACAACCGCGGTGGGAAAAACCGATCGAGTAGCCCTCTCCGAGATGGTTTAACGTCCGGCAAATCGAGTCCCCGTTCGGCCACCATAGCCCTTAGATCCCGTAGATCAATTCAACTTGACAACATTTCACCAGGACCTACCTTTAGGGGTACGCAGCAGGTGGTGAATGCTGAGCTAACCGAATGAAAATTTTATTTTTCGGAGGGCAAATTATGCCTGGCATCCAGGAACCAGAATCCGACAGCATAACGGCTGAACCGTCTTTCCAACATCGACCGCTTTCTGCTGAAGAGGGAGAGTCTCAAGCGGGGGATCAGCCTGACGATGAACGCGAAGGTATTACCCGGCGGGATTTTATTAAACAGGTTGGTTCCGCCGCGGGAGCAGCGGCCGCTCTTCCCTTGCTCACCGGAACCGGCTCAGCGAACCAGGTTCATGCCCAGACGGACAACCCCATTCGAATTGGCGTTCTGCTCGCGTACAGCGGGATTTATGCGACGGTTGGTGAAAACATAACCCGGGGCATGGAACTGTACTTTGATCAAATCGGATGGGAGGCCGGAGGCCGTTCCATTGAACTGGTTCAAGAGGACACGGAAGCGGATCCCGGGGTCGCCCTGTCCCGCGCCCGCCGCCTGGTAGAGCAAGAACAGGTTGACCTGTTAACCGGAATCGTGAGTTCCGGGGTTCTTCTTGCTCTCAGGGATTACGTCCATGCCCAGCAGATTCCTCTCATCTGCAGCAACGCGGGAGCTCCTCAGCTCAGCCGAAATCGAATGACCCCGTACGTGTGGAGGACTTCTTACACCAACTGGCAACCTCCTTACCCGTTGGGCTCCTGGAACGCGAACAACCTGGGAACTCAGGGGATGATCAGTGTGCACGATTACGCCGCCGGCCATGACGTCCGAAATTCCATCAGCCACAGTTTTACCGAAAATGGCGGCGAGATCCTTGCGGTCCAGCAACCTCCCTTCCCCGATATGGGCGACCCGGCGCCGTTTATGTCAACCATCCAAGAAGTCGACCCGGACCTGGTCATGGTGTTTTACGGCGGTAGCGCAGCCGTTGCCTTCGTGAACGCCTACGACGAATTCGGGTTAAAGGGAGAAATCCCGCTCACAGGAAGCGGATTCTTCACGATGGAGGAAGTTCTACCGGCCATGGGTTCTTCGGCGGAAGGTCACATTGGGGGACTGCACTGGGCGTGGGGTCTGGATACTCCAGCCAACAACGAGTTCAAAGAACAATTCCGGGAGCATACGGGGCAGGAAGCAAACTTTACCGGCATGCAGGGGTTTGACACTGCCCGGGTAATCGCGGAAATGATGGATGAACTGGGCGGGGATACCTCTAGCGTCGACCAGATGATCGAGGTCCTTCCCACCGTGTCTTTTACAAGTCCCCGGGGTCCGTTCACCCTCGATAAGGACACCCAGGCTCCCAAACAGCACATTTACATCCGGGAAGTCCGGGAAGTCAACGGCCGTTACCACAACATCCCGATCGAGGATACGGGTCCCATTGTCGACCCTGGTGACGATAGCCTGGAGTACAATCCGACCTAATGGATTAGCTTACCCAGGCAGAGACCGAGCCCACTCGTTTCCCTACCCGGTCAGAGAGCGGATACGGTCCGGTTTGAGCAGGGTGATTTTGCTGTGCTCGGTCCGGATGATGCCCTCCTGTTCCCACTGGCTCAGCTGCCGGATTGAGGACTCAATCCGGCACCCGATCATGTCGGCGATCATCTTCCGGGTTAGCCGCATGTCAATGAGAACTCCCTTGCCCTCGGGATTTGGAACGCCTTCGTCCTCGGCCAGCTCCAGCAATTGTCGGGCCAGCCGGGTTTCGATTTCTTCGGTCCGGAGCGATTCTAGCCGGCCCGCCATGTCGGCCGCCCGGCCCGCCGCCTCCCCCAGGCAATCGACGTACCACTGGGTGGCCTCCTCCTGCAGCCGGGGCAGCAGATCGACGGTGAACCGGTAGACGATCGACTCCTCGTGAGCCGTCACCGTGGCCGGGTAGGAAAAATTGTTAATCGCGGCCAGTGCCCCCAATGGTTCTCCCGGACCAAACACGCCGAGAATGGTCGTGGTCCCGTCCTTCGCCCGCCGGGTCACCTGAAGCCTTCCCCGCCGGACGACGGAAAACTCATGGGGCTCCCCGCCCTGTCGGTAGAGGACGTCCCCTTCTTCCAGCCGCTCGGTGGGAATGGACCGCAGCAACTCCTCGCTGCCCTCGTCGTTTTCCTCCCAGGCCACTTCCAGGTCGTACAGATCGACGTCCATGTTCCGACCTCGTTCCGTATCAAGTCGGTCCGATGTTCAGTCACTCAAACGACCCCGGTTCCCGCGTACACTGGAATCCATTCCGGGCGGTCATGATTTGAGAGCCACCTAACAGCTTAAGCCGCTTTGGGCCCTCCCGCGCGACGAACCTCAATCCGCTGTTCGTACCCGTCGATCCCCGGCCGGGATCGAACTCGAACCCCCCGTTCCCGAGAAAACCGCATGATCTCATCAGTCGTCGGCTTAACGTCGCCATCGACGACCCACCCCACCGTCGAGGGACATCGTTCGACGTCGGCCATCACGGTCTCCAGCAGGTGCTCCGGACGCCCGAACTCCCCCATCAGGTAGCGCAACCCGCCCCGGCGGGGTGCCGGTAACTCAAGTCGGAACCGTTCGTGGTCGGCTTCCTCCGGCCGGAAATCCTCGTTTCGACAGAACGCCACCCGATGATGACCGGGCGACGGTTCCCGGTGATAGGGAGTGAGTCCCTCGACCGTGGCTTTGTTTCGCAAGGGGACCGGATCAAAGGGAACATCGACCACGAGGACTCGATGCCGGGGCAGGTTGGACAATCTGGGAATAAGCACCCCGGCCGGTTCCTCCCCTCGCTCCAGTAGCGGGCGAACATCGACGTGTTCCACCCAGGAACTGCTGATCCAGTGAGATCCCCCGCCGGACGGTTCCTCCACCAGAAATCAGCCTCCTCCCACAGCCGGGTCCTCCCAGGAGGTCGGTTGGCGGCCGAACGATTTTTTGGATTCTACATGATCCAGGTCATCACCGCTCCCGCGTCCCCGTCCTAGGATCATTCATAAATCGTACGGGTATATCACCCACCGGTCGAACCCTTCACGTGACTCGGCCTGAAGCAGGCCAAGCTTCGGCGATTCGCCGACTTCACGAACAACTTCGAGTTCGAACGTGCCGATGAGACAGATGCTCAATGCAGCGGGACGCAATCGTCCGTTGTCCGGTGATGGGTTCTCCCGGGTTCCGTCCACGGTTCCATCCAGTTCGGGACCCAATCTTTTCACGAATGGAAGGATGGATGGTTGAATGGTACAACTTTCTTCCCGGGACCGTTTCCTGCTCAACAATTTGCAGGAGGGATTTCCGGTTTTCCGGGGTCCATTCCGAAACCTGGAACGTCGTTGGAACATTCCCGTCGACAACCTGCTCTCACGCCTGAACGCTCTGAGTCGCCAAGGGATCATCAACCGATTCGGACCGGTCCTCAACCCTCGATCCTTCGGACTGCACGACTCGTTCATGGGAATGAGCATACCGGACGAGCGCATGGTCGAGACGATTCAAACCGTTAAGGAGTCACCTCGAGTGTTCCTCATTCTCCAGCTCGATTCCCCGCTGAACCTCTGGGTTCGGCTGACGTCGAACTCGATCGAACAACGAGAGAACGATCGCCGACGGCTTGAGGAATCCACCGGCTTCCCGATCCGCGGTTTTTCCGGCCTGTCGGACGGAGCTTTCGGTCTGTCGGTGCACTTTTCCGAAAGCCAGAGCGTTCGTTCCGTTAACCGTACCGGCCGACCCAACGAACGCGTCGGAAACGAATCAGCCGAAACCACCAGCTTTCAACGCGATCTCCTCCATGCCACCCAGGACGGCCTGCCCCTGGTCGTCCGACCGTACCGAGCCGTCGCTTCGCGACTCGGTCTGGACGAGGCAGCGGTGATTTGGGGACTGAAGGACATGGTTCGAAAAGGGAAGGTGAGCAGGATGGGATGTGAACTGAATCCGTACGGACTTGGATTTTCCGGCAACGGACTGGCAGTGTTCAACCTTCCCGAGGACGCGGTCGGTCCGGCCGCAAACCGGCTGATTTCTCAGCCGGAGATAGCCCGTTGCTACCGTAGCACCCGTCGCGGGACGGACTGGCCGTACAATCTGATCGGCTCGTTGCATGCTCCCACCAGAGCACAAGCCGAGGCGATGATCGAGCAATTTAGGGAAACACTTCCTCAGAACGACGTTTCCCATGAACTCCTGTTCGTGAACGAAGTCTTCAAATTCAAATCCATTCAACTCGTCTGAGGATCTTCTCCGGTACGATTTTCCCCATGCTGAATCCTACAAGACATGAGGAGCCGTAATCACACACGTGGGTTTGGTCCGAATCGGGAGCATCCTACTTCGCCAGCGATCCCCGAAGCGTTCAACCTGTGTCGGTTGCCTACAACCTGCCGGCGTGGTGACGGATATGATCCCCGATAAAGGTAGCAACAAAGTAATAACTGTGGTCGTAGCCCTCCTGCATCCGAAGGGTCAGGTCCTGCTCCGACGCCTCGCAAGCTTCTTCAAATAGCCAGGGTTTTAGCTGTTCGTCGAGAAACGAATCGGCCGTCCCCTGATCGATAAGAATGGTTCCGGACCTCGTGGTGCCGGATTGGACCAGTTCAGTAGCGTCGTATTGTTTCCAGTCGGATTGGTCCGGACCGAGGTA
>CAYPTI010000079.1:5772-8699 GCA_964413525.1 uncultured bacterium | reverse complement strand
TTTGCCTCCCGGGGAGAACGTCGACTGTTGGCAATTTCGTTGAAATTTTCGGAGGTTCATGCTATTCTTAATGCGTATGAACGGGCGCCTTTGATGTTGCTTGACGACCTTGAGTCGGAACTGGATGACCGAATGTTATCCGCCTGCATTGAATGGTGCACGGAGACCAACCTTCAGGTCCTGGTGACCGGCACGGACCCCCGTTCATCGTTGCTGAACGGGGACGAACCCGGGATTCAACTGGATTCATAGCGGGGGCAGGGCACTTTCAACCGTCCCTTCGTTCCGTTCGGAAGGAGTCCGCTGTCCGGCATCGAAATCGTCGGAGGTTTGCCGTCGTGAACCGACTTTCCCAGGTGCTTGAGGAGTTCGTGAACGACCTTGAGCTGGACGCCGAGGTGCGGGAAACCCGCCTGCGAGCGAACTGGGAACAGGTGGTGGACGGTCCCCTGACCGGGAACGTCCGTCCGGTTCGGATCGAAAACCGGACCCTGGTGCTGGCGGCGGAGGATGCCTCCTGGCGCCAGGAGGCGACCCTCCTGGCGCCTCAGATCGTCGAGGCGGTCAACACGTATCTGGATGAAACCGCAGTAGAGGATGTTCGAGTTATTCATGGATAATTCCACGTTTCGAGAGCGGCCACCATGTCGATAGACGGAACCCAATATCAATCGGAGTCCCTGCAGCATCACGAGGGTCTGGAGGGGATCCGGAAACGGCCGTCCATGTACATCGGGGGCATTGGCTCTCGGGGGTTGCATCACCTCGTGAAGGAACTGCTGGACAACAGCATCGACGAAGCCATCGCGGGACACTGCGACAAAGTGGAGGTTCAGCTTCATCCGGACGGCTCCGTGTCGGTGTCCGACAACGGACGTGGCATTCCGGTGGATCAACACAAACAATCCGGCATTTCCGGGGTCGAGCTGGTGATGACGAAGGTCCACGCCGGAGGCAAGTTCGACTCGGGAGCCTACGTGACCAGCGGCGGGCTCCACGGGGTCGGGGTCTCGGCCGTAAATGCTCTCTCCCGCTGGCTTGAGGTCACGGTGGAACGAAACGGGACCGTCTATCGTCAGCGTTACGAGCGGGGGAAGACCACCACCGAGCTGGAGGAGATCGGGACCACGGAACAGACCGGAACCAGCGTCCGGTTCAAGCCGGACCCGGATATTTTTGAAACCGTGGAATTCGATCCGGAACGGCTTTCCAACATGCTCGAACAGCTCGCCTACCTGAACCCCCGGTTGGCCATCCGGCTGATCGACGAATCCCGGGACCTTGACGTGACGTACCACGAGGAAGACGGGATCAAGGCCTACGTCGCTCACCTGAACCGGAACGACAGTCCCCTCTACGAGGACGTTATTTACTTCGATCACGAAACCACCATCGAGTCGGAGGAACCGGCCGAACCCGACAGGAAAGTCAACCTCGAGGTGGCCCTCCAGCACTGCAAGGAATCCCCGAAGGAACGCATCTTCACCTTCGCGAACAACATCAACACCGCCGAGGGCGGCACCCACCTGACCGGGTTCAAGACCGCCCTCACCCGGGTGATCAACCAGTACGCTCAGCAGTTCGAGCTGGTCGGCGAGGATACGTCCTTCAGCGGCGAGGACGTGCGAGAAGGGCTGACCGCCGTGCTGAGCATCTTCCACTCCGATCCGCAGTTCGAGAGCCAGACGAAGGTCAAGCTCCAGAATTCCAACGTCCGTGGCGTGGTGGAACGGGCGATGGGCTCCGAGTTGCACGAATACATGATCGAACACCCGGACGTCGCGAAACTGATCGTTCAGCGGGCCGAAACCGCCCGCAAGGCCCGTCAGGCAGCCCAGCGGGCCAAGAAGGACGTCCGTCGGAAGAGCGCTTTCTCCAGCGGCCGTCTCCCCGGCAAACTGGCCGATTGCAGTTCCACGGACCGGGATCAATCCGAGTTGTTCATCGTCGAGGGGGACTCGGCGGGCGGATCCGCCAAGCAGGGACGCAACCGGGAATTTCAGGCCATCCTGCCCCTGAAGGGCAAGATCCTCAACGTGGAGAAGGCCCGCCTCGACCGGGTGCTGGACAACAAGGAGATCCGCAGCATGATCACCGCCCTGGGGACCGACATCGGGGACGATTTCGACATCTCCAAGCTGCGCTACGGCAAGGTCATTCTGATGACCGACGCCGACGTCGACGGCGCCCACATCCGGACCCTGCTCATGACCCTCTTCTTTCGTTACATGCGGGAACTCATCGAGGAGGGCAACCTGTTTATCGCTCAGCCGCCCCTGTACCGGGTGAGCCTCAACGGTCGGGAAGAATACGTCTACAAGGAAGATCAGCTACCCGGCGTGCTGGACGAGTACGGGGGAAACCCGTCGGTTCAGCGGTACAAGGGACTGGGGGAGATGAACCCGGGCCAGCTGCTGGAAACCACCATGAACCCGGAGAACCGGAACCTGCTTCAGGTGACCATGCAGGACGCCGTCGAGGCGGACGAACTGTTCACCACCCTCATGGGGGACGATGTCGAACCCCGCCGGCAGTTCATCCAGCAACATGCCGACGACGTCACGAACCTGGACGTCTGAACGACTGAACTCCGTCCTGAGCGCGACGGGATATCCATTGCTTTGAAACGGACGTGTTGTGCCGATGACCGATAAGACCCCGGCCGAATCCGAGGCCGGCATTGAACTGACCTACGTCGAGGACGAAATCCGCGAATCCTACATCGATTACGCCATGAGCGTGATCGTGGGCCGGGCTCTGCCGGACGTCCGGGACGGACTCAAGCCGGTCCATCGCCGGATCCTCTACGCGATGTCCGACCTGGGACTGACCTACCGCGGAGCCCACAAAAAATCGGCCCGGATCGTCGGGGAAGTGCTGGGGAAGTATCATCCTCACGGGGACTCCGCCGTCTACAATTCCCTCGT
>CAYPTI010000079.1:0-5672 GCA_964413525.1 uncultured bacterium | reverse complement strand
CTGGTCAACGGTTCCTCCGGCATCGCCGTGGGCATGTCCACCAACATTCCGCCCCACAACCTCGGGGAAATCGTCGACGCGACCGTCGCGCTGGTCCGGGACCCGGACCTGACCGTGGATCAGCTGCGGGAGCACGTCCCGGGTCCGGATTTTCCGACCGGCGGGTTGATCTGCACCGAGGAAGGCCTGAAGGAAATGTACCGGACGGGACGGGGAAAGTTCACCGTCCGCGGACGGATGCGGCAGGAGGAGGACGAGACCAAGAACCGGCTGGTCATTTACGAATTGCCCTACATGGTCAACAAGTCCAAGCTGGTGGAGAAGATCGCCCGGGAGGTCGAAGAGGAACGAATCGAGGGCATCCGGGACCTCCGGGACGAATCGGACCGGGACGGGATCCGGGTTGTGATCGAGCTCAAGCAGGGCGTCACGCCGGAGATCGTGGAAAATCAGATCTACAAACACACCGGACTGGAAAAAACCTTCGGAGCCAACATGCTGGCCCTGGTGGATCACGAACCCGAGACCCTCACCCTGAAACAGATGCTTCAGAAGTTCATCGACCACCGGCGAACCGTCATCCGTCGTCGGACCCGGTATCGGCTCCGGAAGGCCCGCGAGCGGGCTCACGTCCTGGAGGGCTACCGGATCGCCATTGCCAACATCGACGACGTGGTCGAGATCATCAAGACCGCCGACAGCCCCGAGGACGGAAAACAGACCCTGATGGAGACCTACGAAGTCACCGAGAAGCAGGCCACCGCGATCCTGCGGATGCAGTTGCAGCGGTTGACCTCCATGGAAGTGGACAAAATTGAACAGGAATACGAGGAACTGAAGGAGAAGATCGCCGATTACGAGGAAATCCTCGAATCGGACAGCCGGGTTCGGGACCTCATCGCCGGCGAACTGAACGAGGTCAAGGACGAGTTCGACGACGAGCGGCGAACCGACTTCGTCGACGAACCCCTGGACGTCAGCAAGGAGGACCTGATCGAGGACGAAGCGGCCGTCCTGACGCTGTCGGAGAACGGCTACATCAAACGGACCGACCCGGAGAACTTCCGGCTTCAGAAGCGGGGCGGCCGGGGAATTTACGGGGCCGACCCCAAGGACGGGGACGCCATCAGCCACGTTTTCTCGGCCTTCACCCACGACTATCTCCTCGTGTTTACCTCGAAGGGCCAGTGTTACTGGTTGAAAGTGTACGACGTGCCGGAGGGCGGGCGCCGGTCCGTGGGAACGCCGATCATCAACCTCATTTCCGTGGACACCGACGAAACGGTCCGGTCGATGATTCCGGTCCGGGAACTGACCGATGGATACCTGGTGATGTGCACCAAAAACGGCCGGGTCAAGAAGACCGACCTGGAAGCCTTCAGCCGGCCCCGGTCGGGCGGCATCATCGGCATCGGACTGCCCGATGACGACGAGCTCGTGACGGTCCGCCGGTCCGGGGGGGAGGACGACCTGATGCTGGCGACCGCCGAGGGGATGTCGATCCGGTTCCCCGAATCGGACGTCCGGCCGATGGGCCGCGACACCCGCGGGGTCAAGGGAATCAGCCTGAAGGACGACGACCGGGTGGTGGGCATGGCCGTGGTGGACGAGCAGGCCGATCTGCTCACGATTACCCGGAACGGCTACGGAAAACGAACTCCCTTCCACGAGTACCGCGCCCAGTCCCGAGGGGGGATGGGGCTGGTCAACATCAAGGGGCGGGATCGCAACGGCTCGGTGGTGACGGTGTTGACCGCAACCGATCGGGACGAACTGATCACGATTTCCGACCGGGGAATCCTGCTGCGGACCCGGGTGTCGGAAATCTCCCGCTACGGACGGGGGACCCAGGGGGTCAAGATCATGAACGTGATGGAGGGTCAACAGGTTGCCAACGCGACCCTGGGAGCCCGGGACGATTCGGGTTCAACCGGGTCCGAGGACCTCGACGACTGACCCCGAAGAACGAATTGTGCAACCGTCCTCCTTGTGCTATGCTGACGCAAAATCAACCTTCAAGGAGGGTTTTTTGTGGCTACGGGCACGGTTAAGTGGTTTGACGATGCGAAGGGATTCGGGTTTATCGAGCAGGAAGAAGGCGAGGATGTCTTCGTCCACTATTCGGAGATCGAAGTCGAAGGATACAAGACGCTCGATCAGGATCAGGAAGTCGAATTTGAAATTGAAGAGACGGAGAAAGGGTTCGCCGCCACCAACGTTATCCCCCTGTAGGATGACCTGACGGCTTCGGCTCCCTGGACCTGAGCCGGGTTCGTGTCCCGATGGGAACCGTCGGGGTTATCCGGAAACCTCGCCTCCGGCGATGGCCGGAATGACGGAGAGTTCGTCCCCCTCCTGCACTTCGGTGTCCAGTTCGTCCTTGAACCGGATGTCTTCGTCGTTCATGTAAATGTTGAGAAATTCCCTCAGTTCCCCGTCCTCGTCGCACAGCCGATCCATGATGCCCGGGTGCTGTTCCTCCAGATCATCCAGCACCTCCCGGACCGTGCTTCCTCGCGCCGACACTTCCCCCTCGCCGTCCGTGAATTCGCGCAGAGGAGTCGGAATAATCAGGGTCACCTGGTTGGACATGGGGTCATCGCCTCCGAAGGCTGAAAAAGTGAGTGTGCGTCGGAATTCATGGTTGAAAGCGAGGCGTGAAGCCCCGTCTGACGAGGCTAGAGCATACCAAAACGCAACCGGGTTTGTATATCCAGGTTGTCCTCCCTCCCGGTTGTTGTTTGTGTCCCCTCCATAAGAGACAATCAGGTTTCTTACGCCGAGGGGCTCCGCAAACTGTTCCTTCCCTGTTCGGGGGAGGAGGACTTCGCTTGCTCGCCATCCATGAACCCTGGGGGGTAGTGCCGACATGAACGGACCAATCCAGCGACGAATCCTCCACGCTCCGGTTGTACTGTCCATCGGAATGATCCTCCTGCTCGGAGCGTGCTCTCCCGTCCTTGCCCAGGAGGGGGATGATTCTCTGCTTGAACCGATCTTTCCCGAACGCATGGAGGAACTCCAGGACCGCCCGGAACCGGTCCGGGACGCGTCGGACACGGAGTCTCCGGAGTCCCCCCCGCCGGCGGACGAAGCCGAGCTCGAGGTGTTCGACCGGGACCCGGAGTCGGCCGTTCCCTACCTGGATCGCATCCTCGCCGTGGTGGAAAACCGGGTCATCACCCTGAGGGACTACCGGGATGCCTACGGAGACAGCTCTCTGGAGCGGGGACTCCTCCGTGACCTGATCGATGAGACGTTGATCGACGTGGCCGTAGAGTTTTACGGCATTGCGGACCGGCGTTCGGAGATCGAGGAGTTTGTCGACCGGCAGCTTGAACAGCAGAAAAGCCAGCCCGAGGAATTCCAGCAGTTCCTCCGGGAGCAGGGAACCACGGAGGAAGAATACCGCCGCATGATGCGGACCGAGATTGAACAAACCCAATTAATTCAGCGGCTTTATCCCGACTTGAACCCCAACGGAAGCGACACGGGAGCCACCGTCCGCAATTCGGCTCGCATGATGCGGTTTTCGGAGGAGGAAACCGCGCGCGAGGTGTACGAGCAGCTGGGCGAGAACCCGTCCCTTGAACGCTGGAACGAGCTGTACGAAGAACACGCCATCGATCAGCCGTTCCTCGGCTCGCACGGGGAACTGGACTGGTTCGGCTGGGGAACCTACGACTCCCAGCTGGAGTATACTCTGTATTCCCTCCCGCTTTACGGAGTGAGCGAACCGGTTTCCTGGCGGGGCGATTACGTGCTGATGTATCGACAATCCGTTCGACTTTCCCCTGGATCCGGGGAACCGGACCAATCCACACGGCAGTATTTTGACCGCTACCGAACCCGGTTGCTCCAGTCACACCTTCCGATCCTTCTGGCGGATGAGTTTACCGTGCATGTCCCGTACTCCATTCGCGAGTACCTGGATGACCAACCCCGCTGATCCGTCTCGAGTGATCGTCTCCACCGGCGATCCGGCCGGTGTCTCCCCTCGACTTCTCGTTCCGCTTGTTCAAACGCTGGACCGGTTCGATCCGCCGGTAAACCTCCATATCGTGGGCCCTCCCGAAGTACGGAACTGGTTGATTGATCAGGACGTTGCTTCCGACGGCTGGGAGTGGGAACCCGCCGGCTCGGTTCCGGCCGACCGCATTCTCGACGGCGATCCCGACGGTCCGACCGGTCAGGCGGCCCACACGTCGCTTCTCTCGGCGCTGGAGCGGTGCCGGGAACCCGACGTTCGTGGACTCCTCACGCTGCCGCTTTCCAAGCGGGCGGTCCGGGAAGCGGGGCACGATTCGTTCGTGGGTCATACCGAACTGCTTGAGGAGTACTTCGAAACCGACGGATTGATGAGTTTTTTTGGCGATCAGTTCAACGTCGGGCTGTTGACCCGACACCTTCCGTTGAGCCAGGTTCCCGAAGCCCTGGATTCGTCCTTCGTCCAATCCACCCTCCGTCGGTTTCACGAGGAGCTGGGTGACCTGTTCGGACGGTCCCCCTCCCTGGCTCTGCTCGGACTCAATCCCCACGCCGGGGAAAAGGGTTCCCTGGGAACGGAGGATCGGGACGTGCTGGAACCGGCGGTCGAGCGGCTCCGGGAGGAGGGGATCGACCTGCGCGGTCCCGCCCCGGCCGACAGCTTTCTGCCCGTCCACGGCGGCTCGGTCGACATGGTTGTCGCCTGCTACCACGACCAGGGGTTGACCCCGTTCAAATTAAACCATTTCTTCACCGGTGTTCACGTGACCCTGGGGCTTCCGATCCTCCGGGTCAGCCCGGATCACGGGGTGGCAGCAGACCTGGCCGGCACGGACCGGATCGATGATCGAAGCGCCGTCAACAGCCTCCGGTGGCTGGTTCGCCACGGAGGGTCCTGATGGGAACCTACCGGAGCCAGGTTCTGCTTGCCGACGACGCCTGGATCCGGCGACTGGTCGACCGGGTGCCGGACGCTCGTTTCGGGATCGAATGGTGCAGCGGGACGGGGGCCCTGACCGGCTATCTTGCCGGAGCCTGGGATCGTCTCCTCGCCCTCGAGATCGAGTTCCGGTTCTGTCGGGAGCTTCGCCGGCAATTATCCGGCGACGTGATGGTGATCCGTGCCGACGTAACGGACTATCCTCTGCCCGTCCGATCGGCCCGGTACCCGCTGGTCGGCAACCTACCCTACCACCTGACGGGACCGCTGCTGATGCGGATTCTCCGGCACGCCCCCCGGCTCAGCGGGTTTTACGGCCTGGTTCAGGCCGAGGTTGGAGAACGACTCGCGGCCGATCCGGGATCCTCCGAGTACGGGGGGTTGAGTCTGCTTGCCTCGGTCTACGCCGGGGTCGACTTGCCGTTCACCGTTCCCGCGGAGGCCTTCGACCCGTCCCCGGAGGTCGACTCGGTGTGGGTCGAATTTGACTTCCGGGAACCCCGGATCAAGCGGCCTTTCGAGCGGATCCGACGGTTTGTCCGCCGGTGTTTCCGGTACCCACGCAAGACCTTGCTCAACAACCTGGCCGATGACGCCGATCAGAAGGCACGCTGGGGAACGACGTTCGAACAGTGGGGTTGGTCGTCCACCCGGCGTCCCGGCACCCTGACCCCCGAGGACCTGGGGAGGTTGATGTCCGAGTGGGAAACATCCGAGTCGTCCTGGCCCCGGACAAATTCAAAGG
>CAYPTI010000078.1:0-8975 GCA_964413525.1 uncultured bacterium | reverse complement strand
TGAACACGTTGTCCTGGATCCACTCGCCGGCGTTCTCCAGGTCCTCCCCGGCGCCACGCATGGTCGCACAACCGGATAGCAAGAAGACTCCGAGTAACAAAACGACAGCTGTCTTTCGCATTGATGTTCCCTCCCAAGGAATCGATCCGAAATGGTGTCAGCTATCTCATCAAACCGTATCGATAAAAAACAGCAACCGGGGTCGTACCCCGAACCGTTGCAACAGAGTCCTCGGTACCGCCTTAAAGAAGAATACCATCAGCTCCCTGAGCCATGCACGAAGCATCGGAGTCCCGTCGGATTCCGACGACAGAACGAGTGTCCTCGTCCTCCTCCGACCACGTATCGCTATCCTACCCCTGCTCCTCACCGGGGACTCCCGGTTCGGTCATCTTCCGGGCGTCGAGGATGGCGTCGAGCCGATCTTCGGGGAGCACCTCTTCTTCCCGGGCCACCTGCCGGATGGTCTTCCCTTCTTTGTAGGCCCGTTTTGAGAGTTCGGCCGCCCGGTCGTACCCGATCTCGGGGGCCAGGGCCGTGCACAGGGCCAGTCCCCGCTCCACCATCTCCTCGCAATGTTCGCGATGGGCCTCCAGCGGTTCGATGCAGCGGTCGGCGAAGTTCTCCGCCGACGTTCCAAGGATCTCGATGCTCTCCATTAGGTTGTCGGCCATGACCGGTTTCATCACGTTGAGTTCGAAGTTGCCGGCCTGTCCGCCGACGGTGACGGCCTGGTCGTTGCCGATCACCTGAGCGGCGACCTGGCAGACCGATTCGGCGATCACGGGGTTGATCTTTCCCGGCATGATCGAGGACCCGGGCTGCACCGGATCGATCTCCAGCTCCCCGAGGCCGGCCCGCGGACCGGAGGAACCCCAGCGAACGTCGTTGGCG
Source organism: uncultured bacterium (assembly GCA_964413525.1). GTDB lineage: Bacteria > T1Sed10-126 > T1Sed10-126 > T1Sed10-126 > CAYPTI01 > CAYPTI01. The sequence goes on along the minus strand of CAYPTI010000078.1, from coordinate 8,081 downwards.
ATCTTCATCAGGCTCGTGGCCAGGGTCTTTAGAGCTCCACTCACGTGGACCAGGGCGTCGCGAGCCCCCTGGGCTTCGAAGTGGTTCCCGGCCTCCCGAAATTCATGACCGGTTAACCGGTTGATGTGTTCGATGGCCTTCTCCGGGAAATCCGGGTGTCGGTTGAGGCCGGTGCCGACGGCGGTGCCGCCGAGGGCCAGTTCCCGGAGGTCGTCGGCGGCCTGTTCGACCCGCTGACGTCCCAGCTCCACCTGGCGGGCGTAGCCGGAGAATTCCTGGCCCAGCCGAACCGGGGTGGCGTCCTGAAGGTGGGTCCGACCGGTTTTAACCACGTCGTCAAATTCCTCCGCTTTTTGATTCAGGGCCTCCTCCAGCCGGGTCAGGTTCGGCAGCAGGTGGTCCTCGATCCGGCTCAGGCAGGCGATGTGGATGGCGGTCGGGATCACGTCGTTGGAGGACTGGGACATGTTGACGTGATCGTTCGGGTGGACGGGCTGTTTGGATCCTACCTCGCCCCCGAGCCGTTCGATGGCCAGGTTGGCGATGACCTCGTTGGCGTTCATGTTGGTGGAGGTGCCGCTGCCGGTCTGGAAGATGTCGACCACGAACTGGTCGTCGTGTTCGCCGTCGCGGACCTCGGAGGCGACGTACTCGATGGCGTCGGCCAGGTCGTCCTCCAGCAGGCCGAGATCCCGGTTGGCCCGGGCGGCGGCTTCCTTCACGGTGCCGAGGGCCCGGATCATGGGGCGGCCGAAGCGCCGGTCGCTGATCGGAAAATTTTGTTTCGCCCGGACGGTTTGAGCTCCGTAATAAGCGGTTTCGGGGACCCGGACGGTACCGAGGCTGTCGGATTCTTCCCGGTAGCTGGTAGACATGGAACAGATCTCCTCTCAGGGATCGTGAAGTTGAAACGGCTGGGGGTCATCGATTCGGTTTACTATACCCCGTTCGGCGGATCGATGACAGTTCCGGGATGATTGGTCTGCGAGCAAACGGGTTGTTGTTCTGGCATGATCGTTGGTGGTGGATTCCGGGGCGCGCTCCACGGTTGACGGATGTCACCGCCAGGATCGCCCGGAATGACGAGTTGCGTAGAAAGGGTCTGGCCAATCCCTCAGGGTCCGTTTAGACTTTCTATGCACATTGTCAAAATGCTGTTATACTATGGAACTACTTGGTGACAGAATTAGTGGAAGGGGTAGCAACGAATCCTCCCTGGTCTGTTAATCGTTTGACGGCAAGGATTTCTCAGCTCTTGCCCCGTTGATCGCAGTTGAACGGATCTCCGCCGGATCGAGCGAGTTCGCAGTCCGAGCAGGATCGATTTCTCTGTACAACAGTAGCCGGTTCGTTTTCCCGTAGATTCCCCGCCCGGGGATTCCACCTCCCACAATTCGTTCCAGGGATGCCTGACGGGATAGCAAACCGGAACCGACAGCTTGAACCGGGATCCTGACAACCCTGTGAGCCGGACAAAATCCACTCCCGGGTGTGGTGCCGATCGCAACGTCGTTTGTGCCTCATCACCTCAGCATTGTTTGTGTCTGTTTTCACGATGACGAACCGTATCGAATCTTGCCCTCAGTCGTTCTTCACGGAGCTGATCAAACGATGAACCTCGCCACACCATCATTTTTTCAAGGAGGACATTGATCCAAACCGATGGATCAAAACACGTTAAAGAACAATTTTGACTCCCTGACACCCACCTACCCTGACGAACGAATTCAACTCGAACACGACCCGGAGGATTTGACGACCCGGGTGCTGGATCTGATCGCCCCGATTGGTCGGGGACAGCGCTGTCTGCTCGTCTCCCCTCCGAAAGCCGGTAAAACCACCGTTCTACAGAAGCTCTCACTGGCCGCCGAAGCCAACCATCCCGACATCAAGCAGGTGGCGTTGCTGATCAACGAGCGGCCGGAGGAGATCACCGACTTCAAACGGAACACCCCGGCCCAGATCTTTCACTCCTCCTCCGACAAGGACCCGGAAAGCCATGTGAAAACCGCCAGCGGGGTGCTGAACCAGGCGAAACGAGCGCTGGTCCAGGGGGACGACATCCTGATCCTGCTGGATTCGATAACCCGGCTCGCAAGGGCCTACAACCTGTTCTCGGATTCCAACGGCAAGACGCTTTCCGGGGGGCTTGATTCCAAGGCGATGGAAAAGCCGCGTCAGTTCTTCGGAGCCGCCCGCAACGTCGAGAACGGCGGGAGCCTCACCATCGTGGGCACCACCCTGGTGGAGACCGGCTCCCAGATGGACCAGGTCATTTTCCAGGAGTTCAAGGGGACCGGGAACATGGAGCTGGTCCTCAACCGTCGGCTGGCCGAAAAGCGGATCTACCCCGCCGTGTCGGTGAGCAAGTCCGGCACCCGGAAGGAAGAAAAACTGTTCAATGACAACGAGTACCAGGTGGTCACCCGGCTCCGGAGGCACCTGGGCTCGCTGGACGACGAACGGGCCATCAAGTTTCTGCTCGAGCAGCTCGAACAGTACGAGACCAACGCCGACTTCCTGGGAGCCATCGCCACCGGCGACCTCGAACTCGAACTCCAGAACACCCGGTAATCGGTTCCCGTTGTCCAACGGTTGTCGGGGGTTCCCCCTCACGTCGCTCCCACCATGGCCCCGTTCGATTCGCTGAGTGGCCATTCTGGCATCTATGCGTCAATTGCATCTCCCCTCGCCTGCCGCCCGTACCTCCCGTCCGGATTGTCCGATAGCTGATTTCCTTCCCAATTCCGTACTCTATTTCCTCAAGGGTGAAAGCGAGAAGTCTGAGTATGCGTTCCGTGCATACATTCGATTGATTTTGATTGTGCTTCTAGTTCGTGGGACGTTCACGGCAAGGTAGCATTACCTTCTACAAAAACCCCTATCCCCGGGAGGACCTACCGTGAAACGATGGCTTTTCATCGTCGCAGTGCTGGGTTTTGTCGCAATTGTCGCCTCGTGCGGATCGTCTCAGGAGGAGGAACCAACCCTCGTGATCGGGGCGATCCCCGATCAGCAGGTCAGCCAGCTACAGCGCCGATTCGACCTGTTTACCGACTACATCGAACAGGAGGTGGGGATTCAGGCCGAATACAATCCGTCCTCGAACTACGCGGCCCTGGTCACGGCGTTTGAACGAGGTGAGGTTCACCTGGCCTGGTTCGGAGGCTTAACCGGAGTTCAGGCGCGACTGGCCGTGCCCGGAGCACAGGCCATCGCCCAGCGCCCACGGGATCAATCCTTCCGGTCGGTCATTATTGTCGGAGCCGATTCCGGCATTGAGACGCTGGAAGACCTCAGGGGAAAACGGGTCACCTTCGGCAGCGAAAGTTCGACGTCCGGACACCTGATGCCCCGGTACTACCTGGAACAGAACGATATCAATCCGGACGAGGATTTTGACGGCGGAGCCAACTACTCCGGTTCCCACGATCGGACCTGGAAGCTTGTGGAATCCGGGTCCTACCATGCCGGGCTGTTAAGCGAGGCGGTCTGGGAACGAGCGGTGGACGAAGGTCAGGTTGATCAGGATCAAGTACGGGTCCTGGGTCGTACTCACGAATACCCCAATTACCACTGGACCATACACCCCGAGGTCGACGAACGGTTCGGGGAATCAACCTCCAGGCGAATTCGAGAGGCCCTGCTTGCGATGGACGACGATCAGCGCCAGGTTCTGGATCTGTTTGCAGCGGAGGAGTTCATTCCGACCTCCAACGACGAATACGAGATGATCCGGCAGACCGGGCAGGACGTGGGGGTGTTTCGCTGACCATGGCGGACCAATCGGTTCTCACCCTGGAGGACGTTTCAAAGCATTACGGCGATCTGAAGGCCCTTAACGGGATTTCCTTTTCCGTCGAGACGGGGAATCAGGTCGCCATCATCGGCCCCAGCGGAGCCGGAAAAACAACCCTCCTCCAGATCATCAGCGGTCAGGAAGCTCCCGATTCAGGCCGGGTTCAGGTAGCGGGTCACGGGATTCACGAATTAACGGACAGAACAAAACGCTCCCGGTTAATCGGCATGATGTCCCAGCAATTCGATCTGATTGAAGAATTGCCCGTGACCCTGAACGTTCAGGCGGGAAACCTGGGGGAGTGGGGATTGTTTCGCACCCTGTTTCGGGTTTTGTTCCCTCGCTCGTCGAACGAGGTACTTCAAGCACTGGACCGGGTCGGGTTGAACGGCAAACGGATCCAGAAAACCCGGACGCTCTCCGGAGGAGAACAACAACGGGTCGCCCTGGCCCGGCTTCTGGTGCAGCGACCGGAAGTCATCCTGGCGGACGAACCGGTGGCCTCGGTGGATCCCGCCCGAGCCCGCGACGTAATCGAAATTCTTCAGGAGGTCACAACGGAAGATGGGTTCACCCTCGTCTGTAGTCTGCACGACGTGGAGCTGGCCCTGGAATATTTCCCCCGACTGATCGGCCTCCGGGAAGGAAAAATCGTGTTCGACCGTGCTCCCGACGAACTGGAGGCACGTGAACTGGAGGCCCTCTACGCCTCCGAAGCGCAACACTACAGTCCTTCCACCGTCCCGGTTTAACGTCCCCGGATCGTGATTTCTGAACAAAACCAATCCTGGCTTCGTCTCCACAATCAAACCATTCTGACCCTGTTGTTGCTGCTGGCGATCGTCTGGAGCTTTCTGTCGGCTGCCTGGGGGGAATCCCTGGTCCACGACGGGGCGTTCAGCAACGTTCTGGATTTGATGTGGGGCATGGTCACCCCGGATCTGTCACCGGACCTGATCTGGCTTGGTGTTCGGGCGTGTTTGAAAACCCTCGCCTACGCCGCGGCCGGGATCGGGCTCGCGATCGTGATGGCGGTCCCCCTCGGAATCCTGGCCTCCGGAACCCCGTTCTCCCATCCGATCCTTGCCTGGGCTTCCACCGGGATCTTCCGCGGACTTCTCAGCCTCCTGAGATCCGTTCATGAACTGGTCTGGGCCTGGTTGTTTGTCGCCTCCATTGGTCTTTCTCCTCTTTCGGCGGTCCTTGCCCTGGCCATCCCGTACAGTGGTATTCTCGGCCGGATCTGGGCCGACATCATCAACGACGTCCGGGACGAACCGTTGAATTCGCTGGCCCGGTCCGGCGGAACGCCTCTGCAGGTGTTGTTTATGGGCCGGATTCCACAGGCCTTCCCCGATCTGGTCAGTTACACCATGTTCCGGTTCGAATGCGCAATCCGGTCCGCTGCCGTGTTGAGCTTTGTGGGGTTAGGCGGAATCGGCCATCAGATCGAACTCAGCCTCGAGGACCTGTATTTCCATGAAGCCTGGACGTTCATCTATCTGCTCATCGGGCTTGTGGTGGCGATCAGCATCTGGAGCAGCGAAGTTCGGAGGGCCATGGTCCATGAGTCCGAGTAATTCCCGCAGGGCACGAACCGGTGCGATCGAAAAACCCTTCAACGATCAATCCAGCCGGACCCGGAGGTTCAGGCTGTGAACGGACGACCGGAAGCCACCAACCGGCTCCTGACCCGGGGTCTTGCCTCGTTTCTTCTGGGCTGGATCCCCGACCGGGCGATGAAACGAGGCTCCGCTATTCTGTTTGTCGTGCTGATCGTAGGGTCCTGGGTGTTCGTGCTCTGGGAAGCCCAGCTCGATCAGCTACTCACCCCGGATAACCTTCAACGGGGGTACCGGTTTGTGAACCAGCTGTTCAATGTTGGTTCCGAGACCGCCTTCCGGAGCCCCGAGGCCTGGGGTCGGGCCGCCGAGCTTTCGTACGACACCCTGCTGATGAGCGTTCTGGCGATCGGAATGGCCACTCTCGGCATGCTGTTCCTGGTGGTTCCGGGTGCCCGGGCCACCGCCAATGGAACGATTACCCTCGGAAAGACGCTGCCGGGGCAGATTCTGTTCTTAATCATCCGGGCCCTGTTTATTTTTACTCGTGCGGTTCCGGAACTGTTCTGGGCCATGTTGATTATTTTCGTATTTGAACCCGGGATTTTCGGGGCCGCGCTGGCCCTGGCCATCCACAACTTCGGCATCCTGGGAAAACTCTGTGCCGAAGTCGTCGAAGACCTCAACCTGGCACCGATCACGGCGCTTCGTACCAGCGGGGCCGGCCTGTTTCAGATCCTCCTCGTCGGTGTTCTTCCCCAGGTCCTTCCCAAGTTCTTAACCTATATTTTGTACCGCTGGGAGGACATCATCCGGACCACGATCGTGGTGGGATTCGTGGCCGCCGGCGGCCTGGGACATCAGTTCCGACTCAGCATGAGCTGGTTTCATTACGACGTCGTAGGACAATTGCTGCTCTGTTACCTGGTCCTGGTCATCCTGGTGGAACTGGTGTCCGGGGCCCTCCGGGGGCTGGCCAAGCTGTAAATCTCGGTCGGCCGGGGGTCTGACCGGTGCCAAAGGCACGACGTACGTCCCCGAGGAGATTTTGGGACACCATCACGATGAACGTACACCGCCCTTACACAGCGAACCTCAGGGTGAGGGGAAACCCGGGCGGGGAAATCACCTATCTTGTTAGCCCGTCGGTTGGATACACTACCCCGTTTTGTTCGGTTGAACGCATCATTCCGGACTCCAGAAAATCAACTCACCGGAAGGACGATTCCAATGGGAACGATGATCTGGTTCGTGGGCGCCATTCTTGGACTGTTCGGGTTGATTGCCCTGACCTTCGGGCTGATTCGGTGGTTCAGTCCAACCCGCCAGGAGAAGATGGCCCTGATAGCCGACGAATGGGGCTGGATCCTGACCTACCTGGACGAAGACGACACCACCCTTCCGGAGTACGTCAGCATCGAGGGACTGGACGAACTCAACCTGGCCCATTCCCTGGAGGGAACCCATCAATCGGTCGATTTCGTGGTGTTTGAGCACCGGTACCGGCTGACCGGTCAGGACAGCCTGACGGGGGCCACCACGGCGGCCTTTCCCCTGCCCGACGGGACGCCCTCCTTCCACATTGTTCCCTCGCGACAGGCCCGGAGTCTGCCGGACGACCGGCTGGAGGAACTCGGGACCCATCAAGTTACGATGAACTACTACGACAACCTGAACGAACAGTACGAACTGCGGGCGGACGACGCCACCGCGCTGCGTAATTTCCTGACCGATGACGGGCTGGATTTCCTGGACGACCCGGAGAACGACGAATGGCGGCTGGACTCGAACGGCAACTGGCTCAACCTCTGGCTGGTGGAAGGAAACTGGATCTCCAAACCGACGGCCTTCCGGGACACGCTGGAGCAATTCATCGGGATCGCCGAACGGTTCGTCCCGATGAGAAACGATCCGAACGAAGAATAATTTATCAGTCCGGTTTGGACCCCCGTGGCAATTCTGCCTGCCTGATCGAACCGTCCGGCACCGTATTACTGTCGTCAGTGGATTAATTACGAATCCCCGGAGAATCCGTGGACAGTTGGAATATTAACCCGTCCATAAACTGATTGCTTATGGGAGAATTGCTTCGACCTTAACGGGGGATCGGGATCGGTTTCCGGCGGTTTTTTGGATTTTCGGGACACTTTTTACGGCATAATCCGGGAAATCCAACCCTCGGAGTGGACGGGAGTCCACGAGAATGAGCCCGAAATTGATCCCGGTCCCCCGGCCCGATTCAGTACTCTTTATGAACCCACCGATCCCTTGCACCGTAATCGGCCAACCTGATTCAGGCAGTAAATCTAACCCGTCGACGTCCGATTTCTACCGAATCGGATTCAGACCCGTGGTCCGGTTCACTCAATCCCCAACCAGCCTTCTCAGCGCATGGAGCTCGTCCGTCTCGGAGAGCCCTTTCCGGAGCCGGCGGTTCTTCTCCACTCCAAGATTCTGTACGTCCTCAGCCCGGAGGCGGGAGACAATCCGTTTCTCCATCGACTCCCGACGACGCAGAAACTCGTCCACCGTATTCAGTGTTCGTTGGAACCGGTCGGCGCTCCAGCCGAACTCAATTCCACGACCCAGCAACCACCCGTACCAACGATCCCGGGAGGCCAGGGCCTCCGGAAGATCTTCTTGATCGAACCCCTTCTCCACGGCTCCGATCCGCCGGACCACCTGACGGTTGAGCGGCCAGCTCGACCGGTCGGAGGAAG
>CAYPTI010000077.1:2228-9072 GCA_964413525.1 uncultured bacterium | reverse complement strand
GTTCCCAGAAGATGAACAGCCCGAACAGGTTGTCGGTCAGCACGATGCCCAGCATCGAAAAGGTAAACAGGGACAGGAAGGCGAAGAACCGGTGGTATCCGGGATCGTCTTCCATGTAGCCGCGGGAATAAATGTGGACCAGCAGGCTGACCCCGGTCACGATGACCAGCATCACGGCGGTCAGGGTGTCGAACAGGATCCCCATGGAAAATTCAATCGTCTGCAGTTGAACCCAGGGGATCTCGAAGACCCGGGAGAGGCCCGGATCGTAGGCCGCCAGGGTGCGGGCGAACAGAAGGACCGAGAGGACGAAGGAACCCGCCACCGCCAGGATGCTCACCCAGTCGCCGCCCGAGGGCAGCCGGCGGCCGATCAGCACCTGGATCACGAACGCCGCCAGAGGCAGCAGCAGAATGAGGACCAGGTAGGTCAGCGTGGCGTCCATTCGTCAGGGCTCCTTCCTGCGGTTCCGGAAATTCCCGGGCACAGATGCACCCGGTTGCTTCGGTATCGATTCAGCGTCCGCTGCGTTCGTCGTTGATGCGCCCCTTCCCGGAGACCATCACCCGGGGCGTTCGGTGCCCGGGCTTCGAGGAACCTACCGTTTCATGTTTTGAGCCGATTCGATCGACACGGATTTGCTGTTCCGGTAGTGGTTGATCAGGATGCCGAAGGCGATCGCCGCCTCGCTGGCGGCCAGGACGATGATGAACAACGCCACCATCTGTCCGTGAAGGGTCATCCCGTGGAACACCGAAAAGGCGACGACGTTCAGGGCGGCGGCGTTCAGCATCAGTTCGATCCCCATCAGCATGGCGACGATGTTCTGTCGGCTGAGGACCGCCACGATCCCGGCCGAAAACAGCAGAGATGTTACAAGAAGGACGTGGCCGAATCCAATGCTCATGAGGAGGTCTCTCCCTGGTTGCGGTCGGGGTTGCGGGTCAGCAGGGTGGCCGCCATCAGGGCGACCAGCAGGATGACCCCCGCCAGTTCAAACGGCAGCAGGTAGGTGCTCAGCAGTTGTTCGCCCAGTTCGGTCGGGGAGGGGTAGGATTCCGGACCGATGGGGGACAGGTCCCCCAGGTTCAGGTAGACGGAAAACACCCCGGCAAGGAAGACCAGGGCCACCCCTCCGGAACCGAGCAGCCTGTCCGGGTCGGAGGCGTCCGGGTCGATGGGAAATTGTTCCGACACCATCAGGGCAAACAGCAGGATCACCAGGATCCCGCCCACGTAGATCAGGACCTGGACGAGGGAGAGGTACCCGGCGCCCAGCCAGGCGTAGAACCCGGCCACGGCCCCGAGGGTGAACAGCAGCATGAAGATGGCCCGGCCGATGTTGCGGCTGAAGGCGACGACGCCGGCCGAACCGAGGGCCACCACGGCCAGGAAGTAAAACAGGCCGCGAAACAGAAGTTCACCGTCCATGTCCGGGCTCCTTACGCTCGACCGTAACCGGTGCCGCTTTTTTCGGTGAAGGCGATGGTCATGTCGTCGCGGTCGGCGGAACTGTATTCAACGTCGTCGGTCATGACCAGACAATCCGTCGGGCAGACCTCGGTGCACAGGTTGCAGTACATGCATTTGTTCATGTCGATGTCGTAGGTCTCCAGCTTCAACCGCAGGGGATGGCCCGTGGACGCGGTGTGTTTCTCCGGGTCGAAATCCTCCCGTTTCGTCGCTTCGAGGGTGATGCAGTCGACCGGACAGATCACGACGCATTTGTTGCAGCTGATGCAGTCGGCCGTGTAGTTGACCAGCTTCCCCCGGAACCCCTTCTGGACGGTTGACTCGAAGGGATAGTCGATCGTGATCCGCTTCGACAGCATGCAGTTGAAGGTCACCTGCATGCCCTTCAGGATGGAGAACAGGGTATAGAAAATGTTCGTGAAGTAGCTTCGAAGCGTTGCGGTTACACCCATAGTTTAAGCACCCCGACGGCGAGGATAACGGCCAGTGCGACCGGAATCAGAACCTTCCAGCAGGTGTACATGAGTTGATCGGGCCGGGTCCGGGGCAGGGTCCAGCGCAGCCACAGCATCAGGAAGACCAGGCCGAAGGCTTTCACAAACAGCGTCACCGGTCCGGTGCCCACCAGGACCGGAAGCAAGAAGGTAACAAATGTCATCACGACGTTGAAATAGAGCATCGGCATGGACTCTTTGTGCCGCGGGTTCAGCCACTCCCAGACGGCGTTCCCACCGATCCAGATCAGCAGGATGGCCACCGCCAGTCCGGCCGTCGGCAGGGGACTGAGGACGGGGACCATCCCGTAATGTCCCCCCAGGAAGAGAACCGACGCAAACAGGCTGATGGCCAGCATGGCGGCGTATTCCCCGAGGAAGAACATCCCGAACCGGATGCCGCTGAACTCCACGTGGAAGCCGCCCACGATCTCCTGTTCGGCCTCCGGCATGTCGAACGGGGTCCGGTTGACCTCCGCCAGCCCCGAGATGTAGAAGGAGACGAAGGCGATGATGAGCAGCGGCGGGTAGGCCAGCAGGTTCCAGTCCAGGATGCCCCCGGACTGGGCTTCGGTAATGGTGACGAGGTTGAGCGTCCCGGCGTGCATCAGGACCGGCACGAAGGAGAGCACCAGCGGGATTTCAAAGCTGACCGCCTGGGCGGCCGACCGCATGGCACCGATGAGGGAGAATTTGTTGTTGGAGGCCCAGCCGGCCATGATGATGCCGACGGTGGAGATCGAGCTGATGGCAATGACGAAGAAGGCGCCGATGTCCAGTTCGGCCGGCACCATGCCCGGACCCCAGGGAATGACGGCGTAGATGGCGAAAGCCCCGGCGAAGACCAGCATGGGAGCCAGGGTGAACAGCAGTTTGTCCCCTTTTCGGGGGATCAGGTCCTCTTTCAGCAGCAGTTTGATTCCGTCGCAGATGGTGGTCGCCCAGCCGTGCCAGCCGCCCGGGATCATGGGACCGATGCGGTCCTGGGTGTGGGCGGCGACCTTCCGTTCGGCCCAGATCACGAACAGGCTGTAGGGGGTGACGATCCCCAGCATGACGATGTTCATGCCGACAAAGGCCGCCAGCAGGTAGAGCAGGGTCGGGTCCAGCCCGGCCAGCATCGGTACCTGCTGAAGCAATCCGGTTATTCCGCCTTCAAGCACGGTGCGACATCCTTTCGGGTGACCATTCGGTCGTCGGGTCCGTCAGCGGGTTTCCGGTGCGGACCCGGACGGAAACCGTTCGTTGATGGTACGGACAGGTCATCGGTTGAAACCAGGCAAACGTGTGATCGGTCAGCGGTCGACCTCACCGAAGACCGGGTCGATGCTTCCCAGGATGGCGATCAGGTCGGGAATCATCGCCCCGGGAGCGATGTGGGTGAGGCAGGAGAGGTTGCAGAAGGCCGGCGGCCGGGACTTCACCCGGGCCGGTTTCTTGCTTCCGTCGCTGCGGATGTAGAAGCCCAGCTCACCGCGGGCCGATTCGGTGCGGACGTAGGCGGACCCCTCAGGGGGCTGGATGGCCCGTTCCCCGGCCTTCGACAGAACGTCCCCGTCCCGGGGACATTTTTCCAGCGCCTGACGAATAATTTTCACCGATTCCTTCATTTCATTAATCCGGACGAAGTACCGGTTCCAGCAGTCCCCGAGCGTCCCCACCGAATCCCCGGTGCCGGTCACGACGTCGAAGTCAAACTCGTCGTACCGTCCGTAGGGTTCGGTCTTGCGAACGTCCTGTTCCACCCCGGACCCCCGGAGCACCGGACCGGTGGCACCGCCGCTGACGGCGACCTCCGGGGGCAGGACCCCGACGTCGGCGGTTCGTTTGATAAAAATTTGATTGTAGGTCAGCAGCTGGTTGTATTCCTCGATCCGCGGCTCGAACTCGTCCAGGAACCGGCGAACGTCGTCGTACCAGTCTTCGTCCGGGTCCCATTTGACGCCGCCGATCCGCTGGTAGTGGTAGAGGAGCCGGGCGCCGCTGATCGCTTCCAGCAGGTCGAGCACCCGTTCCCGTTCCCGGAACCCGTGGAGGAACGGGGTCTGGGCGCCGGTGTCCATGCCGTAGGTGCTGAAGGACAGCAGGTGGGAGGCGATCCGCTGCAGTTCGTTGGTGATGATCCGGAGGTACTCGGCCTTCTCCGGGACCTCCATTTCGTCCCCGAGCAACTTTTCCACCGCGAGCACGTAGGCGTTCTCCTGCGTGATGGCGGAGACGTAGTCCATCCGGTCGGTGTAGGGAATCACCTGGCGGTATTCGAGGGCTTCGGCGTGTTTTTCGAAGCAGCGGTGGAGGTAGCCGATGAAACACTTGGCGTCCTCGACGATCTCCCCGTCGGTCCGCACGACCATCCGCAGGACCCCGTGGGTGGCCGGGTGCTGCGGACCGAAGCTCATCTGCATTTCTTCCGTTTCGAATCCGCTTTCGTGTCCCTCGTCGTGTACCTGCAGGTCAAGGTCCATGGGTTATCGTCCGTTGCCTTCCGGGGCCGGGAAGTGGAGTTCCTCGTCGAAGTCGTCCATTTCTTCCAGCTCCAGGGCTTCCTGGTAGAAGTCGTCCCGGGACATCCGGGCCTCCCGACCCTCGTCCCAGTCGACGGGGAGACCCCGGTACTGGCTGGGGAAGGCGTAGTCCTTCCGCAGGGGGTACCCGACCCAGTCCTCGGGCAGCAGCAGCCGCCGGAGGTCCGGGTGGTCGGTGAACCGGATCCCGAGCATGTCGAAGGTTTCCCGTTCGTACCAGTCGGCGATCCGGTAGTGGTCGGTGACCGATGGCACCACCGGTTCGGCCTCCGGCACGAAACACTTCAGGATGGCCCAGCGCTCGTTGGCATGGGAGTAGAGGTGGTAGATCACGACCATTTCTTCCGACTCCGGCAAATGGTCGCCCCCGAGGCTGTGGAGGGAATCGAAGTCGTAGCGGTCCGGCTCGGCGTTCTTCAGGTGGTCGACGACGTCGTCGAGGACCTCCGCGTCCACGTCGATCCAGGGATCGCCGACCGGATCCGGTCCGTCGTAGGAACCGGATTCGTCCTCGTCCTGCTGTTCCTTGAATTCCTGCTTGGCTTCTTCCAGGTTGAAGTCGGCCGGGTCCTCGGGCAGCCCGCCCGAGCAGTCGGCCCGCAGCACGTCGTCGCCGAATTCCTCCCGGAGTTCGGCTTCCAGCTGACGGGCTTCCTCGTAGGACATCACCATGGGTCAGACCGCTTCCTCCAGCTTGCGGCCGGCGCTGGACTCCCGGCGGATTTTCTCCCGCAGGGTGATGATCCCGTCCAGCAGGGCCTCCGGGCGCGGGGGACAGCCCGGGACGTAGACGTCCACCGGCACCACGTTGTCGACGCCCTTCATCACGTGGTAGCCGTGGTTCCAGTAGGGACCCCCGCAGTTGGAACAGCTTCCCATGGAGATGCAGTACTTCGGTTCGGGCATCTGTTCGTAGAGCGTTCGCAGCCGGGTGCCCATCTTGAAGGTGACGGTCCCCGCCACGATCATGAGGTCGGCCTGCCGGGGCGTGGCCCGGGGGATCATCCCGAACCGGTCCCAGTCGAACCGGGAGGCGCCGGTGGCCATCATTTCGATGGCGCAGCAGGCCAGCCCGAACTCCAGCGGCCAGAGGGAGTTCATCCGGGTCCAGTTGAGGAACTTGTCGACCGCCGTCATCAGGATGTTGCTGCTGGCTCGAGCTTCGCTCATGGTTGCACGTCAGCCCTCGTGAATCGGGGTTTGGGTTTGACCCAGTCCAGGTCGCCCTTCACCCAGTCGTAGGCGAGGCCCAGGACCAGGAGGCCGAGGAACACGCCCGCGGCCAGCAGGGCCAGGGCGGTGTTGGCGTTGAAGACGACCGCGATTGGAATCAACAGAACGGCTTCGACGTCGAAGATCAGAAACACCAGCGCCACGAGGTAGAACCGGGCGTTGAACCGAACCCGGGAATCCCCCACGGGCTGCTCACCGCATTCGTAGGTGGTGTGTTTGCGCGGATCGGCCTTCTGAAAATTGAATAGTTTGGATAATATTTTGGAAAGCAATATGTTAACCAGAACAAACAACATGCCAAAAACGACGAATAGCAAGATAACGCCGTATTCAATAAACATGTTTTTCCTCCTTTGTTCGATTATACCCCCGACCGATTTTTACCGTCAACCGAGCTTGTGAATTCGGGAACGAGCTTCCTCCGAATTCAGGCCGCCGAGAAGCCAAAAATTTTTTCCTCCCGGACGGTCCCGTAGGAGACCGGTTGTTTTCCGATTCCACGGTCGGGAAACCGGCCGAGTGCCGGTCCGGTGGGACACGAGCCGGGCAACGGGCTGGGCATCCCTTCGGTAGCCATTATACTTTTTGCACGACCCGTTCGTCGGGGCCCGAATCCGACCGACCAGAATCCGCTAACTGTGACATCAGCGGGTCAGATTCTCAAGGCGGTTCCCGGGAAAACGCCCTCCGGACGTTCAAATCAAACCGGCGGGAACCGGCCCGGAAGGAGTTCTACCCGATGACCCTCAGGAACCTGACCATGGACACGGTTCGCTTAACCGAGCAGGCGGCCATTGAGGCCTCCCGGTACATGGGCTGGGGGGACAAGGAGGCCGCCGATCAGTCGGCCGTCGACGCCATGCGGTCGATGTTTCAACAGGTGCCGATCCAGGGACGGGTGGTGATCGGGGAGGGTCAGAAGGACGAGGCCCCGATGCTGTACATCGGGGAGGAGGTCGGCCGGGGAGACGGTCCCGCCGTGGACATCGCGGTCGATCCGCTGGAGGGCACGACGCTGGTGGCGAAGGGCGGAGCCGGGGCCCTGTGCGTGGTGGCGCTGGGTCCCGAGGGAGCCTTCCTGCACGCGCCCGATGTGTACATGGAGAAGCTCGCCGTGGG
>CAYPTI010000077.1:0-2128 GCA_964413525.1 uncultured bacterium | reverse complement strand
ATCGGCAACAGCCCGGAGGGGGTTCTGAGCGCCGCGGCCCTGCGCTGTTTCGGCGGCGATTTCCAGGGTCGGATGAACCCGATCGGGGAGGCCCAGTACGACCGGCTGGAGGACATGGGGTTCGACGACCTCGATCGAATCTACGAACTCGACGATCTGGCGGCGGACGAGGACATCCTGTTCGCCTGCACCGGGGTGACCGACGGGGATTTTCTCGACGGGGTTCGCTACGACGGCAAACGGATCCTGACCCACTCGATGGTGTTGCGGTCGGCCCGGGGGACCCGGCGCGTGATCCGGGGACACCACCGGGCGGACGAGTTCTTCACCGGGGATGAGGACGATCCGCCCCTGCTGCGGAGGGCTCCCCACGGACGGCGATCGGTGTGACCGTGGCTCCACTCCGATCGATTCAGGACGAACCGAACTTACTGGGAGGCTGGTTGAGTTGACCGATCGAATTTTCCTGGAGGACCTTGAGGTTCACTGCATCATTGGGGTTAACGACTGGGAACGGATGGTCAAGCAGGAGCTTCTGATCAGCTATGAAATCCCCTACGACGTCCGACCGGCCGCCCGCGCGGACGACGTGGATAAGACGATGAATTACCGTTCGATCAGCAAGTGGATGATTGAGTTTGCCGAGGACTCGGAGTTTTATCTGGTCGAGACCCTGGCCGATCGCCTGGCCCGGGGCTGCATCGAGGAGTTCGACGTGCCGGAGATCACCCTCACCGTGGAGAAGCCCGGGGCGGTGCGTCATTCCCGCACCGTGGGCGTCGAAGTCACGCGAACGCGCGATTGATGACCGTCCCTCCCATTCCAATTCAATCTCCCCTCCACCGATGAATTCCGCCGAGCGCCCCCGCGACTCCGATGGTGAAGGTCATCAATCTGTAGCCTACCTCAGCCTGGGCTCCAACATTGATCCCGAGGAGCACCTCGAACGAACCTATCGCTGGCTGGAGGAACAATGGGGGATCGAGGCTTCCTCCCACGTCTACCGGACGACCCCGTTGGAAATGGAGCCCGGAGCCGACCCGGTCTGGAACCTGGCGGTGGCGATTCGGGTCTCCGAACCGCCCGCCCGTCTCAAGGCACGGTTACAATCCTGGGAGGACCGGCTCGATCGGGATCGCTCCGGCGACTCCGATTCGTTGTATGCCTCCCGGAAGCTGGACGCCGACATCCTGTTTTACGATCCGCTTCCCCCACACGGTGAACCCGACCGGGAGGTGTTTGAACGGTCCTACGTGGCGGTTCCGCTCAGCGAGCTGATCGAGGTGCCGCCGGGCTGGGACAGGGGCCGCCAGGCGTGGCTGCAGTCGGTGGGAGACGAGCAAATCGAGGAGCAGCTGTTTCATCCCCGGGACCGCTGGTCGTAGACCGTGGTTGAGGCTCGGAACCGCTGGAACGAAAAATTTACCGACATCCTGGAGTCCGGCCGGGACCCGGAGGCTCCGGATTGGGTTCGGACTCACGCTCCCGGCGGACCGGATCCGCTGGTGGACCTGGCCTGCGGCCTGGCCGGCTCCGTCCTCTGGTGGACGCAACAGGGACGAGACGGGGTTGGGGTGGACGTCTCCGACGTCGTCTTGAAGGAGCTGCGGTCGAACCATCCCGACCTGCCGCTGATCCAGGGGGACCTGGAGGGCGCGGTCCCGATCCGGTTCGTCCGGGCGACCTACCTGCTGCGGTTCTTCTACGCTCCGGCGTTGATGGACCGGATCGCCGCGGAAGCCCCGTCCGGCAGCCGGGTGTTGATTGAGACGTACGTCTCGAGCGACGAGGATGAGGAGGCTCCGATTAATCCGTCCTACTGCCTGGATCCGGGGGAACTGGGGGAGCGGTTCCGATCCTGGGATCACGTTTACTACCGGGAGGACACCGAGGAGCACCCGGAAGTCGCCCGCCTGGTCGCCGACTCCTGACCCGGCCGCAATTTGACAATAAGTCCAAAAGTCCTCCCCCGAGGCCCCTGCGATCTTTACATTTTCCGTTTACTTCCCTCCGATTACGTACCGACGACCATCGACTATTGACTGATGTTCCCTTCTTACCAACAGCCAACGACTGCCCGGACCGCCAAGACTGCCCCGACTCACGACCGGGTTTCCCTTGCACCTTG
>CAYPTI010000076.1:0-9110 GCA_964413525.1 uncultured bacterium | reverse complement strand
TCCGTCGACGAAGTTCGTCACCACCTCGACGAATGGGGAGCCCGCGGAACCATTCTCGCCGGCGGCCAGAGTCTGGTGCCCCTGATGAATTTTCGCATGGCCCAACCGGAGTGCCTGATCGACATCAACGGGGTCGACGAACTGAACGTGATCGAACTCCGGGAGGAGACCGTCCGGATCGGGGCCACGGTTCGCCAGCGCGACGCCGAACAGTCCGATTTGATCGCGGAACGATGTCCTCTGATCGGAGAGACCCTGAATCACGTCGGCCACCCCCAGATTCGCAACCAGGGCACGGTGGTCGGGAACTTGGTGCATGCCGATCCAACCTCCGAGCTGCCCGCCGTGGCGCTGATGCTGGAGGCTCGGTTCCGGCTCGTCAACGCGGCCGGGGAGCGCCGCGAGGTCCCGGCGGAGGACTTTTTCCAAACGATGTTCTCCACCGACGTAAAATCGGACGAGCTGGTGACCGATGTGCTGATCCCCGTTTCGTCCTCCTCCTCGGGGAGTTCCTTTCAGGAGGTTACCCAGCGAGAGGGGGACTTTGCCCTGGCCGGAGCCGGTGCCCTGCTTGATCTTGACGACGACTCAAAGACCATACGCGACGTCCGGATCGGGATGACGGGGGTCTCCGACAGGCCGATACGGGCCCGTAAAGCCGAGGACCTTCTGCGGGGGGAACCGCCCCGGAGGGACCTGTTTGAACGAGCGGGCAAACTTGCGACCGAGGACGAAACGCTCGCCCCTCCGGACGATCTCCATGCCTCCGCGGAGTACCGACGGAACGTAGCCGGGGTGCTGGTCGAGCAGGTCCTCACCGAAGCGTCCGAATCAGCGGGAATAACGGTCGGTTCATGACTCCGTCGGATTCCCGTCAGTTCCGATCCTTCTCCGCTGTCCCGGAGGCGATCCAACCTGGCTGACCAACAAACGATCACCGTCACGGTCAACGGCACCGAGCACCAAGCCCGGGTCTCCCCCCGGTACCTTCTGTCGGATTTTCTGCGGGACGAGCTTGGGCTCACCGGAACCCACGTGGGCTGCGAACACGGGGTCTGCGGGGTCTGCACGGTGATGGTGGACGACCGGGCCGTCCGTAGTTGTCTGCTGTTCGCGGTCCAGATGGACGGCAAATCGATCCGGACCGTGGAATCGCTGGATGATCGGTCGGAGGACGGACTCCACCCGGTTCAGGAAGCCTTTAAGGAAAACCACGCCCTGCAGTGCGGGTTCTGCACCCCCGGATTTCTGATCAGTTTGGTCGCCCTGCAGGAGAACCAGCCGGATCCCTCCCCGGAGGAGGTCCAGGCGGTTCTTTCCGGTCAGCTTTGTCGCTGTACGGGATACGACAACATCGTCGAGGCGGCAAACCAGGCCGTTGGCGCACGGGGCGACGGTGGGCCGGGCCGATGAGCCAGCAGGCTGAAGGCTTCGTGGGAGCCAGCGTAGAACGCAGCGAGGACGACGATCTGCTCACCGGTCGGGGGGAGTACGTGGGAGATTTGCAGCGTCGAGGCATGCTGGAAATGGCCGTCAAACGGTCGACGCAGGCTCACGCCTGGATCCGGTCGATCGACGTCTCGAAGGCCGAGGCCCTCGACGGGGTGGAGGAGGTACTGACGTACGACGACATCCGGGACGACGTGAACCGGATGCCCTGCCTCTATCACGAACTCGGCGCCTACGACAACCTCAAACCGGCCCTCCACACCGTTCTGGCGGATCAGAAGGTGCGCTACGTCGGGGAACCGGTGGCGGCCGTGGTCGCCGCCGACCGTTACGTGGCGGAGGACGCGCTGGACCGGATCCGCGTTTCGTACGAAGGGCTGGATCCGGTGATGTCGGTGGAGGAGGCGCTCGACGAGAACAGTCCGAGGTTGTTTGAACAATTCGATACCAACATGGTGAACACAATCGAGTTTGAAGCCGGCGACGTGGACGGGGCGTTCGAGCGGGCCGACCGGATCGTGGAGGAGGAATTTTTCAACCACCGGTTGACGGCCTCCTTCCTCGAACCGCGCGGGGTGATGGCCGACGCCCGAACCCCCTCGGGTCGCATCGATGTATGGTCCTCCACCCAGACCCCGCATACCTCCCGTTCCTACCTGGCGGACGTCCTGGAGGTTCCCGAAAGCCGGATCCACTATGCCGCCCCGGACGTCGGGGGCGGGTTCGGTCCCAAGGGGATGTTCTATCCCGAGGAAGTCCTCGTTCCCCTGGCGTCCCTCCGATTGGACAGGCCGGTCCGCTGGCTTGAGGACCGGCAGGAGAACTTCGAAGCCACCACTCACGGTCGGGAGCAAACGGCCACCCTGAAGGCGGCGGTCAGTGACGACGGAGAAATCCTGGGAATCGAGGCCGATATTTACACCGACACCGGGGGCGCCCTGTCGACCAAGGCCACCACCGACGATTCCGTCTGCGCCAGCATGCTGCGAAATGCCTACCGGATCCCCCATTACCGAGCAAACACATACTGTGTTCTGACCAACAAGACCCCGACCGCCTCCTACCGGGGTGTCGGCCACGCCCAGGCGGTTTTCTACATGGAACGAATGATCGACCGGATCGCCCGGGAGACGAAATTGGACCGGTTGGAACTTCGTCGGAAGAACGTACTTCAACCGGAGGAATTTCCCGTCGACCGGGAGACCCACTCCCTGGTGGGACCGGTGGAATACGACAGCGGCAACTATCCACGGTGCATGGAGAATGCTTTGGAACAGCTCGACTACGACGGTTTCCTCCGGGAAAAGACGACTGACGGTAATGAGGACCCGCGGCTGTACGGGTTGGGGATCGCCAATGCGGTGGAGATGACGTCCCCGGGGCCGTTTGAATCCGCCCGGGTGGGGGTGGACTCCTCCGGCACGATAGCGGTCTCCTCGGGAGTCACCTCCCAGGGGCAGGGCACCGCTACCGCCCTGGCTCAGATCGTGGCGGACGAACTTCAGGTTGACCCCGACCAGATAGACGTCCGGCTGGGTGATACCGGGGAGACCGACGACGGGCTGGGGGCCTGGGCAAGCCGCTGCATAACGGTCGGGGGGACGGCCGTGGCGAAAGCG
Source organism: uncultured bacterium (assembly GCA_964413525.1). Classification (GTDB taxonomy): domain Bacteria; phylum T1Sed10-126; class T1Sed10-126; order T1Sed10-126; family CAYPTI01; genus CAYPTI01. The sequence goes on along the minus strand of CAYPTI010000076.1, from coordinate 6,042 downwards.
GCCGAACAGGTCCGCGAGCAGGCTCTCGACCTCGGCGCTCACGTTCTGGAGGCGGACCGGCGGGACCTCGAATTCCACGACGGGGCCGTGGCCGTGAAAGGAGCGCCGGAGCAGCAAGTCGACCTGGGGGAACTGGCCGAACAGGCCAAACCCATGAACCCCAGCTTCCCGGACGACCTGGACCATCATCTCCAGGCGTCCTACATCCACAAACCCGAAAAAATGACGTTCTCCAATTCGACCCACGCGGTCATCGTGGCGATCAACCCGCGGACCGGGGAATTGGAGATCCCCCGTTACTCGATTTCTCATGACTGCGGAACCGTGGTAAATCCCATGTTGCTGGAGGGGCAGGTACAGGGCGGCCTGGCACAGGGGCTCGGGGCCGTACTGATGGAAGAAATCCAATACGACGAATCGGGCCAGTTGAAGACCGGCTCATTTCAACACTACCCCCTTCCCGCGGTGGATAACATGCCGCCGGTTGAAATCGATCACCAAGTGACACCCAGTCCCCACAACCCGCACGGAATGAAGGGGGCCGGTGAAGGAGGGACGATCCCCGTGACCGCCGCGGTGACGGCCGCGATCAACGACGCGCTTCCCTCCGACGATCTGTTCCTGACCGACGACGGTCCTTATACACCCGCCCGGGTGTACGAACTAATCCAGCAAACCCAAGCAAATCAACCAACAAACGGCCATGAGTGAACGGTTCCGGTCATCCTTCGCTGGGCGAGCGTACTCCCGGGAACCGCTCGCTTGATAACGTGAGAATTCAACCGTGACCCTACGAACCGAATCCGTGGTGCCGGCTTCGTCAGCCGACGTGTTCGAGGTTCGGCGCGACCAATACCTCCGGATCATCGCTCACGAGGGACCCCAGGTCTGTGACGCCGTGTTTGTCGGCGCCGACGATCACGAGGAGACCTACTGTTCGGACCTCACCGTGCTCTACAACCAATTGCAGGGAACCGGCGACATGCGGCGGGTGAAACAGCTCTACTCCCGGCCACCTGACACGAAGATGATGCTCACCGTCACGGAGGACCGCATCGGGCACCACTTCCCCTGGGCCGGCGGCATGTGCAGTTCGTTCCTCTACGAAATTCGCGGCGGGGACCCGGAACACGCCAACTGCGCCGACAACCTGTTCGAAGCCCTCACCGATTACGGACTTGAGATCGCCAAGGTCCCCGAAGTGTTCAACATTGGGATGAACGTCACGGTCGAGGACAATCAAGTCGCCTACCACCCGCCCGAGTTCGAAAGGGGTGATTACATCGAGTTCCGGGCTGAAATGGACCTGATCGCGGGCCTATCGGCCTGCCCGAACGACACGACGGACATGAACGAATACGAACCCAAATCCCTAAAAATCCAGGTATACGACGAACCACCGGAATAGAACCGAATTCATCTCGCCGCACCAAAGGAGCGTTGAAACGATGAAGACCATTCGCACCTTCAGACATGAATTAATGCTGTCCTTCGTTGTTGCCGTTGTAGCAGGGATCTCCCTCCTGGGCTTCGTCTCGATCACTCACGCCCAGGACGCCGACGAGGTCGAACCGGTCACCCTCGAGGTGGGCAGCGCCTTTCCCGAGGGAGCGCTGGAAAGTCATGGTCTGGAACTGCTGAGGAATGATCTGCTGGAGGAATTCACCAACGGAACCATCCAGTTCGATTATCGCGGCGGTCCCGAATCCTTTCCTCCGTTTGAGTTGTATTCCTTCGTCCAGCGGGGAGCCATCGACATCGCCAACCTCCCGAGCGCGTTCTACATGTCCGAGGAACCCCGGGCCTCGGCCTTGAATTTCGCCGAGTTGCCTCCCTGGGAGCTTCGCGACGAAGGGATTTATGAATTTTTCAACGAGGAAATTTTCAACCCCCGGGGACTCAAGCACCTGGGTCGGGCCGAAAGCGGGCTGTCGTTTCACTGCTACACGCAGGATCGGGTCGAGGAACCCGAGGATCTTGAAGGAATGGACATCCGGTCCGCCCCCAACTACCGGCCCATGCTGGAACATTTCGGAGCCAACCCGGTCGAGATGCCCCCGGGAGAAATTTTCACCGCCCTTGAACGAGGCGTGGTGGAAGGATTCTGCTGGCCCGCCGCCGGTCTGGTCGTTCCCATGGAATGGTACAAACAGGTCAACTACGTGATCGATCCCGGGTTCAATGAGGTCGAGGTCCACCTGCTCATGAACCTGGATTCCTGGAACAACCTCTCCGCGGATCAGCAACAGCTCCTTGAACGAGCCGTGAAGGTCATGGAACGCCAGATGCATCACTACGGTGGAAAGCAAGCCCTGCAGGACCGCCAGCTCATGGTCGAGCAAGGCCTGGAAGTCATCGAGTTCACCGGCGAGGCCCGGGAACGGTTCCTCCGCGGGGCCTACGCCCCTTACTGGAGGATGCTGATCGAACAGGCGGGCAGCGCCGATACACTCGCCCGGCTGGCCACCTTGCTTGAGAACTCCGGGGTGGAAACCTACTTCCCACGGGACTTCGCGGAGGAGTACGAGGGGAACTAGTCCAGAGTCCTCGGATTCTCGAACTGCGGGACCACTACGCCGACATCCGGACCATCCGGCTGGAAGGATAAGTCGGCCCGAATCCCGAGCCGCTTGATAACCATCCCCGGTGTGGAGATTTTCCCGCGCCGGGGATGGAAACCAATTCCGGACAATGGTCGAACCCGCACGTTCTCTATTGAAAGCTGGTGACTGTAGTTTACATTCGCTCGACTGCTGGTTTATATTGCTCGTTGTAATTTGAGCTTACCGGACGGTTCCTACCCAATTGATCTGGAGGCAAACTATGTCGAAATTCGTCGACGTACACTTGCACACCGGCAACGTGGGGGAACACATCAGCCCCTGCATGTTCCACGAACTTCGCAAACCGTTTCTCAATCGAGCTCTCGGACCGGACGAACCCGAGGGCGACGTGGAGGAGGCCCGGCGGGACCGGACCCTCATCGACGATATGGACGTCGGAGGCATCGACATCGGAATTGTGATGGCCGGGGACTTCCGGCGGTCCCATCCCGAGGAGGACATGTCGTACTACGTTCCAAACGATTTTGTGGCCGAGCTTGTGGAAGAGTACCCCGACCGGCTCGTCGGGTGCGGCAGCGTCGATCCTATCCGCGATCCGGGCCAGGCCGCGAAGGAAGTCGACCGCTGTGTCAACGAACTCGGAATGAAGTCGATCAAGCTCTACCCCACTTACAATCACTTCTCGCCTGATGACCCAACCGTCTACCCGATTTATGAAAAAGCGGTCGAACACGACATCCCGGTTCAACTCCACATGGGCTGGACCCCGGTGAAGACCGCGTCCATGGATTATCAGGCCCCGGAGTTGCTTGATGAAGTGGGTCGCCAGTTCCCGGATCTCAAGCTCGTCATTGCACACATGGGCTATCCCTACTGGGAGACGACGATCACCCTGCTGGGCAAGCACGAGAACTTTTATACGGAACTCTCCGGATGGGGGTGGTTCGGACAACGAAAAATCCTCCGGATGCTCCATGTTTTTGGCTCCATCTGCCCCTACGAAAAGTTGATGTACGGGTCGGAAAACCCCTTCCTGAGGGACTTCCCGGACCAGATGCGTTCCATCCGGGAGGCGGCTGAAGAGCACGGTTACGAACCTATCAGTGAAGACGACCTTGAGGGAATCATGGGCAAGAACGCCGCCCGGCTCTACGATATCAACACCGAAGAGTTCAGTGAGGCGAATCGACCGAAAGGAAGTGAAGACCAATAAGCAACCAACCGAATTCCCCCGGGAAGACCGTTGCGAAGGGCGGCCTGATCGGATTCGCCGCCCTGACCATCTACGGAATCGGCCTCAACATCGGTTCGGCCACCTTCGCGCTCAAGAACGTGGCCGCCGGCTACGCGGGCAGCTACCTTATCGTCGCCATGATCATCATTGGAGTGGGAGTTCTTCTGGCCCTTCCCTCCTATACCGCCCTATCACGGGCGATGCCTACAAACGGAGCCACCTACCGATATGCCTCCCTGTTGCATAAGGATGCGGGCATTGTGGTTGCCGTGGCCATGATCATCGCCGCCACGGTGGGCGGGTTGCCCCTGTCGGCTGTTGTCGCGGGTGATTTCTTTGCCTTCGCAACGGATCTGCCGGCCCTGCCCATTGCGATCGCCAGCCTGGTCATTTTTTACCTGGTCAATGTGTTTGGGCTCAGGACGTCCAGCATCGTCCAGACCGTCTTCGTCATTCTCCTGCTGCTGGCTCTGGTGCTGTTTGCCACCCGGGCGAGCCTCGGAACCACCAATTTCGGTATATCAGGAGGTTCCCCCGGTGGGATCGTCCCGGCCGTCGCCATGATGTACACGCTGATGGCCGGAGCGTTGTTCATTATCGACTTTGGGGATGAAGTCCGCGATCCCAGCCGGACCATGCCGAAGGCACTCTGGGTCAGCATGATCGCGGTGTTTGTCGTGTACTTGATTGTAGACCTGGGCATCCTGGCCTCCGACCAGTCAGCGGAGCAAATGGCCGACGGACTTCTATTCGACGTGGCTGAGCCGTTCCTGTCCGGACCCGAGATGGCCTTCTTTGTCATTGCCGGGGGGGTTCTGGCAACCGTCAGCACGATGAACGGCCTGTTCGGATTTATCTCCCGGGTCATCGCTCAACTTGCGGAGGAGCGCGCCTTGCCCTCCGTGTTCGGACGAACGAATCGCTGGGGCGCGCCGACCTGGGCACTGACCGGGATGTTCGTTGTCTCGCTCGGGGTGCTGTTTCTGGAGCTTCCGAACAACCTGCTGGGGGGAACGGTCAACCTCGGTGTTATGTTTTCGGTCGCGGTGGTCGTGTTCAGCGGGGCGATGCTGCCCTCGCTCCATGAAGATCTCTGGAAGGCGGGTCAGGGCCGATTCAGTGCCCGAACGGTACGCGTCACCGCGGCCATCGCTCTGCTGATAAACATCGCGGCCTTCGTCCTGCTTCTGATTCAGGCCTGGATGGTTGCCGTCACCATGGCCGTCGTCGCGGCGATTGCGGTTGCTTGCCGCCATTATTTTGGGGGGAACGAGTAACCCCGGATTAGAAGCTACATCTCGGGCAGGTTTTGCGGCGTGTGATCGACGTAGGGGGTCTCGGGTTCCTGCCCGGGTGGGACGTAGTCGGGCACCGGTTCGCCCTTCGGTTCCAGCTGACTGATGTACCGGTACATCGCCCGAAGATCCGGTTCGCTCATCTTGTTCATGTTGAACCAGGGCATGATGGGACGCGTCTTGAGTTCCTTCATCTCCTCGACCCACTCGTCCTCGGACAAGTCCTCCACGTAGAGCCGGAGGTTCGTGGCGTAGGTCGTCCCCCAGGGACCTTTCTGTCCCATCGGGGACCCAAGCAACCACTTCGATTCGGGAATGTTTCCACCCTCCTGGGTATACCCCTGGGTATGACAGTCGTTACAGCCGCCGACGATCACCAGGTAGCGGCCGGCTTCAACCGGTGATTCGGCCTGAACGCGGGGCATGGAGTCCTGCTCCGAAGCCATCTGGTCGTCGGCCTCCGATTGAGCATCCCCTCCGCAGGCGACCAACAGCGAAAGAATCCCCACGAACAAAAGCAAGCAAACGAACACCCTCATAAACCGATTCACGAGTTTCCCTCCCTGGAAAAATATGAAAACCGGACTTCCTTGGTCCCTCCACGAATCGTATTTGAATCGGTGAAATACAGCTCCGCGGGGAACTTTAACCGAATCCGACGGGGTGCAGTTCCGGACCAATTATCCCCGGCGGAGCATATGTCTCACTAACCTATTTTTTTACTATCACATTGTATTTACTGTGTCAAAAAATTTATTCAATAACGTTTCCATCCGTACGGTATATTTCTCACCGCGGTTCCATTGAACCTCCTTCGTTGCCTCCCGAACTGTGTCGGGTATTCTTGCTCTGACGCCGGACCGGGACCGTCTGATATGGAGGTCAGTCCTGACCGAAAGCGTCCGTTCATTAATCGTCAGACAACGTTGTACATATTCACTCTGGAAGC
>CAYPTI010000075.1:0-9317 GCA_964413525.1 uncultured bacterium | reverse complement strand
GAGCAGATGGGGTTTCCCTACTCCCCTCAGTTTGTCGACGCCGCTCAGTTGCCGAACATCTGGGGTCGGCTCCATGTTGGCATTCTGATCGCATTTGGGTTTGCGTTCCTGGTCTGGTTTCTCCTCATGTACACCCGCTGGGGGTATGAGTTCCGGGTCACCGGGGAGAGCCAGAAGAGTGCCGAGTACGCCGGAATGAGCACAGAGGGGAACATCATCCTTGTCCTGTGCATTGCCGGAGCGCTCGCCGGGCTGGCCGGCATGCTTGAGGTGTCCGGGTACGTCGGCCGGCTTCAACGGGGAATATCCAACAACTACGGATACACCGCGATCATTGTTGCGTTTCTGGGCCAGCTTCATCCGATTGCCATTGCCTTTGTTTCGGTGCTGTTTGGGGCTCTGGAGGTCGGCGGGCTGAGCGTCCGGGTCCTCGGCATTCCCGTCGCGGTGGTCAACATGATCCAGGGAATCATTCTGTTCTGTGCCGTGGCGGGCGAGTTCTTCATCCGGTACAAACTTATCCGGGTTAAGGTTATTGACGATCCCGAGGCGGAGAACAAACCACCTCCGGATGATGCAGGCAACTCAAGGGAGGTGGAGACCCGTGGGTGAACTGTTTACGATCGAATTCATTCTTCTGCTGCTGAATTCGACCGTGCTGGCCGGGACAACTTTGATCTGGGCGTCGGTCGGGGAAGTGGTGGCCGAACGGTCCGGTATATTGAACCTCGGGGTCGAAGGAATGATGCTGTTCGGGGCCGTGACCGGCTACATGTCGGCGTATTACACAGGCAACCCGTACTACGCGATCCTCGTGGCCGCGCTCGGGGGGGCGGTCCTTTCCCTCCTGCATGCGTTCGTATGCATTACGCTGCGGGCGGACCAGATTGTCAGCGGTCTGGCCCTGACCATTTTTGGCATGGGGTTTTCCGCCTTCATCGGACGGCCCATGGTGGGACAGACTCTTCCGGAAACCCTGACTCGACTTCCCATTCCGGGGCTGGTCGACATCCCCTACGTGGGGTTCGTGTTGTTCAACCACAACATACTTGTTTACGCGGGATACCTCCTGGTGCCGCTGGTATGGTTCTGGCTGTTTCGGACCCGCTGGGGCCTGCACGGTCGGGCCGTGGGGGAAAGTCCCGAGGCAGCGGCGGCTTCGGGAATTTCCGTACCCTTTTATCGTTACCTCCACACCCTCTTCGGCGGGGCCTGCGCCGGGGTCGCCGGGGCCCACTTGGCGGTGGCGGTTTCTCCCTCCTGGGTTGAAGGAATGACCGCCGGACGGGGCTGGATTGCTATCGCCCTCGTGGTGTTCGCCAGCTGGGAACCCATCCGGGCAATGCTGGGTGCCTTTTTGTTCGGGGGGATCGAGGCCCTCGTGTTCCGGCTCCAGGCCGTCGGAGTACCGGTGTCCGCCTTTCTGCTCATGATGCTCCCGTACGTTTTGACCATACTGGTTCTGGTGTATGCCTCCTACCGGCGCAAGCAGCTCAACATCCAACCACCGGCCGCCCTGGCCCAGATCTACGAGAGCGACATTAACTAGCCGGGCCACCGGGGGAGCGATCCGGGTACATCCAGGGTTCGTCCCTCGACGAACCCCCGGCCCTCTCACCGCACTCCCCTGCAAGATTCCCCTTTCCTGGTTCAGCTCCCTGACGCGGAAGAGGATCGTCTTCCGGGACGTGTGTTCGCACTGAGTGGACAAACAGCCTCCTCACCCAGTACTGACGATTGATGCCACAGGCCTGTTCCCGCTTTCTCGCTCAGCCATCGCCCTGCCCCTCGAATCAACGCGTACAGGGACTCAACCTCCGGAGGGTTGAACCCGGAATTGGTCAGGTTCCGGTGGGATTCGTGGGTGAGGAGATGTAAGAAAACTTTGCAAAGAAAGAGAATGGCACCGTATAATGTAGGTATTGAAATAGAGATGGAGGAATGGAACCAATTCTTCGAAGGGCGAGGAGGTCTGGTTCGATATGAGTTCTGACGCTGCCACGACCGAAGTGAATCCCCTGTCCAGGCACGCTCACTGGTTGTTACGGATCGGGTTTGCGGCGGTGTTTCTGTTTCACGGGCTTGACAAATTGATGGGTGCGGGACCCGCCGGATTTGCCGAGATGATGGGGTTCTCGCTCCTCGTCGGGTGGCTGGTCATGCTGGCGGAATTGGCCGCCGGGATCCTTGTGTTGATCGGCCCGTTTACAAATGATCTGATCACCCGGCTTGGTGGTCTGGCCGCCGTGCCCGTGATGCTGGGTGCAATCTTCATGGTTCACTGGGGACAATGGGCCTTTATGGCCACCGATAGCCACCCTATGGGCGGGATGGAATTTCAGGTCGTCCTCCTGCTGACGGGGCTATACTTTCTGCTGGTCGGGAACCCGAACTCCTGACGGAGGACCCCCGCCGGTTGACGGGCGGGGGATCGCAGTCAGGTCGGTACCGACCTGAACAGGGATCGGATGGCCGACCGGTTTTGGAACGAAACGCTACTCCACCGGGGTGATCCCGCAGGTCAGGACGGGTTGATCGGCTTCCAGGAGCACGGCCTGCGTGACGCTTCCGAACAGAATTTTTCCCACCGGGGTTCGTTTCCTTCCCGACAGACAGATCATGTTCACGTTCAGTTCCTCGGCCCGTTCCAGAATTCGTTCGGCCGGCGGACCGCTGGATTCCTCCATAGTCACGTTGAGTCCTTCATCCTCAAGGAGGTTTCGGGCCCGGCGGGCGGGACCGAATTGCATAATGGTTGCGCCGGCCGGGTTGTCCTCAAAACTGTGGAACACGTGCACGTTGATCGAGCCGGGGTCCCCCGGCAGGTCGACCACCGCCCGGGCCTGCTCCAGGGATCGGGATTCGTGTTCGTCAACACAGAGCAAGACGTCATACATGTCTCTCACATCCTTGCGGTTAACCGGAGTCTTCGGGATCGTCCAGCACCAGAGCCATTTCCAGTTCCATTTGCTGTGAATTGAGGGTCTGAAATCCAACTTTTCGATACAGGTTAATGGCCGGTTTGTTCCAGCGTTCCACCGTGAGCCAGATTTTTCGGATGTCCTTCTGCTGACAGAGACCCAGCAGGGCCGTTAACAGGGAGGTTCCGAGCCCCAGTCCCTGAACCGCCCGCAGGACAAAGATGCCCAGTTCCCATACCTCGTCCTCCGCCCGCACGAGTAGCACGTGGCCCCGAACGGAGTTCGGGGAGCCGTCCTGCTCGGCGGCACGGGCCGCCAGATTGATGCCGGAAAGCATGCCGTCCAGCCACCGGCGGATGGCCGGTTCCCGACCGGGCGGGATGCCCTGAGCCCGGTCCTCCGGGGCGAATTCCAGATACATTTCCACCAGTTCTTCCATTATATCGTCACCGATCCGATTGACGAGAAACCGGTGCCGGTGGTCCGGACGATGGCACAGCGGGGGGAGAGGAAACTGGCGGCGGGTGGGCTCGACGGCGGACTCAATGGTTTCGGCAAGGGAGGTCATGAAGCAATCAGCGGACCAGGCTAACGGAAACACGCGAGTTCATGACCACGAACTCCGCCGTCTGGCCGAGGCGGTACTTTCCCATCGGAGTCCGTCGTCCTCCGTCCAGGACGATCAGATCGAACGAGTGTTTTTCCGCCAGGTCCACAAGCCGCGCCGCCGGGTTCTCACCGAGGAGAGTCACCTCGGACTCCAGGTCATATTTCGCCAGCTCGGTCTGGACCTGATCTCGAACCTCGTCCGGGTTGGGGGTTGATTCGGGGATCGCCAGGGTCAACGATTCCGAACGGTAGCTGTCGGAGACAAACCGGAGAAGCCGGCGGCAGGAATCGGGATTCCACTCCTTCCGGCAGAAGCCAATCAGGATTTTCATGGGCCCTGGCTCCTTCCCGTTGATTTCATTCCCCTGCAGAGGACTCACGACCCGACGGGTTCTTCCCATCCGCCTCGCTGCCGCGTCCGATTCCGATGACGTACCCTGGGAATCCGGGAAGCGAACGGTTGGACCGAGTCCCCGAGGATCGAATTGAAACGAATCAACCTGAGTCTACGGTTTCCACGGCCTAGCCTACTGGTTCCCCGGTTGGAATCCAACCACGAGCGGACGGTTTCCTCAACCCGACCGTCGAGAACCGCGTCCGATGGACGGAGAATGGTTCGACCCCGGTACGGATCCGGTGAGGGAACGTATTGGAACTTGACTTTGATCATTTACGGACTTAAGAATGTAAGCGTCACGCACCGGATCGGAGGAGCGTTCGCTCAAATTTTGTTCGCATCCGAAGGCCGGTCGGTCCTTCTCATCCGGTCCAGGGCTCGACGCGGTCGGGTGAACCGGGGGTTCCGGCCCCCTGCAGGAGAGGACACGAATTCCGACTCCCGAAGGGTGATCGATCATCGAGGAAGGTACTCAGCTCTGGCGACCGCCGGAGGAGTGGTTTGAGTCCAGTCGGTTGGCCCGCTACGGTCGCTGGGTTGAGCAAACCCACGACCGGGGTCCGTTCGACGGATACGAGGACCTGTGGCGCTGGTCCGTGGAGGAGAACCGCGTCTTCTGGTCCGATCTCCTGGACTATTTTGACGTGGCGTATCAGGGCGACCCGGAACCCGTGCTTACCGGAGAACGGATGCCGGACGTCTCCTGGTTCCCGGAACTCGAACTCAACTACGTGGATCGGGTGTTTGCTCAGGCCTCCGAATCGAGGCCCGCTCTGATCGTTTGCACGGAGGACCGGGAACCCCGGGAGGTTTCCTGGGAGGTACTCCGAAAACGAGTTGAAGGTCTGGCATCGTCCTTCCGGGACTGGGGACTATCCTCCGGCGACCGCGTTGCCGCCATCCTCCCCAACGGACCGGAAGTCGTGGTGGGTTTCCTCGCCGCCGCCAGCCTGGGAGCCATCTGGTCCAGCTGTTCCCCGGACTTCGGTCAGGGAAGCATCGTTGACCGGTTTGATCAGATTGAACCGAGCGTTCTGATTACCGTGGACGGGTACCGGTACAAAGGGACGGATTACGACCGGGCGGACGTGGTGCGTTCCGTCGCCGAGGAAATTACTTCTCTCGAACGACTCGTTCATGTTCAGGGGACCGGGGCGACCTCGTCCGTTGAAGGCCCCGTGCCGGTGACCCCCTGGGAGGAGGCCGTGGCCGATCCGGAGCCCCTGGACCCCCGGCCGGTTCCGTTTGACCATCCCCTCTGGATCCTCTACTCCTCCGGGACCACCGGTCCTCCGAAACCGATCGTCCAGGGCCACGGCGGGATCCTGCTGGAACACCTGAAGGTCCTGGGGCTGCATCACGATCTGGAACCGGGCGAGGACCGGTTTTTCTGGTACACCACCACCGGCTGGATGATGTGGAACTACCTGATCGGGTCGCTGCTTCTGGGTGTGCCGGCCGTCCTGTACGACGGAGCCCCGAATCACCCCGATCACCTCGGATTGTGGAGACTGATCGAGGACGCGGGAATCACGGTGTTCGGGACCAGTGCACCCTTCCTCGTGGACGCGATGGAACGGGACGTCGATCTGACCGGGCTTGATTTGTCCGGATTGACCTCGGTCGGGTCAACGGGGGCCCCGCTGCCGCCGGAAGCGTTCGCCTGGTGTTATGAGGCGCTGGGCGAGGATCTCTGGCTGGTGTCCGCCAGCGGAGGAACCGACCTGTGCACGGCCTTCGTCCTCGGAACCCCGTTGAAGCCGGTTCACGCGGGGGAACTACAGTGCCGGGGGCTGGGGGCGGACGTGGATTCGTTCGACGACGAGGGTCGGTCTCTGATCGGGGAACAGCGGGCGGGGGAACTGGTCATCAAACAACCGATGCCCTCCATGCCGCTGTCCTTCTGGAACGATCCGGGGGACCGGCGGTATCGGGAGAGCTATTTTCAGACGTACGAGGGCGTCTGGCGACACGGGGACTGGATCAAGATCACCGACCGGGGTTCGGCCGTCATTTACGGGCGGTCGGACGCCACGATCAACCGGAAAGGAGTCCGGATCGGGACCAGTGAACTCTATCGCGCGTTGACGGGACTCGAATCGGTTCAGGACTCCCTGGCCGTGGGCATTACGCAGGACGGGACAACCTACCTGGTTCTGCTTGTCCAGCCGGCGGAGGGAGAGCAACTGGACGAGGAGTTGAGGCGGTCCATCAGCGAACAGATCCGTTCCCGGTTGACCCCCCGCCATGAGCCTGACTTTTTGGCGGCCATCCCGGAGGTTCCCCGGACCCTCAGCGGCAAAAAACTGGAATTGCCGGTCCGGAAGATTCTGCAGGGTCAACCACTGGACGAAGCGGCCAACCCGGACTCAACCGAAAACCCCGAAGCGTTACGGGAAATCGTTCGCCGCCGGTCGGACCTGTTCGAGTCGTGGGGACTGAAGTGTTGATTATTCCTCCGGAACGTACGCCCGCCCCTGGAATTCGGCCAGCTGGCCCTTTTCGTTGCTCACGGTTACCCGGCAGAGGGTAAACCGACGCCCCTGCTGAATGGGACGGGCTACGGCCGAGAGGGTTTCCCCCTCCCGGGCGGCATGAAGGAAGGACATGCTGGTGTTGAGGGCCAGGATGGATTCAACATCCTGAGACCGACACAGGGCGGCAAAGGTCACGTGGGCCAGACCATAAATGGCGGCGCCATGGGCTACCCCGAACCCGGTCATGTGGTGTTCCTTTATTTGAAGCCGGGCCCGGGCTTCGTCCGGATCCGACCGGACGACCTCAACCCCGAGCCGATCGCTGTAGGGGTCCATGGATCCATCGCCTCACCGTTCGGCAGGATCGCCTCCGTACCGGAGTCAGTTTTTCACACCGCCCCTCAGCTGGCAAGGAACGGAAGGTACCGGGGGGACCCGATTCGGACGGTAAATGAGGTCGGTTCATCATCCGGTTCGAGGCCCTGGCGATTACGTCCGGACGGGGAGTTCGATCCGGCTCGGGTATTCGCCGGAGTGATGCAGGGTGTTCCGGGCCACCCGGTGGCCTCCTTCCCCGGTTAACGGACCGCCGGTGTTCATGTTCGGATCGAAGCGGGGGAAGTTGGAGGAGGAGACGTCCAGCCGGATGCGATGCCCCCGTTTAAAGTGATTCGCCGTGGGATAGGGTTCCAGGTAGAATTCGTACACGTCGCCCGGCGTTAACGGATCGGCTTCCTCACGGTATCCCCGGAACCGACCCCGGCAGATGGAGTCCGACAGGTTCAGGGCAAACCCGTCTGGAAAATCGGTCGAAGGGGGATACTCGTCGATCAGCTTGGCCGTGAAATCAGTATCGGACCCGTCCGTGGATCCGTAGAGCCAGACCCGGATCGGTCCCACCACGGTGACGGGTTCCTCGAGAGGCGGAGTACGAAACACCAGCACGTCGTCCCGCCATTCAAGCGGACCGTAGGGCGGTTCGGCCCCGAAGGTGTCCGGCCTCGTTCGCTGATCGAATCCTCCCGCACCGGTGATGCTGAGCAGTTTGCGTTCGGCCAGTGGATATTCAAGCAACGATTCCTCCCGGGGTTCGTACGTGGCGTAGGAGGAACAGTTCCCCCCCAGGGTCGGGACCGGATTCCTGGGGTCGTAGGTGAACCGGGTCGACCCCTCGGACTGATCCGGTTCGACCGGGCTCAGGGTCCCGTCTCCGTGGAGGTAGAAGTCGGTGGGTTCGGTCCCGGATGGGGGCCATCGATCGGCCTGGTTCCATTCTCCCCCGTGAAAAAGTCGTCCCTCGGCGGTCCGGTGTCCGTCTCCCGTTCCCATGAGAAAGTACCGGACGGTGGGTTCGGACCAGGTGTTTCGTCCCTTCAGGTAGTGGTCAAAAAATCGAAGCCGTACTTCGTTGAACGGTTCGATAGCCGAGGATCCGAACTCAACCTCTCCCGAGTACGACTTGTTCCAGGACGGCAGGGGATAGCGGTCCCATCCGTGGGTCCAGGGACCCATGAACAGGAACTGTTCGCTGTTCTTCCGTTCCGAGAGCCCCAGGTAGTTATCACAGGTGGCCTTGGTGTAGGAATCGTACCAGCCGCCGGAGTAGACCGTGGGGACATCGGCGTGCTGATCGTAGTGCCGTTCAAAGTTAAACCCCGGCAGCTGCCAGAGGGGATCGGAGGCCGATCCGGAACCCAGTACGTCGTACAGCCAGGTTTCGTATTCGGGCAGGTGTCGAAGGGGGCTCTGACCGGGCCGGATCGGGTACCGTTGCAGCAGATCCCGGACGTCGAGGTTGGCAAACTGAGCCTGCAGGGCGCTGTCGTCGAGGCAGGCTTGGGCGAAGCCTCCCCCCACGGTGAGGGCCCAGCACAACCAGCGAAGTTCAAACGCTCCGTTGTGGCGGAAGGTAGCCTTCCGGGCGTTGGCAGCTCCCTGGTTGACGAACATGGCCTCCAGGTTCGGGGGATCCAGGGAGGCAAGACCGTTCTGGACCCAGGCTCCGTAGGAGGTCCCCAGGGTCCCGATTTTCCCGTTGCAGAACGGCTGGTTCGCGAGCCACTGAACCGTGTCGTAGCCGTCTTCCGGTTCGTGTTTGTAAATGTAGAACGTTCCTTCGCTCTTGAACCGGCCCCGGCAGTCCTGGATCGCCACCGCGTAGCCTCGCCGGGCGAACCACTCGCCATGGCGTTCCAGTTGGTTCCGTTTGTTGTAGGGGGTTCGGGCCAGCAGAACCGGTCGGGGTTCCGGATCGTCCGGCAGGAACAGGTCCGTCGCCAGGTCCACTCCATCCCGCATCGGCACCGGTTCGTCGAACCGGGTGACGACCTGATGAAGGGGAGAAGACGTATCCGTTGGATCGGGCAGCGGAATCACGTCCGGTCAGGGGTTACCGCCAATCACCAGAAACGTTTTTCCTACCATGAAGAACGGAAGGAAAGGGGTCAAGGTTGTTTTGGTTTCCGTCAACCGGGCTCCTTTCAATCGGGAAAGCCGGCCGGGAAGTCGTGTTCGTGTGTAGCGGACCCAGGATCGAACGCCTGGAGGAAGGCTTCGGAGCAAACAAAGGCGGAGACCCCTCGACGCCCGGTCGAACCCGGTTGTACCTCCAGCAAGTTCTCCTTGCATAATGCGAAATCGTGGTTATGGTACGAATGTTGAACCAAAATGGCGTGATCATTTTCACGTCTGTTACGGGATGCTTGGGGTGATGGAATTCAACGGGCTGAACGGGAACGAATGAAGTCGAGCTTGACTTCACACCTGCGACATGCCAATGATGGTAAGCGACATGGTTTTGTTTTCTCCTGCTGGTAATGTTGAAGCTTGCTGGAACGTAGTTAATCGGCAGCGCCATCTTTTTTCTTAGGGAGCTGATGTTTTATGTCGCATGGGCATCGTAGCGGGAGACGT
>CAYPTI010000074.1:8072-9388 GCA_964413525.1 uncultured bacterium | reverse complement strand
CCCGTGATCCGAGCGCTCAGAACATCGACCCGTTCCCGGCAATCGGAAGCCGAGAGGACCTCGACGGGCTGACCGTGGCGCTCCATCTCACCCGCGTAGGTCCGCAGGTCCTCCATCTGTTGCTCGTCGGTAGCCAGCTTGAGTCCTCCGGGCTCGTTCCACTCCGGAGATCCGGGAACCATCTGTCCCAGCCGATCAAGAAATTCGGGATAAAACCGGTAGGAGGCTTCCCCCAGCGCCGCGAAGGGATCGACGTCCGACAGATCCTCCGTCCGATCAACAAAATGGGGCGGTTCCAACAGCCCGGCCGCCGCCGAAGACGCCCGGCCCGGAGTCTCGGGACTGTCCAGCAGCAGGACCGAGGCGTTCGTCTCGGAGGCGAACAAAGCCGCCGACGCCCCGACGATGCCTCCGCCGACGATCACCAGGTCATGATTCATCGGTTCGCCCGTTCCCTCTCCCCTGACATTCGGGGCAGTAAAAGGTACTGCGTCCGGACTGGGTGACCTGGCGGATGGTTTCTCCGCACCCCAGGCACCGCTCGCCCGCCCGGTTGTAGACGCGATGGTAGTGGTGGTAACGCCCCGGCTCATGGCGGGCGTCCCGAAAATGGGTGAAGGACGATCCCCCCACGGCGACCGCCCGGCGGAGCATGACCGGTACGGACTCGAACAGCGTGAGCAGGGACGACCGCGGGATCTGACCGACCGGATGCCGCGGGTCCAGGCGGTGGTGATAGCAGAGTTCCGAGGCATAGATGTTCCCCACCCCGGCGAGGAAACTCTGATCCATCAGCAGCGGTTTGATCGGTCCCCGGCGGCCCGGCAGGCTCCGCTCGAACACCCGTGAGACGAAGTCCCGATCCTCCAGCGGATCCGGTCCCAGCCGGCTAAGAGAATCCGGTTCCGGGTCCTCGGGCCCGAACCATTCCAGCCTCGATAACCGGCGGACGGTCGTGAAGTACAGTCGATCCGGGATTCCCTCAAACGCCAGTCGGAACCCCAGCCGGTCCGGGGATCGGGGATTGGTCGGCCCGAGGGTGAGCAGTCCCGTCATCCGGACGGAAATCACCAGGGTCCCCGAGGAAAACCGAAGCAGAAGAAATTTTCCCCTCCGGTCCGCTCGCAGCAGACGGCTTCCGGTCACCCGGCGTTCGAACCGATCAGGAGTTAACGGATCCCGAAACAGGTCCGGGTCCCGGGCTTCGGCCGTCGTTACCGGGAGCCCTTCCAGTTCGGACAGGCCCCGCCGGATGGATTCAACTTCGGGCAATTCAGGCATCGTTTGTCGCGTCCTTATCAAAAAATTTGCTTGAG
>CAYPTI010000074.1:1547-7972 GCA_964413525.1 uncultured bacterium | reverse complement strand
TCCAAACGGGGAACCAGCCTGTTCCCTTACGCTCCGCACCTGGCCTTCTGGCAGGTCGTCTTCGCAGCCCTGGAGTACGGCATGCTGGTCGTCAGCACCGGGGGCGGCAAGCTGCGGGGGACCGAGGGCAACCTCGACCTGATCCGGCGGCTGGAACCCGAATTCGTCATGGGCATCCCCAGCTACGTGTATCATGTCTTTCGGGAGGCCGTGAATGCCGGTCAGGACCTCAGCTACGTCGAGGGCATCATCCTGGGCGGGGAGGCGATCTCCCCCGGCGGACGACAGCAACTGGTGGACCTGGCCGAACAGGGGGGAGCCGACGATCCGGACGTCCTGGTGACCTACGCCTTTACGGAAGCCCGCATGGCCTGGCCCGAGTGCCCCGCTCCCCCGGACGATCCCCCGGGCTATCATTACTATCCGGACATGAATTACTTCGAACTGAGGGATCCCGAATCCGGGGAGATCGTCCCGCACGAAGAGGGTGGGGAACTGGTGTACACGCCCCTGGACGCCCGGGGTTCCGTCGTGCTGCGCTACCGGACCGGCGACCTCTGCCAGGCCATCGAATGGGGGGACTGTCCCCACTGCGGCCGAAGCCTCCCCCGGATCATGGGCCCGATCGAACGGGTCTCGAAAATCGAGGGTCTCAAGCTGGACAAGGTCAAGGGTACCCTGATTAATTTTAACGACCTCCAGCGGATGCTGGACGAACACCCGATGCTGGAGGAATGGCAAATCGAGTTCCGGAAAGAGAACGACGACCCCATGGGACTGGACGAGATTCACCTGCACATCAATCCCAGGTCGGAGCTGGACCGGTCGGACGTGGAGGAACGGCTCACCGAAGACATCCGTCAGAACGCCGAGGTTCGGCCCAACCGGATCCACTTTCACGACTACGACGAGATGCTCGAGCGGTTGGGCATGGAAACGAAGCTGAAGGAAGAACGATTTCTCGACAACCGCCCGGGGGAGGACTAACTTACCCGGGCCGCGTCGATTCATCGGAGGGAGCAAGCGGATGAAACCCCTCGCCGTTGTGGACGGCATCCGGACCCCCTTTGCCAAAGCGGGTCGCGAACTTTCAAGCGTTCCGGCCGACGAACTGGGGGCGATGGTCCTGTCGGAACTGGCCTTCCGGGAGGACGTCCCCACCGACCGACTGGACGAGGTGATCATGGGCAACGTGGCCATGCCCCCCGATGCCGCCAACATCGCCCGCGTGTGCGCCCTGAAGGCCGGGATCCCCCGTCAGGTTCCGGCCTACACCGTGCAGCGAAACTGCGCCTCCGGGATGGAGTCGGTCACCAGCGCCTGCGAGAAACTGAACGCCGGCTACGGCGAGCGGTTCCTGGCCGGCGGCACCGAGAGCATGTCCAACATCCCGTTCTTCTACCGGGACGACGCCAAAAACGCCTTTATTCAGTTCAATCGGGCCGACGGTATGCTCCAAAAAGTCCGGCAGTTCCTGACCCTCCCGTGGGGGTCCATCCTCTCCCCGATCGTCGGGGTCCGGCAGGGATTGACCGACCCGGTGGCCCAGCTGAACATGGGCGAAACGGCCGAAGTCCTGGCTCGAGAATTCGACATCGGACGGACCCGTCAGGACGAATTCGCCCTGCGGTCCCATCAGCGAGCCGTCGAGGGACGGGACCGGCTGGGAGAAGAAATCATGCCGGTGGTGCTGCCCGACGAGGAAGGATACGTGGATCAGGACGGCGGCCCGCGAGAAAACCAGTCCATGGAGGACCTGGCCGGGCTTCCGGCCGTGTTCGCGGAGGAACACGGAACCGTGACCCCGGGGAACTCCTGCCCGATTACCGACGGGGCCAGCGCCCTCTACGTAACCGACCCGGAGGTGGCCGATCAGCATCCGGCCGACCCCCTCGGCTACCTCACCGACTACGTCTACTACGGGGTGGACCCGGAGCGGATGGGGCTGGGTCCGGCCTACGCCATCGCGGAACTGGTTCGGACAACGGACTGGGAACTGGATGATTTTGACCTGATCGAGATCAACGAGGCCTTCGCCGTTCAGATCCTGGCGGTGGAGGAACTGCTCGCCTCCGACGACCTGGCGGAAGAAATGGACCTGGACGAACCGGTCGGGAAACTCGATTTCGACATCTTGAACGTCAACGGGGGGGCCATCGCCCTGGGCCACCCCGTGGGGGTCAGCGGCAACCGGCTGATCCTGACCCTGCTGAAGGAAATGAACCGCCGGGAGGTCGACACCGGCCTGGCCGCCCTCTGCGTCGGCGGCGGCCAGGGAGCCGCCCTGGTCTTCGAACGAGCGTAAGCCTTCTTCGTTTTTTCCCGATCCCCACCCGCCAACTCCTTTATCCTTTCTCTTCACTTCTTCCTTCCCGCAAACCCCCATATATCCCCCGGAAGGGATAATAAATCAAAGATTTATTATCCCTTCCGGGGGATTATTTATTATTATTGAGAGTAAGGGAACCGGATTGGAGGAATTCGATAATCTTTAAAAATTCTTCTTAAGCAAGTACAACTTTCTTTATTCCAAATAAAAACTATATAACTTTTCACCTTACGTACGGATCCGACCCTCCATGGTGGTGGAGGCGCGTCCGTAGAGCTTCTGCGGGATCCGGCCGGCCCGGCGGCTCAACCAGCCGGCCTCCACGGCCCGCCGCAGGGCCGCCGCCATCCGGGGGGGACGTTCTGCCTTGGCGATGGCGCTGCTGGACAGCACCCCTTCGGCCCCCAGTTCCAGCGCCCGGGCGGCGTCCGACGCGCACCCGATCCCCGCGTCCACGATCACCGGCACGTCGACCGCCTCCACGACCAGCCGCAGGGCGTCCGGATTCGCCAGCCCGCGGCCCGAGCCGATGGGCGATCCCAGCGGCATGACCGCCGGACAGCCCACCGACTCCAGCTTCTTGGCCGTGATCGGATCGTCACTCGTGTAAGGCAGGACCACGAAGTCCCGTTCAATCAGCCGGCGGGCGGCTTCCAGCAGTTCCGACACCTCCGGGTACAGCGTGTCGTCGTCCCCGATCACCTCCAGCTTCACCCAGTTCGTCCCCAGGGCCTCCCGCCCCAGCTGAGCCGTTCGCACCGCGTCCTCCGCCGTGTAGCACCCGGCGGTGTTGGGAAGCAACTCGACCCCCGACCGATCGAGAACGTCCATCAGCCCCCCTTCGTCGTCCTGCTCGACGTTCACCCGCCGGAGCCCCACCGTCACGAGGTCCGGCCGCCCCGCCTCCAGTGCTTCCTCAAGCTGTTGCAGGTTGGTAAATCCGCCGGTTCCCATGATCAACCGGGAGGACAGGGTCCTATCCCCTATCGCCAGCGGTTCGATGATCCCCTGCGACTCCCCGTCCTCCGACGAATCTCCCCCCTGGATCGGCCGGACGATTTCGATTTCGTCGCCTTCTTCCACCCGCACCTCGTCCCAGCGGGACCGTTCCACCACGGTTCCGTTGCGGGCGATGGCGACGTGTTCGGCTTCCTCCCCGGCCTCCTGCTTCACCAGATCGGAAAGCTCGGGGCGGGCATCGTACTCCCTGTTTTCTCCGTTGACCGTGATCTCAAACTCCATGAGTGGCCTCCTGAAATCGAACCGGCAAAAACGGTTCCATGAGGTCGGGAACCTCCCGCGTCCGCATCCAGCGCCCGATTAAGTCGATCGTGATCGGGGTCATCAGGATTCCGTTCCGGTAGTGTCCGGTCGCGTAGATCAACCCCTCGGCGGTCGGGCTCGGACCCATGACGGGCAACGAGTCGTGGCTGGCCGGTCGGAGCCCGGCCCACGTCTCCAGCAACGGCTGTTCGTACACGAACGGGAGCACCTCGTAGGCGTGGTGCAACAAATCCAGCACGCCCCCGGCCCTCACGGTCTCGTCGAATCCCTCCTCCTCCATGGTGGACCCCACCACCAGCCGCCCGTCGTCCTTCGGCACACAGTATACGTCCGGGGAACGAACCACGTGCTCTATTTCGGGCGGGTCCGATAGCCCCACCGCCAGCGCCTGGCCCTTGACCGGTCGGATCCGGAGGTTGTCCTCCTCCGGAAGCCCGTCCATCCGACCGCTCCAGGCTCCGGCCGCCAGGATGACTTCGTCCGCTTCATGAGTTCCCTCGGACGTCCGGACCCCCCGGACGGTTCCTTGCTCGATCAGGATTTCCTCCACCGGGGTGGATTCGTGCAGGGTGACCGAACGATCCTCGCACCGCCGGACCAGTCCCTCCACCAGCTTCCGGTTGTCGATCTGGTGATCGGAGCCGGTGTACATCGCCTCGGTCACGTAGTGAGTGATTCTCGGCTCCATCTCACGAGCTTGCGACGGGCTGACTTTTTCCACGTCCAGCCCGACACGCTGCTGGTATTCATACAGCCGGTTCATCTCCTCGACTTCCGGAGGATCGACCGCCACGTACAGGGTTCCCTCGGTTCGAAGGCCCGGATCCACCCCTGTCTGCTCCCGGAGGTCCTTCGCGAAGTCCGGGTACATCCCGTGACTCGCCATCCCGAGTTCCAGCAGCTCGGGCTCGTGAAATTCAACCTCCATGATCGGACCCAGCATACCCGCGGCGGCGTAACTTGCCCCGCGCCCGACGGGTCCCTTATCAAACAACTCCACCTCGTGCTCCCGGCCCAGCTCCCCCGCGATGCCGAGCCCGATGCATCCTCCCCCCACGACGACAACCTTCATCTCAATCCCGCTCCGGAGCGGGATGGTTCGAGCCGGGTGGACTCAACGGGCACCGCTTCGAAACACTCCCCGTTGTAATTCTCCAGCCGAACCCGGACGAACCGGTTTGGACTCTTATCCGTGTTCCTAACGGCCACCGGAAGGTAGCGCTCCGAGTACCCGACCGGCTTGCCCTCCCACTCGTGATCCTCCAGCAGAACCACCGCTTCCCGACCCTCCAGCCGACGGGCGAATCCCGTCTTAAGCTCTTCCGCCCGCTCCATCGCCTGCTTGCAGCGTTGCTTCCGAACCTTGTTCGGGACCGGGTCGTTCATCTTTGCCGCGGTGGTTCCCTCCCGTTCGCTGTAGCGAAACACGTGGCAGTTGGCAAACTCCGCCTGCTCCATGATTTCCAGGGTGCGTTCAAAATTCTCCTCGGTCTCCCCGGGGAAACCAACCATTACATCGGTGTTGAGGGCGAACTCCGGGTCCCGGTCGCGGCACCACTCGACCCGGCGGAGGAACTCCTCGCGGGTGTAGTTTCGGTTCATCCGTTCGAGCACCACGTTCGAGCCGCTCTGAACCGGCAGGTGAAGGTGGTTGCAGAACCCCTCGTCTCCGCTGACGAGGTCGACAAACCGCTCGGTCACGTCCTGGGGTTCGATGGAGGAGAACCGGATCCGGCCGTCGAAATCCTCTCCGGCCAGGCGTTCCGTCAGCGAAGTCAGGGTGGTGGCTTCCTCAAGGTCCTCCCCGTACTCCCCCAGGTGGACCCCGTTCAGGACCACCTCCCGGTACCCCCGGTCCGTCAGTTCGTGGATCCGTTCGATCACCCGGTCGGGTGGAAGGCTTTCGAGTTCGCTTCGGATGGTGGGGATGATGCAGAAGGTGCACCAGTCCCGGCAGCCGTCCTGGATCTTGAGGAACTTGCGCTGCCGGAAGGCCACGCTGGTTTCCCCCCGTTCGGGTCGCAACCGTGATCGGTCCGTGTCCTCCAGCAGCAGTTTCGGGATGGCCGATTTTTCCTGCGTCCCGATGATGTAGTCGACCTCGGGCAGCTCCTCCTCAAGGTCATCTCCTTTGAGTTCCGCGTAACAACCCGTGAACACAATGGTCGCGTCGGGGTTGTCCCGTCGAAATCGACGAGCCAGCTTGCGGCCCTTGGCCTCGGCGCTCACGGTCACGGAACAGGTGTTGAGGACGTAGCAGTCGGCCGGCGTCTCATGCGGATCCACCAGGTCAAACCCGTACCCCAGCAGATCCCGCTGAATCTGCTCGGATTCCGACTGGTTGACCTTGCAGCCGAGCGTGTGAACCCCGACGTCCACGGTTTGACCCTCCCGGGATGGATTTGCTGACTACGGAGCGGTACAATGAGCATTGTTTGTCTTTTGTCTGGCTAGCTTATCACGCGTGGACGGTTTCAGCATGGGACCCCACCACGTTGATCACGAACGCCCCCCGCGGAGGTACGGCATGATCTCCTGGAATTCACAGATGGCGCTGGACGCCCGGCAGCATCTCTTCTTCCACGACGAGGCTCCCCGGGGGATCTGGCGGGTCGTCGACGAGGAGGAGAAACCCTTCGTTATCAAGCTGTACGAAGTCAATGATGGAACCAATGCCGTAAGCGAGGGGCGGTATCTCGAGAGCAAACGACTGGAGTCGGCCGACGACGACGAATTTAACCCGGAGGGACCGGAGGCGGACACCGAATGGTGCTACCTGGAGATGCCGCTGGAAAACTTCCTGGGACGGTAT
>CAYPTI010000074.1:0-1447 GCA_964413525.1 uncultured bacterium | reverse complement strand
CTGTTTAACTTTCCAACTTTTTAACTTTCTAACTTTCCAACTGTTTTATTGGTGGAGGATGGGGGATTCGAACCCCCGACCTCGTCGTTGCGAACGACGCGCTCTCCCAGCTGAGCTAATCCCCCACGCGGTCCGGCTTCCGGATGGGCGTGGCGACGACGGAAAAATCCCCGCCGACGAAGGAGCCACTATAACATGAACGACCTGAACCGGTACATCGGGTTTTTGGGGGTCGTGGTCCTGCTGGTCGGGCTGAGTTCCCCCGCCACGGCGACCTTGCCCGACGAAGTCCAGCCCGGGGAAATCCTTCGGATCCCGGACCCGATTCCGGAGACCCTCAGCGTCTCGGAGCCCTTTTCCCTCCATCCGGTTGACCTGAACGGAGAACCCGAGGCCTGGGTTGCCGTCGGATTGCGGGACCACGCCGACACCGGGCTCATCCGCCGGAACAGCGAACCCTTCCACCGGTTTGAGGTCGTCGAGGGGGACTTCCGGGTTCAGCACATCACGATTGAGGACACCAGCCTGGTGGAACTGTCCGACGCCGATCTCCAGCGGGCCCGGGAGGAATCCGCCCGGGTGCGGGAAATCACCACTCGACGCACCGAGCAGGCCTGGGACCGGCCGTTTGTCTTTCCGTTCAGCCTGTACCGGGAATCCAACGACAGTTTCGGTGCCCGCCGGATTATTAACAACTCCCCCCGCAACCCTCATTCCGGGGAGGACTATCCTGCTCCGACCGGCACCTCGGTTCTCTCGATGAACGACGGTACCGTGGCCCTGGTCGACGACCTCTTCTTTGCCGGACGCACTGTGATCGTCGACCACGGAACGGGCCTGTTCTCCCACTACTTCCACCTGGATGAAATTCGAACCTCGGAGGGCGACCGGGTCCGCCGCGGCCAGATCCTCGGCACCGTAGGGGAGACCGGTCGCGTCACCGGTCCCCACCTGCACCTGGGCGTTACCCTGTCCGGGAACCGGGTGGACCCGGAACAATTTTTTACCGAACCTCTTGGTTCCAGACCCGATTTGCCGGTCCCCGAGCAGACCTCCGACGAATCGGAGAACCGTTCGGACTCGTAAGCAGACACTCCCCCGGAATGAACCACCGCCGAACCACAAATCCGGGTTACCCGGATTTGCCCGCCCGTTGGACTTCAATAGCCATTGACCATCGAGAAAAAATTAGGCCTCTAGTCAATCCAGGTGGCCCTCGACACGTGCTCCCACGTGAGCACCCATCTTCAAAGGAGGGTTTGCGAGACGTACTACGAGAAAGTTTTTCCCCGTCGCTCTCCGACTTCTCTGTGCTGCCACTTGTTACCACGTATTCAGTTATAGATAGGGATCATAATCTGTTTTACTACCTGTCTATGGCCTCGTAAGCAGGATTATAAATGGTGAGCCGGGAGGGATTCGAACCCTCGACACCCGGATTAAAAGT
>CAYPTI010000073.1:0-9413 GCA_964413525.1 uncultured bacterium | reverse complement strand
GCGACGTCGACCGTAATCCGGGGTCGAAGGTCCTGCACGGCCTGCCGTTTTCGTTCCTCCCAGGCCGGCTCGTCCACCAGCTCGTACCGTTCCTCGGCGACGTATGTCACCGGGCTGACCTCCCCGGCTTCCAGGGACTGCAGGTCGTAGCGGTCCGGGGCGAAGACCGTGATCAGACCGACGGAAAGGAGAAGGAAGGCCAGCGCAAGAAGGAGGATACGCCTTCGCCGTGCCTGCTGGATGGATTCCTTCCGGCTCTCACCACCCGGTTCAACCGGCATGGAAACGCTCAGGAGGAATCAAGGCTATCGTAGGCTTCGATGATCCGCTGCACGATGGAATGGCGAACCACGTCCTCTTCGGTGAATTCAATAAACGCAATCCCCTCGGTTCCGGGAAGGATCTGGGACGCCTGCACAAGGCCGCTGGTCTCGCTTCGGGCCAGGTCGGACTGCGTGATGTCCCCGGTGATCACGGCCTTCGAATTGCGGCCGAACCGGGTGAGAAACATCTTCATCTGGGCGGAGGTCGTGTTCTGGGCTTCGTCCAGGATCACGAAGGAATCCGCCAGGGTTCTTCCCCGCATGAAGGCGAGGGGCGCGATCTCAATGGTTCCGTCCTCAAGCATCCGATCGCAGGTCTCAATGTCCATAAGGTTGTAGATCGCGTCGTACAGCGGTCGGAGATACGGGTTCACTTTTTCCTGCAGATCCCCCGGCAAAAACCCCAGGCTTTCCCCGGCTTCCACCGCCGGTCGGGCGAGGATGATGCGGGACACTCGATCCCGGTTGAGGTAGGAGAGCGCCATCGCCATGGCCAGGTACGTCTTGCCCGTCCCGGCCGGACCGATGACAAAGGTGATGTCGTTGTTCCGGATCGCTTCCACGTATTTCTTCTGGTTCACCGTACGCGGTTTAACGGCCGTTCCCGACCGAGAGACCAAGATCCGGTCCTCGGCCATCTCCCGGGACTCCCGACTGTCCTTCATCCACGCCCTGGCGAAATCCTGCACCGACGTATCCTGGTTGTTCTCGCGGTAGACCTCCAGGTAATCCTCCAGCAAATCCCGGCCCGTCCTGACCTGGCGGGGAGCCCCGCTGAGGACCAGACGGTTGCCCCGCGGAATGATGGTGATCCCCAGTTCGTCTTCCAGGAAACTCAAATTTTCATCCAGGCTCCCGCACACCGAGAGCATTTCGTCCTCGTCCTGGAGCTGAATTTCTTCGTTCATCCCTTCCAACCTCCGTCGCACGCTCGACTCAGGACTCGTCCGGCTCCCGGACCTCGAGGTGGAGTTCGTCGAGCTGTCCCCGACTCAACGGTTTCGGAGCACCGGTCAGGGGATCGGACGCGTTCTGAGTCTTGGGGAAGGCAATGACGTCACGGATGGAAGACGACCCCGTAAGTAACATTAACAGGCGATCAAACCCGAAGGCGATGCCTCCGTGGGGTGGTGCGCCGTACTCGAGAGCGTCAAGCAGGAACCCGAATTTCGAACGGGCCTCCTCCCGGGGGATGCCCAGGGTCTCGAACAGGAGGTTCTGCTGCTCGAGGGTGTGGTTTCGAATGCTACCGCCGCCGATCTCCACTCCGTTCCAGACCAGGTCGTAGGCCCGGGCCCGGGCCCGTTCCGGGTCGTCCGGAAGATGCTTCAGGTCGTCCTCCCGCGGCGCCGTGAAGGGATGGTGCATGGCCACGTTCCGTCCCTCCTCCTCATCGTATTCAAGCAACGGAAACTCCGTAATCCAGACGAAATCGTCGCGGTCGGCCAGCCGGTCGTCTTCCTCGCCGATCCGGTTCCGGAGGTTGGACAGTACCCGATCGGCCACCCGGCGTTGATCCGCCATAAACAGCAGACAGTCCCCGGCCCCGGCTCCGGTCTCCTCCAGCAGTCCCTGCTTCTCCTCCTCGGAGAAAAACTTCACGATCGGAGACTGCCAGTCGTCCGGTCCGTTGAGCTTGATCCAGGCCAGACCCTGGGCCCCCATGGATTGGGCCTCGTCGGTGTACTCGTCAAACCGGGAACGGCTCCAGTCCGCCCCCTCGGGAACCACAAGGGTTCGGATCGCTCCTCCCGATTCAATGGCCCCCGCGAAGACCCCGAACTCCGTGCCGCGAAAGACCTCCGTGACCGTATGAATCCGGAGGGGGTTCCGGGTGTCGGGTCGATCCGTCCCGTAGCGTTCCATGGCCTCGTCGTAGGTCATCCGATCAAACGGGGCCTCCGGAACGGGGTAATCGGCCGCCCGCAGCATCGTCTGGACGAGCGGTTCACAAATCCGGTAGATGTCCTCTTCCCCGACAAAACTGAGTTCCATGTCGAGCTGGGTGAATTCCGGTTGCCGGTCGGCCCGAAGATCCTCGTCCCGGAAACACTTCACCAGCTGAAAGTACCGTTCGAATCCCCCGCACATCAAAATTTGTTTGAACAGCTGGGGGGACTGAGGCAGGGCGTAAAATTCTCCCGGGTGAACTCGACTGGGAACGACGTAATCCCGGGCTCCCTCGGGAGTGGACCGCGTGAGGACCGGGGTCTCAACTTCCAGGAAATCGTGGTCGTCCAGAAACCGGCGGGCCGCCTGGGCGACCTGATGTCGTTTGACAAACCCGGACCGTAACTCCTCCCTCCGGAGGTCCAGGTACCGGTGTTCGAGCCGCAGCGACTCCCGGGTCTGGTCCGCCTCGTCCATCGGGAAGGGTGGCGTTTTGGCCTCGTTCAACACGGTCAATTCCCCTACGAACACTTCCCGATCCCCAGTCTCCAGATCGGGGTTCCTGGTTTCCTCGGAACGCTTCCGGACTTCGCCGGTGACGGAAATCACGTACTCGTCCCGCAGGTCTCCCGCCCGATCGTGGGCGGAGGAGTCGAACTCGGGATCAAAAACGAGCTGGACCAGACCGGTCCGGTCCCGAAGATCCACGAAGATCACCCCGCCGTGGTCCCGCCGGGCGTCCACCCAGCCGGCGAGCCGGACCTCCTCCCCGGGGGCAAACTCGACGGTCTCCAAACAGTGTTGCTGTCGGTATGATGTTGATTGCTCGGATTGGGGGCTCATGAATCCCGATCGTCCTCTCGTTCGATCTCCTGCAGCCAGGATACAACCCGGTCGTTCAGGTCGGATTCCGGGTCTCGTTCCACGGTGATCTGTTCGCCGGTGTCCATCCGTTTCAGCCCGATGGTCCCGGACTCCCGTTCATCGGGCCCGAGGATCGCGGTCACCCTGGCCCCGTAGCGGTCCGACCGGCGCAGCTGCGACCGCATGCTGTCCTCGGGATCCCCGAGTTCGACCCGGACCCGTCGACCCCCAACGGTCACCGAACGGAGCCGTCGAGCCCAGACAAGCAACTCGTCCCGACAGCGGTCGTTGAACGGAATCAGAAACACGTCCGTCCGCACGTCCAGATCCCGACGGTCCAGGGTTCCCCGCAGGATCATGAGTCGTTCCACTCCGGCGGCAAACCCGATCCCGGGGGTCGGATCCCCCCCGAGTTCCTCCACGAGTCCGTCGTAGCGACCTCCGGCCAGGACGGCGTCCTGGCTCCCCAGCTCCGAACAGACGAATTCAAACGTCGTTCGAACGTAGTAATCCAGGCCCCGGACCAGGCGAGGTTCCACCACAAAGTCAATTCCCAGTTCCTCCAGCATGTCCCGGAGCTGAGAGAAGTGCCGATCGCACTCATCGCAGAGGTGATCCAGGATGGACGGAGCGTGCTCGTCGTAGAGCTGCTGACAGGAGGATTCCTTGCAGTCCAGCATCCGGAGGGGGTTGGTCTCAAACCGGTGAAAGCAGTCGTCACAGAGGTCCGAGCGCACCGGTTCCAGCGCCTCCGTTAAGCGCTCCAGAAAGGGGGGACGGCAGATCGAACACCCGATCGAGTTCAACTGAAGGGTCCAGTCTTCCACCCCGGCTCCTTCGAGGAACGCGACGGCCCGCTCCAGAACCTCGGCGTCCACGGTCGGATCCTGCCGCCCGAAGACTTCCAGCCCGACCTGATGGAACTGTCGCTGGCGGCCGCTCTGGGGCCGTTCGTGGCGAAACATCGGCCCGGTGTAATAAAATTTTCGCTGGTTGGCCTGCGACATTAAACCATGTTCGATCAGGCTGCGGACCACCCCGGCGGTGTTCTCGGGGCGCAGGGCAATGGACCGATCCCCGCTTTGCTCGACGGTATACATTTCCTCCGAAACGACGTCCGACTCCTCCCCCAGGGATCGGTCGAACAGCCGGGCATCCTCCAGGACAGGTGTACTGATTCCCCGGTATCCCCCCGCTTCAAACACATCTCGAGCCGTTTCCATAAGCCGGGAGAGATCTTCGGCCGGTGCACCGATGTAGTCCCGCATTCCCGAGAGGGCTTTTAAATCCAGGAGTCTTCTACCTCAGGACCGGCGGGAAACCGGAACCAACGTCGTCCCCGGGCGTCCCACGTCACCGGGTTGAGGCCGGACGATGACGGGTCCGTTCATGTTCCCGTCGGGGTCTCCCGCACGGACAGCCGTTCGCGGAGGGATTCAACCCGGTCGGTCCGTTCCCAGGGGAACTTACCGTCGGAGGAATCCCGGCCAAAATGTCCGTAGGAAGCCGTCGGTTTGTAGATCGGCCGGCGGAGGTCGAGTTCCTCGATCAACCCGTTCGGTGACAGGTCAAACTCCTCCCTCACCGCCTCCTGAAGCCGGGAGGCCGGCACCTCGGAGGTCCCGTGGTCATCGACCAGGATCGAAACCGGTTCGGATACTCCGATGGCGTAGGAAAGCTGCACCGTGCATTCGCGAGCCAGGCCGGCGGCAACGATGTTCTTGGCCACGTACCGGGCTCCGTAGGTGGCGCTGCGGTCGACCTTGGTGGGATCCTTGCCGGAAAAAGCGCCCCCTCCGTGGCTGCAGAATCCGCCGTAGGTATCGACGATTATTTTCCGCCCGGTCACCCCGGCGTCCCCGTAGGGACCTCCGCGGACGAACCGTCCCGTCGGATTCACCAGCAGTTCCAGTTCATCGGTCCGATACCGGTCCGGGATGGCGGTGGGAATCAGGTGCTGGCGGAGGTCTTCCTCGATCGCTTCCTGCTCCACCGATTCGTCGTGCTGGGTTGAAACCACGACCGTGGTCACCTCGCGGGGTTCCTCCTGATCGTAGCGCACGGTGACCTGGCTCTTGCCGTCCGGCCGAAGGTAATCGAGCACGTTGTCCTTCCGAAGGTCGGCCAGTCCCCTGGTCAAGCGGTGGGACAGGACAATGGGCAGGGGCATGTATTCGTCGGTTTCGTCGGTGGCATACCCGAACATGAGGCCCTGATCTCCGGCTCCGCCGTCGTCGACCCCCTGGGCGATGTCACCCGACTGTTCGTCGAACGCCACCAGGACCGCACAGGTTCCGGCATCAAACCCGAGCCGGCTGTCGTCATACCCAATCTCCCGGATCGTCTCCCGGACCAGGTCGTTGTAATCCACCGAGGCGTCGGTGGTAATCTCCCCGGCAAGCAGCACGAGTCCCGTGGAAATTGAGGTCTCGCAGGCGACGCGGGAATGAGGATCCTGTTCGTACAGAGCGTCCAGAACCGAATCGCTCACCTGATCGCAAATTTTGTCGGGGTGTCCTTCGGTAACGGATTCCGACGTGAATAGATACGATTCCTGATTCATGATGAAACAACTCCAGGTTCGTGATGGAACGGCTCGTAAACGTTAATAAACCAAGGGATGGTAGCGTAGGAGGGCGTCAGGAAGCAATCCGCTTCGCCGGCACGGTCTCCGGCGACGGGTCGTTCTCGGACGGAACTGAGATCCCGAGGCGACGGTAGACTTCGCCCAGGAGCGACTGAGCCCGAGATCCCACGTCCGGGTCGGACTGAATCGACTTCAACATTCGCACCGCCCGGGGATAACGCTGACGTTTCAGGAGACATCGTCCGTATTCCAACCTCACTTCGGGAGTATCCTTGATGTCGAGGGCTCGCTCCAGGCACTTCTGAGCCTGAAACCAGTCACCCAGTTCGAGAAAATCCTGACCCTTCCGGAGGTTCTTGGCATAGAATTCATCCTGACGGTCCTTCAACGTCGCCGTCACGTCCCCCCGGATCGTCTTCAGGAGAGAGTCCGTCCCGTACTGATTTCCCAGATACTGAACGGTGTCGGGTTTCTGATCGGGAAGCTGCTGCAGGACCTGCAGAGCCCGGTCCTGGAAATCCCGTTCCGCGTACGCCCAGGCAAGGGCCACGTTTTCTTCGAAATCCAACCGGCCCTTAACGTGTCGTAGCTTCCGGAACTGAACCAGTGCGTAACAGGCGTGTTCCACCTCAATAAGGTAAATTTCCCCCAACAACCGGTGACCCTCCACCCAGTACGGGTCGCGTCGAACGCCCCGTTTCAACAGCTCGATCGCCCGGTGAGGACGACCGCTGTCCAGGGCCTCCCCGGCCTGATCCAACAGTCGCTCAAGCATACGGTTTCATTCCCCTCGCTGGTATGTCTGAATGTCCCGACGGGACGCTGGTGTGTGTCGAGGGAAAACCTTGCCGTCAAATGTTCATCGCTCAGTATAGCAATCCCCCTCATCCTTACCAACCTGGTACGAGGAATCCCCATCCACCCCCTGTTCCGGGGCCGGTTTGGTAGCCCCTGTGGATCTGGTATAATGTTTAGCCACGGAAATAAAGGAAAGAAATATTCGATTTTTTTCGTGCGACGAGTTCCAAACGTTTGCTGACCTTTGGAGCGGGAACAGGGCACCAGGGGAAACGGGCTTCTGCGCGAACCATCTTCCATTCTTGGTCCGGTCACGATCATCCCTTTTGCGGCCCTTACTGTATTCGGACGGACAGAGGAGAATCCATGATGGATCAACGGATTGGTAATATAATTCTGACGGCAGTGGTTTTGATCCTCCTCACCGGGGTCGCCCTGTCCCCCTCCCATGCCGGATACGAATCCATCATCACCCGAACAAATCCGGAGCTCACCGAGGAACAGGTCCGGACGTACTCCTCCGCGCTGGACGAAGCGGACCGGATCCTGCCCGGCCTGTCCGGGAGGCTGTTCGCCCGGGCGGTGGCCGAAAAAACGGGGTTCCAATACCAACCGTCCCGGAACGGAGTCGGACTTTCCGGTTTGCGTCCCGGTTTGATCCGTACCGTCGATCCATCCCTGTCCCCGGAACAGGTGTCCAACAACCCGACCGAATCCATCCTCCTCGCCGCCCGTTACATCAAAGCAAGACGGGCTCACTACGGAAGCTGGACGGTTGCTCTGTCGGATTACCTGGAACACGACCATTCCGCCATGCTTCGCCTCCTGGAACCCTACCATCCCTCCCCCAACCTGATATCGATCTCAGTCGATCCCCTCTCCTCCCGCTCGGAGCTGTACCGGACGACCATCGCCCGGCTTCAGGAATCGAGGACCGGCCAGGCCAGCGGGTGCCGGAGTGGAAACTTTCCGGTCGATCCCGATCAGATGGCCCGAACCATCCTCCGGGTCGCCGGGGAAGTCGATGTTCCGGCCGATCTCGTCTTTGCCGTGGCCTGGCAGGAGACACACATGCGCTGTGTTACAGGAGACATCCACCTGGCCCACAATTCCTACGGGATCATGCAGGTTCAGCGACGGACCGCCCAGTACATGCTGGAACGACCCGTACAACCCGAAAACCTGCGAACCAATCTGGAGAAAAACCTCCGGGCCGGAGCCCGATATTTGAAGCACTGGAAGGATCGCCACGGCAATTACATCAGTGCCATTTTTAATTACAACGGCGGGTCCATGCGCTACTTACACAACGTGCTCTCCCGGATGGCCTGGCTCAGGGGGCGTTCCAAACCGATCCACACGTCTCTGGCCTGCGGCACCGAGTCCCTGTCGGAAGCCACCCGGATCGCCTCCCGGCGAGACCCCTGATCGCGTAGTCCGCGGGGCGACCTGAATTGAGAGACGGCTCCCGGTAAAGCAGGCGTCAAACCCCGGTTTGCTCAGGACAACGGAAGCCTGGACAGCAAATCATCAAACAGCCAGGGAATCACGTCCATTCCGTACAGCATCCCCTCCAGCACCCAGCCGGCGAGACGGGACGATTCGATCAGCAGCGGGACCTCCCCGAACAGATGGATGACCACCAGGAGGCCGGTTCCGAGCAGTCCAATGCCGAACACCAGCCCGACCACTCCCCCCGCCAGGTGATCCAGCCAGGAAAGCCGGATGATCTCGAGAAACGACTGGAGCAGAACCCCGACCGTGGACACAAGGACTCCTCCGATGCCGAACAACAAAACGAAACTGATGATGTTAATCAGAATACTCGGCTCAAACCAGGTTTCCCACGCGGCCACGGGGAGATGAAAAAACGCTCCGGCGACCACGAGTCCCCCGAGCACGCCGACTACCTGGGTGATGATGGCCAGGAGACCGATCGAATAGCCCCAGCAGACCATGACAATCAAACCCAGCAGGAGAGCGATGTCCAGTCCGTTCACCGGTCCAACCTCCCGGACAACAGAGACATCATCGATCGACGACAGCCGACCGCAAGGACCTCCGGGGACCCTCCGACGAGAAGCCGGGAACCATTAGTCCGGGTTCCCCCAGGATTCGCCCGGCTCGACGGTCCGACCGGCCAGAAATTCCTTCACCGACATCCGGCGCGAACCCGCCGGTTGCAACTCCTCGATCGCGACGGCTCCCTCTCCGGCCTTGACCACCAGCTGGCCGGTTTCCCCCTGAAGGGTGCTTCCCGGCTCGGATGGCTCGCCGGCCTCGATGGGTTGGATCCGGTAGACCTTGACCCGATCACCTCGAAAATACGTGTACGCTCCGGGATCCGGACAAAAGGCCCGGACGTGCCGGGCGATGCGTTCACCGGAGTCGGTCCAATCAATTTCCGCCGCATCTGACTCCAGCCGGGGAGCGTAGCTCGGTTCCCCCTCCTGAGGACGCAGGTCGAGCGTATCGTCCCTCAGGTCACTTAACAGAAGATTCAGGCCCACCAGGTTCAGGTGACTCAGCCGGTCGTATAACTCCTGGTAGGTTTCCCCGGGTTCAACCGCCGTTCGGACCTGGTGAGCGATCGGTCCGGCGTCCAGCTCCTCCACAATGCGGAAGACGGTAACCCCGGTCTCCCCGTCTCCCTCCATCAAAGTGTGCCGGATCGGGGTCGCTCCTCGCCAGCGAGGAAGCAGGCTGGCGTGGAAATTCAACATTCCGTGCTCGGGATAATCAAATACCTCCGGGGAGAGCAACTGGCCGTAGGCGACCAGGATCCCCACGTCGAGTTCTCCGAGGGAACGGAGCCGATCGAGCCCGTCTTCGTTCATGGTTTCCGGCTGAAAGAGAGGCAGGTCCAGTTCCCTCGCCCGCGTCGCGATCGGCGGCGACTGTACCTCCTGTCCCCGTCCACCGGGTCGGTCCGGCTGGGAAAAAACCCCGGC